>JANXZW010000044.1 GCA_025355305.1 Actinomycetes bacterium | reverse complement strand
TCAATTTCATGCTTGGAGAGCACCTCACCGGTTTTCTTCTCCACTACCGAAACTTTGTAGTGATCGACTACGACGAAAACTTTCTTGAAATGATGTTCGATTCCAACTCCTAGATGATGCATCTTGCCAGCTCTTCGAAGTGAGAGTTTTCCGAATTGATCGACGCTGTCATGGCGGACTCGGTAGTGCTCTTTGTCTTTTGCCTCTTTGGGAGTCGCCTTCACCGTTGCTTCATAGGAGTTCTGTGGAGTTTTCATTGCCAGCGCTTTATGCGGCCGCTTGGTGTTATAGATCAGACGAAATTCATCGAGTTGGCACTGCAGTTCTTTGAGATCGTTTGCCGCGTCCTGCTCAGATAGCCATCTCTTAAGCGTTTGGTGGAAACGCTCGATCTTGCCTTGGGTCTCTGGATGTCCTGGAGAGCCATTCTTCTGAACGATATCTAGTTCGGAGAGAAGATATTCAAAGCCATTCTTTCCCTTCACAAAGCGCGAGGTATAGACATTGCCATTATCGGTCAGCGTTGAAAATGGTGTTCCATAGGTGTTTCGACACTCATTGAAGCTATCAATCACAATCTTTCCAGTGACTGCTTTATATGCCGAGCAATAGAGCAGTAACCTAGAGTGATCATCTAGCCAGTTGATAATTTCGACATCACTTCCATCCTTAAGTCGCCAATGGGTGAAATCAGATTGCCAGGTCTCATTCGGCTGCACCGCCTCAAAGCGGGTGATGTAGGCCTTGGGACGCTTGGATGGTGTTGGTGTCACAACTCCAGCAGCGTGAAGGATGCGCCAGATGGTGGAGAGAGCTGGAACATGTAATTTCGATTCTCCAAGATGCCACGCAATCGAGGCAGCTCCGGCATCGAGACCTTGCGCGAGCAGATCTCTTCTCACTCTGATGATCTCACTACGCAGCTGCTCACTCAGAGCGCGAGGGTTACTCAGGGGTCTGCGGCTTCTGGGCTCCAACGCCTCCAAGCCACCTTCTCTGTAGCGGATCAGAAGTTGATAGATCCACTGCCGGCTTACCCCAAAGCGCAGGGCTGCCTGGGTTGGGGTGAGGCCATCATGGAGCAGGCTAAGAATGATCACCTGGGAAAGGGAGTTAGGACGGGGACTCTGTGACATCCCAAAGTGTCAACTATCTCTCAGCACACCTGTCAACCATGTCGTGGAACAGGACACCCTCAGCTCCACTCTGTGATGTGTCAGGACATCTTTGACAGATTTAGCGAGATATCGGAGACACTTCACCGGTTTTCTTCTCCACTACCGAAACTTTGTAGTGATCGACTACGACGAAAACTTTCTTGAAATGATGTTCGATTCCAACTCCTAGATGATGCATCTTGCCTGCTCCGCGCAGTGAGAGTTTTCCAAATTGATCGACGCTGTCATGGCGGAGTCGATAGTGCTCTGTGTCTTTTGCCTCTTTGGGAGTCGCCTTCACCGCTGCTTCATAAGAACTTTGTGAAGTACGCATCTCTAAGGCTTTGTAAGGTCTTCGGGTGTTGTAGATCGTGCGGAACTCATCGAGTTGGCGTCCCATACTCATCTCGGCACTCGTTGAGGGTATCAGTCACGATTTTGCCGGTGATCGCTTTAAAAACGGAACAGGTTAGCAATAGCCTTGAGTGATCATCAAGCCAGTTGATAATCTCAACATCACTTCCATCGGCAAGTCGCCAATGGGTGAAAGCAGATTGCCAGGTCTCATTTGGCTGCACCGCCTCAAAGCGGGTGATGTAGGCCTTGGGACGCTTGGATGGTGTTGGTGTCACAACTCCAGCAGCGCGAAGGATGCGCCAGATGGTGGAGAGAGCTGGAACATGTAATTTCGATTCTCCAAGATGCCACGCAATCGAGGCAGCCCCGGCATCTAGACCTTTGGCCAATAACTCAGCGCGAAGCTTGATGATCTCATTTCGAAGCTCTGGCGTGAGAGCTCTGGGATTGCTCTTTGGCCTGCGGCTTTTAGGCTCTAGCGCCTCTAGCCCACCGGCCCTGTAGCCAAGCAAAAGCCGG
>JANXZW010000010.1 GCA_025355305.1 Actinomycetes bacterium | reverse complement strand
AGTTCTTCGACTTTATCAGCGGAGTAGCCATCACGATGGCTCCTTGATGATGCTTGATCATGGCGTTTAGAAAAAGTGAATCAAGATTTTTGCCCGAAGCTTTCTTGATTATGGCAAGTTCAGTATTTTTCACCATCCCGGGCATTGACATTTCCATACCCATCATCATGTCAGATGGAATCCAAGTTTTCATCTGCGCGATCTCAGGACTTTGTTCGCTTATGATCCGCGCTGCCAACTTGCGTACGGCTGCATTCGAACCGCGAGCCACTTCCCACTTGGAAAGCTGGATGGCCTGCTGGTGATGAGGAATCATCTGTTGGGCGAACATGATTTCCGCGGCACTATACGTGCCTGATGCTTGCGCGCTGCTTCCCAGACTAAGTACCGAGAAACTCAGAGTGAGCAAGGATGTGAGCATGAATATACGTTTCATGCCAAAAGCATAACTGTTGATGTAGGAGGGTGCGAGTTATACCTTTCTTTTGATCAAAACTTAACTTTTCCTTAGAGTGTGGGGTGCAGGAGTTGAATAAAGTGCAGGTTACTAAAAACTCAAGGGAGATTATGGGAACATTTCCGTCCACTTCGTTGTTCCATAGAGGCGAATAACCAAGCTCGGGATTTGAAAGGAAGAGATCATGGATAACCTCAAGAAGGCCTATTTTGGAACCGGATGCTTTTGGGGCGCAGAGCGAAAATTTTGGCAGACGAAGGGCGTCACTTCGACCTCAGTTGGCTATATGGGTGGCAGCTTGGAGAAACCTTCTTATGAGGAGGTCTGTAGCGGCAGAACCGGCCATGCAGAGGTTGTAGAGGTTACCTATGACCCAGCCGAGGTTAGCTATCGCCAACTGCTCGCCCTCTTTTGGGTGATGCACGATCCAACTTCCTTCAATCGACAGGGAAACGACATCGGCTCGCAATACGGAAGTGTCATCTTCACTACCTCGGATGAGCAAGAAAATGAGGCCTTCGAGACGATGGGCATTTATCAAGGTGTTCTCGACAAAAGTGGCTACGGAAAGATTGTTACCGGGATCTCAAGCGCGGCAGGTGTGGCGTACTGGCCCGCCGAGTCCTACCACCAGCGCTACCTTGCCAAGAATCCAAATGGGTATGACTGCCACTCCACAACTGGAGTCGCCTTCCCAGAGGTCTTCGCAACCAAGTAAAAGAGATTAAAAGAGCACCCGTTCCGAATTTTGGAGCGGGTGCTTTCTCGTCACGAAGTTGCTTCAGGACTCTTCAAAACACAGAACTCGTTGCCCTCCGGATCAGCCATGACGACCCACGTTGTTGCGGGGTCTGCGGATTGACCGATCTCGATTCTTTTCCCTCCAAGACCTTCAATACGAAGAACTTCTGCCCCCTGATCATCGGGGCTTAAATCAAAGTGGAGTCGATTTTTAATGATCTTTGCATCGGGATTTTTATAGAAGAGGATGGGCGGGAACTTGTCGCCATTCTCCAAATTGACGAGGTTTTCCAGCATCGCACCAGTTCCGTCGGCAAAGGTCACTTTCGCTCCGAGGACTTCTTCCCAGAACTTTGCGATAGCAGCCGGTTCTTGGCAATCAATGACGATGTATCCGATTTTGATCATGTCAAGAAAGTAGCACTCGGGGTCCTTCTCGTCTATGAAATGCTAGTACTCATCTCTACATCAGGAGATCAAATTTTCCTGTCTGGAAATAGTGCTTGAGGCAGCGTTCGGTCTTCTCCAAGTAGAGAGGAACCTTCGCGACTTCATCAGGGGTTGTGCTCTCGAAAAGAAAATTCAGGAGCACCAGTTGGCGATTTGCGATAAGCAATTCCAGCTCCCATGCCTCGAATTCTGGCAGGGGAGCGACTGACTCATAACCAGCAAGCAGGTGTTTCTCGCGCTCGCGGTCTGCGCGTAAGTAGAAGATTGAGATGGCCAGATCTTGCAGCGCAGATCCGATTCCAGCATCATCGAAATCCAGGATCGCCATCTCTCCCTTGTTGTGAAGAATATTTCCAAAATGCAAGTCGGCGTGGATTAGCTGACGTTCCAAGCGCTCTTTAAGGCTCTCAAAGAGCGCTGCTGATCGATCGCGAAGATCTTCCAAAAGTTGGTACTGCGCCTCGGAGATCAGCGGCTGGGGGAACAAGAACAAGTTGTCGCGCCTGACCATCAGCGGGCGATCTACATCCAAGAAATTGGCGTATCCCGATGGCTTCCACGCTCTGCTTAATTGGTGGAGTTGCGCCATCCGCCGTCCAAGTTCGAAGAGGTGCTCCTCGGTAGGGTCTTTCTCGCTCACTTCACCTTCGAGCCACGGGTAGATCATCAGATCGATGTTAGATCCTTGATAGAAGAAGTATTGATTCGAGTAAGGCTCGCCCTGCAAATTTAAGATAGGAACAGGTGCGTTAATGCTTCCTTCACGGGCTAGCGCAAGTAACCATTGGGACTCTGCCCAGACATGTTCAGGCCATTTGCGAAAGTTGGTGCTTACTCGAATCGCGTAGGTCTTATCGTCGCCCGCAATTAATTTGAAGGTCGTGTTGTATCCGTGATGAACACACTCAATCTTTTTTGCGCTCATCCCATACTGAGCCAGAGAGTCGATCGCGAACTCCTGCACCAGGGCAATTTGCTCCTCTTGCGACATCTCTAAATATTCAGACATAGTGACCTTCCGGTACGAGCATCCAGGTTGACCTTCCAGTGCGGGAGGCTCAGGACGCAATGATTCCATAGCAAATTGAAAGGCCAAGCATTTCTCAGTTAAAGTAAGGCAACTCAATATTCACGGCGCATGACGATAGGAGCTTTTGGTGAAGGCAACCCTTGAGGACCAAAATCTTCTCATTGAACTGCAGCTGATCGACTCCCAGATCACGCAAGCAAAGGTGAAGTTGGCGGGGTTACCCGAAATTGAGCAGATCACCGCTATTCACACCCGCTTACAGAACACCGCGGTTGAGTTGAGCGTTGTGGAGACCGAACTGGCGGATGTCGCCATTGAATTGCGCCGCAGCGAGTTAGACGTGGAACAAGTTGATGATCGCATTAAGAAGGATGAGACCCGCCTCAATTCAGGTATTGGCACCCCCAAAGAGCTTGAGCAATTGCAACATGAATTGGTGACGCTGGCCAAGCGCAAGGCTGATCTTGAAGATGGCGAACTAGAAATTTTGATGAAGCACGATGGGGTGAAGTTTCGAGTTGATGAACTTCTCAACGATCAAATAGGGCTGCAGAAGTTGGAGCTTGAACTCAACGTCCGTCTTGAGAACGCAAAGGCAGAGATTGGCGCAACCATGGCTGAACTCGGGGGAGCACGTAGCGCTTTGGTTCCCAAAATTGATCCTGCTCTCCTCGAGTTGTACGACAAGATTCGTCACTCAGCTCATGGGGTAGGAGCCGCACTATTAATCGGCAACAAATGCGATGGGTGCCATCTCGCTATAAATGCTGTTGAACTCGAGCGCATTAAGGGCCTGGCGATGGATGAAATAATTCGCTGTGAAGAATGTCGACGTATCTTGGTAAGGATCTAAATGGCACGGGATTTTGTCGTGACTGCCGATGGCGGTTCACGAGGTAATCCCGGACCTGCGGCGTATGGTGCGACCGTCTCTGAAAACGGTGTCGTACTTGCAGAGCTTTACGACCTTCTTGGTATTACGACCAACAATGTTGCGGAATATTCCGGACTTATTGCGGGGCTGCGCAAGGCTCACGAGTTAGATCCACGGGCGAACATCCATGTAAAGATGGATTCAAAGTTAGTGGTCGAGCAGATGTCTGGTCGCTGGCAGATCAAGCATCCGGATATGCGCGAATTAGCGAGTCAAGCGCGCTCCATTCATCCAATGCAACTAATCACTTTTCAGTGGATACCCCGCGAAGAGAACTCGCACGCTGATCGCCTGGCAAATAAAGCCTTAGATGCGGGAGCCCCTTCCGCCATTAAACCAATTTTGAATCGGTTGACTGAACGTCTTGTCGCAGCTGAGGTGCCAACTACTATCTGGTTCGTTCGCCATGGCGAAACTACTCTCACTCCAACCCGTCGTTTTTCAGGTGTCGGTCCTATGAATCCTGCGCTAACAGAGGTCGGAGTTGCTCAGGCACAGGCGGTTGCTAAGGAGATAGCAGCCCGTGAACCTGATGTTTTGATTGCTTCCCCGATTCAGCGCACCACTCAGACTGCAGAAGAAATATCTGCTTCCAGTGGAGTTGAGATCAACTTTGACGATATCTGGGTTGAATGCGACTTTGGATATTGGGAAGGCCTCACCCCAACAGAGGTGAAGGAGAAGTATCCTGAGGATTGGAAGAGTTGGCTTTCATCTCCCAGTCACCGCCCCGGTGATGGAGAGTCGTACGCCGAAGTTTATTCCCGCATAGAAGCCGGCATCAATGACCTCGTGGAGAGATACCCACATAAAAAGATCTGCGTGGTTACGCACAATATTGTGATTCGCGCCATTGCCGCATATGCGATGGAGGCTTCGCTGGTGAGTATGTATCACGTTGATATTTTGCCATGCAGCATTACCACAGTTGCCATCTGGCCATCCGATGGTTTGCGTGCTTTGAAGTCACTGAGTGAAAGAGCAGTTGCCACGTAGTGCCAGAGAAGAAACTTCCCAGGTCCTACCACAAACTCTTTAGCGCTAGCGTTCTTTCTAATCTTGGCAATGGAGTATCTGCGGTTGCATACCCATGGATTGCCTCATCGATCACTCGATCCCCATTACTCCTCTCCATTATTGGTCTGATGGCAACGATGCCATGGCTCGTATTTAGTTTGCCAGCCGGTGTATTTATCGATCGATTCCCTCGTCGCAGCGTCATTGTTTTCACTGATGTGGTTCGGGGCGTGATCACTCTGGTAGTGGCGCTATCTATTTGGGGAAATCGAAGTTCCATTCACGTGGTTAAAACGCTCTTGCAAGCGACAGCAATCCACACCCACACAGGTCTCTACCTTCTGTTGCTCACCGCTACCTTCCTGTTGGGGTGCGCAGAAGTTCTGGGGAATGGAGCCTCACAGACCTTTATTCCACTCATCGTAGAAACTGAACAGTTAGAGACGGCTAATGGCCGCATGTGGACTTCAGAATCCCTTATGCAGAATTTCGTTGGCCCGCCTCTTGCCTCACTTCTCTTGAGCATCTCGGTCTTTGCGCCACTTGCATTTGATGGCGCAAGCTTCTTTGCCTCCGCGGGGCTTATCGGATTGATCGCAACAGCCATGATCAAGCGACAAGCAATTTCAGAGGTGAAACCAAATTTTAGAGCTGAACTCAGAGAGGGGTTGAGTTGGCTCTGGCGCCATCCATTCCTTCGCCCACTTGCTTTTATTTTGGGTTCAATTAATGGCATTAACGCTCTTGGATTCTCAGTCTTCATTCTCTTCGCTCAAGAAGATCTGCATACCTCAGTTATTACATTTGGTATTTTGAGTACAGGAGCTGCTGTTGGGGGAGCGCTTGGCGGATTGCTCTCAGGGCGAATCATCAAGCGATTTGGTCGTGCCTTTATTCTCAAAGTCGTCATTGTTGGATCACCAATTTTCTTGCTCGCGACGGCGTTTTCTCCTGTGTGGGAGTTGGTCTGGCTAATTACAGCGGTCGAGATGTTCTTTGCGATTCTCTGGAATGTCGTGACTGTGTCGATGCGCCAAGAGATTATTCCCGATCACATCCTTGGAAGAGTCAATAGCGTCTATCGCTTCTTCGCCCTTGGAAGTCAGCCTATTGGTGCTCTTCTTGGGGGAATCACTGTGACTCTCTCGCTCCATTTCTTCTCGCGAGGTTTTGCGCTGCGGACGCCAATGCTCCTTGGTGCGATTCTTGGTCTGATTGTAGGCTTCTATTCACTTCCACATTTGACTCAGGCAAAGATCGATGAGGCTCGCGGCAAAGGCGAGAAGGACTAAAGTCGTCCAGCGTCGCGCAAGGCGCCAAGGAAAGCTTTAAGTTCGGTAGAGCGTGGCTCCTCCAAAATATCTGAGGGTGAGCCGGCTTCTAGGATCTGCCCTTGATGCAAGAAGAGAACTTGATCAGCTACGCGCTTGGCAAATCCCATCTCATGAGTCGCAATCATCATGGTCATACCTTCGCTCTTTAGTTCAGAGATGAGCGTGAGAACTTCAGCAATCAAAATCGGATCCAGAGCGCTTGTAACTTCGTCAAGCAGGAGCACTTTAGGTTTTGTTATCACAGCGCGCAGAATCGCAACGCGTTGCTGTTGCCCGCCACTAAGGAGATCTGGGTACTGCTTTGCTTTATCAGCCAAGCCAAAACGTTTGAGCAAGTGCATCGCTTCATCTTCAGATTGGCTTTTAGATACCCCATGGACCTTACGAGGTGCCAGCGTGATGTTCTGGAGGACGTTGAGGTGGGGGAATAAATTGAAGGCTTGGAAGACCGATCCGATCTGGGAACGAATCGCATCCGCATCGACCCCGACCGCCGTAATGTCTTGCCCGTCTAGCAAGATCTGTCCATCATCGATTCCCTCAAGCAAGTTGATCGAACGCAACAGAGTTGATTTTCCCGACCCACTGGCTCCAATGAGGACTTTAACTTCATGTTCCTTTAACGAAACCGATATATCCTGAAGAACAAGATCGGATCCATAACTTTTACGCAGAGTGAGAATATCGAGCATCGTCTTACTCATAAATTACCATTGACCTTGCTGGACTCGAGCGCGATCTTGACGCCGAGTTAACCAGTCGGTGAAACGAGTAAGTGGAATTGTTAGGGCAACAAAGAGAGCGCCAGCGACAAGATACGGCGTGAAGTTAAAAGATTGCGCGGTGTCGATCTGAGCCGCACGAATAGCATCAATCGCTCCTAGGACCGAGATCAAGCCTGAATCTTTTTGTAGTGAGATGAGGTCATTTAACAGGGCAGGTACAACTTTTCGCAGAGCTTGGGGCAGCACTACATAGCGCTGGCTTTGAGTTTGGGTAAGTCCCAGCGCACGCCCTGCCATGCGCTGGGCAGGATTTACGGCTTCAATGCCGGCTCTGATGACCTCACCAACATAGGCAGAGTAAGTGAGAATGAGAGAGATGGTTCCAAGAACTACAACGGAACTCGGGATCCACGATATTCCTAAGCCAGGCAGGCCAAAGCCAACTAAGAGCAGCACGAGGAGCAATGGCAAGCCGCGAAAAATATCGGTATAAATAGCGGAAAGTAGCCGCACCGGATAGAGGACGGGGGAGCGGGAAGTTCGCGCCAATGCGATGAGTAGTCCAAAGATGAGTACGAACGTTCCAGCAACAAGAAGGACTCGCAGGTTGATGAAAAGTCCGGAGAGCACATGCGGAAAGGCGCTCTTTGCGTAGTGCCAACTAAAGAAGGATTGACGCACAGCCTTAAAACCTGGAGCACCTGTAACGATGATTGTCAGCGCGGTGCCGATGACTACTGTGCTTATAACGGCAATGAGAGCGGAACGACGAGAGGCCCGGCGCCTAGCCTCTTCCCGCTGCAGGCGCAGCGGTGAAGGTTGGTAGGACATCGGGCCTCCGTTATCGATAATGACGAAGACTACTTGAGGAGTGGTGCGCCGCCCGCGACTGCTAACCACTTAGCGGCAAGTGCCTTGAGGGTTCCGTTGGCCCGAAGCGCATCAACGGCGGCAGAAACCGATTTGGTGAGAGCGCTGCCCTTGTTAAGGACGAGACCAAATTGATCGCTGCCAGATTTAGGAGCGAACTGTCCGAGGATTACACCATTGGTTAGTTCGGCGCCAGCAACATAAAAAGCCGTGGGAAGATCGAGAACGAGCCCATCAATCTGGCCATTCTTCAAAGCCGCAGTGGCCAAGTCATTAGTATCGAAGACCGCAGGCTTACCCTTTGGCTTGATGACATCAGTGATGGTTGCATACGAAGTTGAACCAACTGATGCACCGAGCTTGGCATTTGCAAGGTCGGCGATGGTCTTTGCCTTTGCTATCTTCGACTTGGTGGTCGTGATTATGGCTTGAGCAACATCGTAGTAACCAGTTGAAAAATCAACGGCCTTTGCACGATCGGGAGTGATAGAAACTTCATTGATATCGAAATCAAATGCCTTTTTACCAGGTTGAATAACAGTATTAAACGAAGCCTTGACCCACTTCACCTTTGAAGCTGGATAACCAAGTTGCTTCGCAATCGCATAAGCGACAGCCGATTCAAAACCTTTGCCATCTGCTGGGTTGTTGTTATCAAACCAAGGTGTGTACGCAGGGGTATCAGTACCTATTGTCAGAATTCCCTTTGTAAGAGTTTTTAGGGTGCCAGTATTTGCCGCGTTTGAAGCGGTTACTGAGAACCCAAGGGAGAGGGTTGCCACTACTGCGGCGGAGGCCACAGCGATTCTTAGTTGCTTCTTCATTATTAACTTCCTTTCGGACAGAGCCTTGCTCTGCAGAATACGGGGGATAAACCCGCGCTTGCCAGACTTTCTGGCCTGGTCCTCACCCGGAGCACCCCACCGCGTTGGAGGGTTGCTGTTCGACGAGCCGGGGCTTGAAATCGAAACTCTTGACCGCGCCACACCCTAGCAAAGCGCCAGGTGAAGCAGAAATCGCGACTACCTCGCGCCCAGCTTCTCGCGTATCCTTTGCAGAGAAGAGTCGTCTGGGGACACCGCGTTGCGACAGCACAAGTTGCTGTGGTGCCGAGGAAAGTCCGGACTCCGCAGAGCAAAGTGGTGGGTAACGCCCACCCGGGGTAACCCGCGGGAAAGTGCCACAGAAAAGAACCGCCGCGCGTACACGCGGTAAGGGTGAAAAGGCGGTGTAAGAGACCACCGCATTGATGGTGACATCAATGGCTCGGCAAACCCCACTTGGAGCAAGACCAAAAAGATGGCATTGAGGGTTGCTCGCCCGAGTCATCAGGTAGGTCGCTTGATCGCGTGAGCAATCCCGCGACTAGATGGATGGTGCCCCATTCGCGCAAGCGAAGGACAGGATCCGGCTTATAGGGCGACTCTTCGCTATTTACGCAATGACTCTCGTACGACTCGAGCGATAGCTCGGCACGAGGTTTAATCATCTCCAAAGCCACAAGTAGTTTTAGAAGAAATCTTTATCGGAGTCTGCGTCTATTCCAGCAATCTCTACACCTGTGGAGCAAGTGCCAATCAATGTGAAACTCAGATTTAATTTTGAAGTGTTTTTGCCAACTTATTGCGCCACGAGGAAAAGCTTCTTACTGATCCTGAATGCGGAGTAACAAGCCAAGGATAAGGGTAGAGCGCGGCAGGGTTACTGTATTTTTTAAAGGAAGGAACTGGCGCGTAAGTAATAGCCACCGGATTTTGATGCGCGAATATATAAGGGTCACCTATGTAGGCGAGGAGGGTGCGCCGTGTGCTCAAGTCTTGAAGGGTTTGGAGATAAAAAGCAATACGGCGAGAGCTGAGTTGTAATTTTTCCAGCGCTTCCTTATTAAAGATAAAGACTGCAGGCAGGTCTGGGTGCGCGGCAAGGGAGGGATCGGCGTCGCCCATCGAATCAATTGTCAGAAGAACGTATTGAGGGTCGGTATTGATTACAGGCACTAACGGTCCCCGCGTGGCATCAATATTTAGATCGTTATCCAAGAGAGGATTTTTGGCGAGCTCTATCGGGGTAACTTCATCGGGAAAGTTCTCGATTGGGCAGTTCTTTTTGAGGGAACATTTAAAGCAGAGCCCCGGAGCACGTTTTTCGACCTGCCAGCGAGCGAAGCCATAAGGCTTTCCGGTTCCGGAACCGACCGACCATTGCCATCCTAAGAGATTGGCAGCCCGCGAGCCATCAAGAAGATTTTGAAACATTCGTTCCTGCCCGTGTATCCAGCCCTTGTTATCTCGCACCGTCCATTGTGAAGCCATCCACATGCGACTTTGATTGACAAGCCAACCATCGGTTTCGAGTTCATGATGTACGGTTTTGACACATGACATTTCGCGATTCCAGCCATCTCCGGGTACATCCCAGGCAGCGTCATAGCGCAGATTGTTGAAAAGTTGAGTACCGATGCGAGCATAGAGATGACGCGCATACTCCTGCCAATACAACTCATCCCGGTATTTTTCGCGATCCCTAAAAGGAGCACCTTTTACTGCGCGGTAGACCTGGCCAAGAGTCAACAAGTTGTGTCGAATGTAGGGAGATAAAACAGTGGCTCCTCTGCGTTCACGAGGTAAAACTTCAGATCGATCTTCTGCGTATCGAGTGATATCAAGTTCTTTGAGAGCCTCATTCGCCGCGCTCTGTCCTCCGCGAATTGAACTCAAGCCCAGTTCACCCGAGTAGAGGCCAGAGAATTGCTCTTCTACGATGTCGAGAGTTAGACGGGATAAATCGATGGGAATCAAGGGTTTTGATTGCACGGAGGTAGGTTACCAAACTTTCCTTTGGCAGCTATTTTCACTACTTGATTGCAACTTAATGTATTTGTAGCAACTTTGACCATTACCGCATATTCTTGATTTAGATCTGTAGCCCAACTCCTTGTTGACAAAGTTCCCCTAAAGTGTTCGAACCAGAAGTCATGTGCCCCATTTGGGAGTACGAAGGACAGGGCCGGTTAATAGAGCAACTTTTCTTTAAAGCATCTAATTGGCATATAAATTTGTGCTTATCTCAGGATTCAGATTGTCTAATCAGAAAATAAACCTGATCTGAAACTACAAAAATTCGTGGAAATGAACGAGAAGATTGTGGGCAAAGAATTGTGTTCGCTCCGCATGATTGACTCCTTATGTCAGAGAGCTCTTGGCAAAATCTCGAACATTTCTCATTGAAAACCTAGCCTCATGTAAGTAACTTAATGGGGTGTAGATAAATGTGACCTTAAATTGATCTACTGCGACTAGTGATTCCGTGGTCATGAAGTCGATTGAATTCGAGATAATTTAGACGAGTCACCAATCTAGAAAGCCCATTTTCTTATTGATATTAGAGAAGCACTCAATTTCTTTTGAAAAAGGTGTGATTTTATGATGCAGTAATTCCTGAAAAGAGAAAGCTATTCACAAATTCATTTAGGTATTCATTTTCAAGCAGAGGCATTTCTAGTAGATCCGCAAAAATTAAGCATCTGTGGAAACTTGAAGCTTCTTTGCAGGTTGCCACAAAGCCTATGAGGAAGCGAAGTTAGGTTGCCGATTCTTTAAACTGATAGCATAAAAGGCGCCTGAGATTTAGATAATCATTAAAGTACCCCCGGCATCAATGGCGTTCCTTTAATCAATAAATCGAAGTTGACGGACAGTCAGTCGACATCACTAGACTTTGTTTCCTACTAGAAATTCCTATTATCTTAGGTCCTTCTTCGCCATCCTAAGATAATCATCAAAACGGACGAATAAATTTGAAGTTCGTCGCTTCAAATTCAGCATACTCATCCACTTTGCCATTAATTCATCATTCCCCAACCGAGGGAATTGGGCTAAAAGTCCACGGAGAACTTCATATTCGACATTTCCGTCGTACTCACCGATGGCGGGAACGACATCTGGAGCTCCAACTTCAACGGAACTTAGGCTATGGTCGGTACTTTTTATAGCAAGTTCATAGGCAGCCACAACACGATTTACTTGGAGGGCGGAATTTTGCCACCAATCAGTTGACCAGATTCGTACAAATGTCCAGCCCTTTCTCTCGAGAACTTCCTGCCTCAGCCAATCGCGTTCCCTCGCATAGGGAGTTGAGTGGTAAGTCCAGCCATCGGCTTCGATAGCTAGCAAATATTTATTAGTCTTTGGATGTCTAATTCCAAAATCAATTTTGTATCTTGAGTCGCCCACTTGACAATCAACTTCTAGTCCAACTTTTGTGAGGGCTGCGTAAACTTCCTCTTCAAATGGTGACTGAGGAACTGCAAATCCTTCTGGTAATTCTTCAAGACGACCAGAATTTTCCATGAAATTGAGAAATGATTTCAATAGTGCGATCCCTCTTGATTTGCTCCTATTAGTGTCGATTTCAGTACTCTTTAGAGAAGTAACGAGGTGAAGTGAATTCTTCGCACGACTTGCTGCAACATTTAGTCGGCGTTCGCCTCCCGGAGAAGCCAAACTACCGAAGTGCAGCAACACATTTCCCTCAAGATTAGGTGCATATCCTGGAGTGATTATTATTGCGTCACGCTCATCACCCTGAACTCGTTCAATATTTTTGACAAAGAATTTCTCTCTTTTCGCATTCCAGCCTGATTTCCAGGAGTAAAAGGCAATGTCTTGCTTTTCTAATATGTTGAAGGCGTCTTGTAATCGCACAGCGTGAGTACTTCCGAAAGCTATAACTCCAAGACTTTGTTCCGGAGATTCACGAATGTGCTTCTTTACGATCTTAATTACTTCCTGAATTTCAGGTTCATTTGCCTGCGACATAGATTGGGTCTTCACCCCGGGTAGATACGTGTGGCGCAGTGTGGTTGAAGGTTCAGTAGATACTGAAGGGAATGAGGCTAATTCTTCACCCGCTTCACGATATATATGGAAATTTGACCAGGAAATAAGTCGTTCATCATTACTTCGATAGTGAAGCTTGAGAGGTTTGATATGTGAATCACCTGCTGGATAGGTAGAGGCAACCGCATCCAGGATGGATTCCATATCTTGAGTTTGCAATTCCGGATTGACTATTTCTTCATCTTCGGTGCTTGGAATAGTTGAGGATGTTGTTCCTATTCCCACAGAGGTTGGAGGCAATTGATGACGGTCGCCTGCTACGACTAATTGCTTACCTCGATAAATTGCAGTGATGGCATTTTCGGGCTTGATCTGACTTGCTTCGTCGAAGATTACGATGTCAAACATACCTTCAATTGAAGGGAGTAATTTCGATACCGCCAACGGCGACATTGCAAAACAAGGCTTGATTGCTTTGATTTCATTTGGAATCTTAGTAATTAGCTCTCGAAAAGGTAGGTGCCCAGATTTCTTGAAGGATTCTTTGCGAAGTAATTGATGTCCAGGTGTGTTAGCATCCATTATTCCCCTTGTTATTTCACGAATAATTCTTCCAGGCGTTGCCGCGAACTGTTCGTGGTCTTTAACGCGGAATTCTCTGAGTGCATCATTTAACGCGGTTGAGTTAAAATTAGACTTAGATGTCGTTAGTAACACCTTTTCAAGTTGCGCTGAATGCCATAAGTAATCCCAGTATGCAGCAGCAGCTGACTGTGAAATGCACTTTTCGTCGAATAATTCGATTATGCCTGCCAGCCCATATTCCTTTACTTGCAGCATTACTTCGTTGATTTGAGGCAAGTCTCTAATGTATTCCAATTCTTCATTCAGGACATCCACTATTGATTCAAGGTTGTCTAAGCTCGTGTTGAATAAATCAACAGACAACGAAAGTTGAGTCAAATGTTCCATGTGTGGCAGGGCTTCACGTACAACGTCTCTTGACCGCTGGGCAGTTGTATCGATTTTCTTGAGAAAATCGATTTTTCCATCAATTTTGACCCAGGCATCAATGGAATTCTTGAAATTAACTAAAGAGGCACCAAGAACACCTTTAGACAGAGTTTCAGCGGTATTTCGTCGATAAGTAGGTACTAACTTGATCTCTCTATTTCTAGCAAAGTAACTAGGTATAACTGATTTATTCTTAATACGTCTGTATTCTTTCAAACTGCCAAACGCAGGAAGGAAATTGATGATTTCGTCATAATGTTCCAGATGCCACTCCGAAGTTCCCTGAATAGCGTTGTCATACTTTGTAAGAGTTTCATTGATTGAAGTCACCGAATTTTGAGTCTCAGAAATGAGTTTCTTTGCAGCGTGGTGAGCCTGTTTGAATTCCCTGGTTTTGACGAGATTTCGCAGACTGGATACCTGCATCATTAAGTTTTGTGCGTCACCAGGAGACTTGATTCTGTGGGCGAATTCATGCACCAAACTGCCAGTTACTTTTCTTGAAAAATACCCACATCGATACAGGACATCAATGTTTTCAGCAATGTTATCCCGTATATTAGCCGAAATGCGGTCCAGTTGCGAAAGGTGGTTTAATCCATTTTCAATTAGTGCTCGGTCAATTTGGCTTCCCTTAAGACCCACTTGTCTTAATAAATCTGCAATCTGAAGTTTATTTCCTTGATAATCACTCAACGTCGTTTCTTGATGAAACCATTCCCAACGTTGTTGAAGCAGTTTTTTAGACTTTAAGAGTCGCTCAATATCAGCATTAGGTAACTCTCTCGTGATTTCATATGTTTTGAGGACTTCCGTTAAATTTTTAGCGATTGTTTTTCTATCTGGTTCTCCATGTAAATCTAAGATAATTCCTTGGAGTCCTTTATCGGCAAGTCGTTCTACTACAGCATCAATAGCAGCACGTTTCTCCGCGACAAAAAGAACTGTTTTTTTGTTGGCTGCTGATTCCGCAATCACATTTGCAATTGTTTGACTTTTGCCGGTCCCTGGTGGCCCTTGGATCACCACATTTTTTCCTCCCATAATTGCACTGACAGCCGCATGCTGAGATGAATCAGCTGGAAAGACCAAATTTTCTAACATGGGATTTTTAACAGACAGCTCTTCTAATGTTTCCTCTGAGCCGATCGTTAATAAGTTTGATATCGAAGATTCAATTCCTGCCAGCGCTGATAGTACTGGGTGATTTGTTCCCTTTTGAATAATTCTTTGGAGGTCGACAACCATTGGATAATGTGAGAAGGCGAAATTTCCAAGTAATTTATCTGACTTAACCTTAAAGCCTGGTACGGATTCTTTGATTCGCGAAATCAAATCCTCAATTTGAGGAGAATCAAGTCGCAGGTCATTTGTTTCAAGTTCAAATACTTTACGAGGAATTCCAAATTCAGTTTCTAAATAAAGGCATAATGCTTCATTTAAAACGGTAGTACCTGTCTTTTCAAGAGAAAAATCACTATTTCCCTTTGAAACTGACTCAATTTTTATTGAGTGCATTAGAAGTGGAGCGTTAGGAATTGTGGTGCCGGACTGTTTTGGCTGCCAGCCAGCAAATCCTTCGGCTACGAAACATGTATCGATATTTCTTTCTTCATTGTCTTCTTTTGTTTTTCGATAAACCGCTTCAAATCGACGCAATCGAAAAGCCCACAGTTTTGCCAGGTCCTTTTCGTTTTCCTGTTCGGTAGTATCTTCTTCAAAGGCTTGAGCAAGACCAGCTAATTGCTCCACTGATTTGGTATTGATCTTCATCGCAAGTTCTGGGTAAAGTGCAGAAACACGTATTTTGCTCTCTAGAAGTAGCTTCTCAAGCACTTCTTGGTCTACATATTCATCCTCGAAACTGACGTCCCCGACTTTTTTATATCGGTAGTAAATTTGTCTGTTATTTCCGTCGAAAGAGACAAGACTCTTACGCCACAGCTCGATTGCGGTTGAAAGGATTCTTTGTTTATCAAACAATGTATCCAAAATTTACCCTCAATCGTTTCTTGTCAATTTGGCATGGGAGATTGCTTCCCCCAACGATATCAAGATGGGCCGACTAGACCTAGGGCTCTACTTCAAAAAAAGTGGTCAATGTTCGCTCAGAGGGTAGGAGATAGGGTGAACCCCAAAGTACAAAAAACCTGGAGGTAGCCATATTGCGGAATTTGTCTGGGTTGATATTACTGAGGACTTTAATTAGGGAAACGGGGGGTTTGGTTAGGTGGTTGATTAAGGGTAGGTGGGTTTTTGGCCACTAAGGTGATGAGAGCCTTGTTCCACAGAATGATTTATTTGAGTGCGTTACTTTTGATTCGGAAACCACTAGATTCAACAAAGACAGTTGAATGGTCATTTGCTCCATAACAATCCCGTCAATCTAATACAGGAGGAAATGTGGAAAGAAGTGTCATTATTGCAGGTCAGGGTTATTTTATTATCGTCTCAGGCTTGTAAGGGACCCTTCTTTTTCCTAACTTAAGGTGCTACGTTTTAGAGGTCTCAGAACAGAAAGTCACGGGACCGGCTTCGTACTTTGCCTCTATTGAGAAGAAATATGGGAACCGATCGAGTAATGGATGAAGGAGTTTCAGAAAGGCTCCACGCTTGCTCACTTGGAACAGGTCGCCCAACAGAGAGAGAACTACGAAATGCAACAATTCACGTGTAAATGAGTGCTTGATATCTCTAGAATCGTTCGGTGGATGAGGCTTTGTACGCGGGGACCAAAGGCGACTCCGCGCTAAAGGCTGTGTTACACAACCTGCGCGATCTACCCAGTTCCTTCACTCTTAGCGCACTTGTCTCTGGGTTTCTGGTTGTGCTTGTCGCAGCGACGGGCCCGATTGTCATCATGCTGCAGGCCGCACAATCTGGTCACTTCACGGTGGCTCAGACTGCAACTTGGATCTGCTCCTCGTGGACGATGTCGGGACTCCTTGGTCTGTATCTTTCGCTTCGTTACAGAATGCCGATGATTGGATCAACGTCGACAGCGGGGATTGTTCTTTTAGTAACAGCTCTGAAGACTCACACAATTCAAGAAGCGGTCGCTTCTTATATTATGGTGGCGCTACTCTTCATAATTGTTGGGGTAACAAATTTGATGCCGCGACTGATGAAGGCGATTCCGCATCAACTCGTAATGGCGATGCTCGCTGGTGTTCTCTTTAATTTTGGAGTGAGCATTTTTACCCATTTCGCTTCGGAGCCTTGGATAGTTTCTGGAATGATTCTTGCTTACTTCCTGGCTCGACTGCTTAAATCTCGCACTCCGGTAGTTGCAGTCTTGACAGTGGGAGTGGCGGTCTCGCTGGCGCTGGGAAAGATCCACCTAATTTCGCCACACTTTGGATTCACGCACCTTATTTGGACAAATCCACACTTCACAGTTGGATCGCTAATCAGTCTCGCTCTTCCGATTTTTCTTCTAACTATTGCAACACAATTTGCTCCAGGATTTGCAGTTCTCAAAAATAATGGTTACCAGGCCCCCCATAACCAATCATTGATCTCCTCTGGCGTGATCTCCCTATTTACGGCGGGCTACCTCAATAGCGGGGTTAACACATCAGCAATTACGGCGAGTATTGCCGTGGGGGAGCATGCTGACCCTGATCGTTCTACTCGGTACACAGCAGGTGTCTTCACTGGGATTGCCTACATCGCCGCGGGAATCGTTGGAGTGTCTATCCTTTCGCTCTTTAACGCCTTGCCGGCTGCTGCTCTTGCGGCATTGGCAGGCCTGGCGCTCTTTCCTGCGCTATCAAACTCACTCCACGACGCTTTCGATGAACCTCATGGGCGAGAAGCAGCACTGGTCACAATCTTGGTGACAATCAGTGGGGTACATCCATTACAACTGGGCTCGCCTTTTTGGGGATTATTGGCAGGGATCGCCCTGTACTCGTTATCAAACCTAAAATTCACATTTCGAAAGAACTAGCTCATGAGTGAAGGCCATATGGTTGGCTTTCGCCAGAGCGAACTCTTCACCCAATGGCGCGCAATCATCGGAGAGTTCTTTGCAAAACCGCCTCTCGTTGAGCACTGGAAAAGTGTCTAGCGTGTGCAGCAGATGAGATGACATCTGAAATAAAAATTTGTCTAAGAGGTCTATGCACGTCGCCCTGAGAAATGGGCGCGCTCTCTTTGAGCAAGAGGGGATGGACACCGCTTTCGCTCTTCATCTCTGGATGTTCTCCCTTGGGCAATTGAAATATAAGGGCATTGCCTTCTCACAAAGTTCAATTCTGCATCGTATTCGCAAGTACAAGTAAGCCTTGATAAGTGGACTTAATTTTCTTTGACAAGTAGTTTACCGACCGATGAGAAAGCCAGAACGTCTGGCAGACGCGTTTAAAAATGCGAAATCTTGGGAAAGTGATGACTGATGTCTGTATTAAATGAAGTTTTGGATGCAAATAATAAGTATGTTGAATCATTCGGAGAGAAGGGAAAACTCGCCCTTCCACCGGCACGACAATTTGCCATTCTCACTTGCATGGATGCTCGTCTTGATCCAGCAAAGTACGCGGGGCTATCGGAAGGTGATGCTCACGTGATTCGGAACGCTGGTGGTCGGGCGAGCGATGATGCAATCCGCTCGTTAGTCATTTCCTACAAGCTACTTGGCACCAAAGAATGGTTTGTTATACATCACAGCAATTGCGGCATGGAATTCTTCACCGACGAAGTTATCCGGGGTCTGCTCTCAAAGAGTCTGGAGACTGCCGCATTAGGTGCCGAAGGTTTCTATGACGTGGGTAGTGGACCGGGGTCAAACCAAGGGACTTACATTGATTGGTTGACCATTGCCGATCAGGCGGTGTCGGTCACGGATGATGTCGAGCGGATCCGTCAACATCCATTGGTTCCTAAGAACATTCCAATCTATGGATACATCTACGACGTAGCGACAGGAAAACTCATAGAAGTCAAAACTGCGACTAGGGCGGGCGAGGTAAAGTAAGCCCCCTTAGGTAGAAGTTTGCCTTCAGCGAACGATGGAGGTTGAGAAAAATGAGTGCGTATCCAGATCGTTCCAAGCGCGCGCTGATGGTGATTGACGTTCAAAACGGTGTCGTTGACTATGCAAAGAATCGAAACGCAGTCGTCAACCGGATTTGCGAACTTGTGGAGAGAGCGCGAATTGCGGGCAGGGATGTAATTTGGGTGCAGCACTCAGAAGACGATATGCCTCTTGAGAGTGAGTATTGGCAGATCGTGCCCGAGCTCAAACCTGGCAAGGATGAGCGGATTATTCACAAACTTTGGCGAAGCGCCTTTGAGGAGACCGATCTGGAAGAAGTTTTAGAAGAGTTGAGCGTCGATCATTTAATTGTGGTTGGCGCGCAATCCAATTACTGCGTTCGTCACACTATCCACGCGGCTATCGAACGCGGTCTCGATGTGACTCTGGTCGAAGACGCCCACACAACGATGGATGAATCTTGGAATGGAGTTGCCATCCCCGCCGAAATCATCATCGCCGAATTGAATCGCGCTTGTGCGGATTATGACTTGCCAGATAGTCGGGTTGATGTGATGGACGCGAGTAAGGTTCGATTTTAACCTTGTTTGCTATGGCGTTCGATATTGAGATGGCAGCCGAGCGATTCGGGGTAGCGCTAGTGTCTAAGGCATCACAGTGCAGTAGCCGATTACTGAATTAACCCATTAGTGAATTAATTTTGTTCCATATTTGAAGAAGATCGCCAGAGCGAGGATTGAGTAAGTAAAGGTGTACAAGACCCGACCCCAACCTCGGTTGAGCAAATTAACAAGCCTCCCGTGATTTTCTGCAGAGAGAGCCCAGGTGTTCTCCATAATATTAATTCTTGTCATGGTGGCGAATACGGTTACGGTAGAAAGCGTGACAAGCAAGCACCATGGGCAAAGTGCTTTAATCACAAAGAAGGATTGGGAGAGCAGCCAGAACGCGAAGGCCAAGCCGGCCAAGTAGAAGAGATGAGCCGTGCGCAAAAACCAGCGCGGGAAGGCAACAAGACCTAGGCCAGCGATTGCCACTGCTATAACGACAGGTTCACTCATCAAGCCGAGAAACGCGTTTGGGAAGCCAAGAAGATTGGACTGCCACGAGCGCGCCACCTTGCCGCAGGAGACGATTGCATTGATATCGCAGGCGAGCTTTACCGTTGGTTGCTTGGCGAGGGTGATCGCCTCCGCCGACAGTACGAGCGAGGCGATGAGGCTAAGCGTCGATGAAACCAACATGGCGATATAGCTCTTACGGTAAGCGCGCAACGGGCTAATAATTCCCAAATCCGTCATATTTTGAGTTTACACCACTACCTTCGCGGCGCTCAGGCTGGGGCTTACTAGGAATCGGCCTTCCGTTCTACACTTAAAACATGATGAAGATCTTGGGCTTTGATGGCAAAATTATTCAAGTTGAAATTCCCTGCTTGTCAACTTACTTTTCATTGTGAAGACCATTCTGGACGCAATTGGGAATACCCCTCTGATTAACATTGAGGGCATCTACGTCAAGATGGAGTATCTCAATCCATCTGGTTCTGTAAAGGCGCGCATCGCGAAATACATGATTGAGCGGGCCGAGAGAGAAGGCCTACTCCACCCTGGGGATACCATCGTTGAGGCAAGCAGTGGCAATACGGGTAACGCTATGGCTATGGTTGCAGCGGTCAAAGGCTACAAAATGCTTGTGGTAATGCCCGAAGGATTGAGTATGGAGCGCACCGCGATCTCACAAGCTTTTGGTGCAGAGGTTCGAACCCTAGGCGATTTCCACGTGAATAGGGCGCTAGAAGAAGTTCGTCGCATCGCCGAACAACCTGGCTTTTATGCGCCCCAGCAATTTGATAGCGAGTGGAACGTTATTGAAAACTACGAGTGGCTCGGCAAGGAGATAGTTGCCCAACTTTCCAGCAAGCCAGATCTTCTCGTGTCGGGCGTCGGAACTGGGGGAACACTCGTTGGGGTAGGTCGGGCCTTCAAAGAGGTGAACCCTGCCGCCAAGAGTTACGCGCTTGAACCTTCCGAGTCCTGCACGATCGCTTGTAGTGAGGTGGCAAAGCACCTGATTGAGGGAATTTCTGATGGATTTGTTCCGGGAATCATTGAGCGCCATGCCAAAGAGATTGATGGATTTGTTCATATCCACTCCGACGACGCTGTTGCAGAAACTCGCCGTCTGGCCAAGACGCATGGAATCTTTGTTGGGCCTTCATCGGGTGCGCATATGTTGGCGGCGAAGCAACTTAAAGAGGAAATGAGTCTTGATACCGTGGTCACAATCTTCTGCGATGAGGGCGAGAAATACATTAAGGATTACTGGCTCACCATCTGAATAGCGCGATGCGTCCTTGCACTTTGGCTAACTGGCGATTTTTTATTTTAAAAATGTAGGCGCCAATACGCCGAGATTTAGAACTCTTTCTGCTTGTGCCATGGCGGTGATCAACTCTTCTTCTCGGTTGCGCCCGACGACAAAGCCAAGGCCGACCGGTAATCCATCGACAAGTCCCATGGGGATAGTTCCAATAGGAGTGCCGGCTACGGCAGGCGCGGTCGTTATCCAACTAGCGCTACCAAAGTCATCGCCTTTGCCTAAGGTGCTGGTCCAGGCCGGTCCGTATGTGCAACCAATGAGCACATCGACATTTTCAAGTCCGAGGTTCAAGAGTTGCTCGGCCCACGCTAAGTTACGGGCCCTTTCAATTTCATGTTCGGGGCCCCTGCCACCTAATTCGCGCGCTCTCTCAAAGAGCTCCTGACCGAAGTGGCGGAGTTCTACAGCTTCATTCGTGCGATTGAAATCGATGATCTCTTGCAGGTTCTTAACGAGAGTGCCGGGGCGAGTGTTTAGATACTCGGCTAGGTCAGTAACAAGTTCATGAAGCATCACATGGAGTTCATCCTCGTTATTTGCCTCTGTGGGCTGCGGAAGGCTCACTTCCACTATTTTCACACCGGCTTTCGATAGCGCAGCAACAGAATTTTCGAAAAGGGCGTTAACACCATTGTCTTTGGTGAGCCATTCCTTAACTACACCAATGCGCAGGGGAGATTCAGTACGAGCTGCCGCCTCAAATATCCGCTTATCTGTGAGGACATCAAGAAGTAGGGCTGCTTGTGCGACCGTCTGAGCCATCGGGCCGGGGGTATCTTGACTCCGACTGATTGGAATCATCGCGTCGCGGGGAACGCTTCCGACCGTCGGTTTGATTCCTACGCAGCCATTGAGCGATGCAGGGCAGATGATTGAGCCATCGGTTTCGCTTCCGATTGACCATTGTGTGAGACCAGCTGCAACCGCGGCTCCGGATCCTGATGAAGATCCCCCAGCGCTACGCTGGTGTTGCCAAGGATTTGCAGTCAGACCTCCAACAGCCGACCAGCCACTGGTTGACTTATCCGAACGGATATTGGCCCACTCCGAAAGATTTGTGGCCCCAACGATCACAGCACCAGCGGCTCGCAGCCGCTTTGCAATTGTCGAATCTCGTTGCACCGGAGTGTTTGCTAGAGCACTGGAGCCAGCTGTGGCCGGTAATCCGATCGCCTCAATATTGTCTTTGAGCAGAATCGGGAGACCCGCGAGTGGTAAATCTGCTGCCGCTTTTTCGTACTGCTCGGCCCGGTCTAGCGCATCAGGAGCAATGGCCAGAACCGACCGCAGCTCATATCCAGAGTGATCAATCGCTGCGATCTTCTCCAGAGCAACCTGCACGGAATCGGTAGATTTCATGGTGTAACGATGACTGATGAGGTAGCAGTTAGCAAGCGGAAATTGTAGAGGCCCTTGAAGATAAATCTTCAAGGGCCTCTCTTAATTAGGACGGGTGAATTATGCCTGAGCTGTAACTAATGCGATTGCAGAGATTTCAAACTCAAGTTTTACGTTCTCAGAGACCAAAAGTCCGCCCGTCTCTAGAGCCGCGTTCCAAGTAAGACCGAAGTCCTTACGGTTGATTTCAGATGATCCCTCAAAGCCAAAGCGCGCATTGCCAAATGGGTCAGTAGCTGTGCCGGTGTACTCGAAGTCAATTGAAATTGGCTTGGTGACATCCTTGATGGTGAGATTACCTTCGACAATAACCTTCTCTGCTCCAGCATCTTTGATCGATGTTGAAACAAAGGTCAACTTTGGGAAGTTCGCAACATCAAAGAAGTCAGGGGATTGCAAGTGACCATCGCGGTCTGGACTGGCAGTGCTGACAGAGGAGGCAGTGATATCAATCTGCAGCGATCCTGCACCATTTTCAACGGTGCCAGAACCTGCAAACTCGGTAAATGAGCCGCGAACTTTGGTCACCATTGCATGACGAACGCTAAAACCAACGCGGCTGTGGGATGGATCAATATTAAATGTTCCTGCTGGTAATACTGTAAGTACAGACATGTTTTTCCTTTGTTAGGTGTTGAGAGCACGACAACGTGTAAAACAGACTGTATTCGAAGTTAGTTGAAATTTCAACTAACGAGAAAGTGAACATTAGGTTTATTGCTAATGAATTGCTGAAGCGAACCGGTTGCGTACCTCAAATCCAACTCGACCCGCAAATTATTTAACAGGTTGGCTAGGTACGCTTGCCGAAAATGCAGCCACGCAGCTACGGATATCTTCTTCGCTGTGCTGGGAGGAGAGTTGGATCCGTATCCGCGCGCGACCGAGCGGTACGACAGGGTAAGAGAAAGCAACTGCGTGAATTCCGCGAGAGTGCAAACGTTTTGCAACTTCACCTGCCTCCGCTTCTGTTTTAAACATAACCGGAACGATGGGATGTTCGCCCGAAAGCAATGTAAACCCGGCCGCTCCCATCAGCTCTCTAAATAGTTTCGCGTTTGCGCGCAAAGTCTCTCTGAGCTTGCTTCCACCCTGCACGAGTTCTAGCGCCTTGAGGGATCCGGAGACGACTGATGGCGGTACCGAATTCGAGAAGAGATAAGGACGAGCCTTCTGACGCAAAATATCAATGATCTCCTTGTGAGAGCTGATATAGCCCCCAGAAGCACCTCCGAGTGCTTTTCCGAGGGTTCCTGAGATGATGTCCACTCGGTCGCAAACGCCAAAATGCTCGGGCGTTCCAGCGCCCGTGGAGCCAATAAATCCAACAGCATGTGAATCATCAACCATCACCATGGCCCCATATTTTTCGGCAAGATCGCAGATCTCGGGTAGAGGAGCGAGATATCCATCCATTGAAAAGACGCCGTCAGTGACAATCAATCTGCGTCGCGCTGGTTGGGCCGCAACAAGCTGTGCTTCAAGATCTGCCAAATTGCGATTCTTGTAGCGAAAGCGCTGCGCTTTGGAGAGTCTGATTCCGTCGATTATTGATGCGTGATTGAGCTCATCAGAGATGATCGCATCCTGCTCCTTCATAAGTACTTCAAAGATCCCTCCATTTGCATCGAAGCAAGAGGGGAAGAGAATTGTGGCTTCTTGGTGCAAGAAATCTGTTAATCGAGATTCCAACTCCAGATGCAAATCCTGGGTCCCACAGATAAATCGCACGCTAGAGAGCCCATACCCGTGTTCGTCCAGACTCTGTTTTACGGCGCCGATAATCTCTGGGTGGTTGGAAAGTCCAAGGTAATTATTTGAGCAGAAGTTAAGGAATGGCCTGCCTTCGATCGTGACGCGTGAGCCTTGCGCGGAAGTGATCTCCGTCTCGCGCTTGGTGGTGCCTGCGGCTTCGATATCACTTAACTCGGCGAGTAATTCGCTCTTGATTCCCTTAAACATGTTCACTCCAGTCCAGGACTATTTTGCCCGCATTGGCGTGGGCTGCAATGTCAAAGGCCTTTTCCCACTCGGTATATGGCATTTTATGGGTAATAATGGGTGAAATATCAAGACCCCTGCGGATCATCGCGGTCATTGCGTACCAAGTCTCAAACATTTCTCGTCCGTAGATTCCTTTGATCGTGATCATGTTGGTTATGACCTTTGCCCAGTCGATCTCAATTGGTTGACTGGGTAGTCCTAGGAGCGCGATGCGAGCTCCATGCCCAACATGTTCCAAAATTTGGGGGAGTGCTGTGGGACTTCCACTCATTTCAAAGGCAACGTCAAAACCTTCGGTCATTCCCAGTACGTTCATAACCTCGCGTAAATCTTGATTGAGTACGTTGACCGCTACGTCGACGCCGATCGAGCGAGCTAGGGCAAGTCGTTCCTCTGAAATATCGGTAATTACAATGTAGCGCGCGCCTACAAAACGAGCGATCTGCGCTGACATCAGACCGATTGGTCCAGCGCCAGTAATTAAGACATCTTCCCCAACAAGAGGGAAGGAGAGCGCGACGTGGACGGCATTGCCAAGGGGGTCAAAGATTGCTGCCAAGTCGAGATCAATGCTGGAATTATGCTTCCAGACATTTTCTTCAGGAATGCAGATGAACTCTGCAAAGGCGCCATCCCGATTGACTCCTATTCCAACCGTGTTCATGCAAAGGTGGCGCCTTCCAGCGCGACAGTTGCGGCAGAGACCGCAGACGATGTGACCTTCACCGGAAGCGAAATCTCCCACCTTGACGCTCGTGACCTCCGAGCCAACTTCGACCACCACTCCACTAAATTCATGACCAGGGGTAATCGGAACTTTAATTGTTTTACGCGCCCACTCGTCCCACGCCTTAATGTGAAGATCAGTGCCGCAGATTCCTGTTCTTAAAACCCGAATCTTTACCTCTCTAGCAGTAGGCGAAGGCTCTGGCACATCAACCAGAACAAATCCTGCGTACTGGTCAATTTTGCGCAAAGCCTTCATTTCGACTCCCTCAGTTGCGATGAGTCTACTTCCAGCAGGAGCTGACGCTCCTGGGAGTTGTCAAAACTTTTTAACAGGTGATCCTTAATTACATTGGCATCGTTTCAAAGATACGGATTCCAGCAGAATTAGGGCAGTTCTTGGCTAGGCCGACCGCCTCTTCAATATTCTCGGCATTGATTAACGAATAACCGCCAACAAGATCGTTCATCGCAGCAAGCTCTGTGACGCTCTTGCCCATGACAAGCGTTCCACCTTGAATGGGGTTGCCGACATCTACGAGGTGCTCGCCGAGTGAGCCAAACCAAGCCATCCAGGCCTCCATCGTGTCTTCACCTTGCTCAGCGCTCGCGTTATAAATGAATAGAAACTTCTTCATCTCTTCTCCTTTTTGAGTTGCTTCTTGAATTCGATAGTCTGCGCATAATTTTCAAGAGTTTCGGGGCTACCGTCCCAATGAGCTTGAAATTGGTTTATCCATTTCTGGATACCCCTCATTGATGCGCGATTAAGAGTAAGGAATGTGGTTCTTCCCGACTTTTTTCGTGTGACCATGCCAGCCTCTACGAGCACGTTTACATGTTTATGAATCGCTTGCAGTGAGAGATTACGTTGCAGCGCGAGATCGGTGATGGAGGCCGGTTGAAGACTGAGTGAATAGATGATCTCGCGTCGGTGCGCATTGGCAAGGGCGTCGAAAATCAGGTCTAACGCTTTGGTGCTCGAGTTGGCTTTCATCAACACTTAACTTAAAGGTTAAGTGTTCTTTCGTCAAGGCTTTAGCGGTTCCGCTCTTTCGAAGAAGGGGAGGACGAGGATATATTGAGAGATTTCAGAGTCTCTGTGGCGGCAAAAGTGAGACAGTAACAAGCCCACTTACCTCGTTGGGTGCATTCGAGAAGGCCGGCTTCAATTAGAATTCGCCGGTGGTGATAGATGGTACCTTGAGTTAGCCTGGTATCGGGGTGAGATCACAGATACATGCCTTAGCGTTGACACTCCGAGCTACATTTACCATCAGCCCTAACCGGGTTGGATTACCCAACGCTTTGCATTGCAGTGCAAGATCCTGCATCTCCAAAGGAGGTTGTGATAAGCACTGTTGCCCGCATTTTAGTTGATGAGTCGCACCGCCAAGCGTGGTGTACCAAACCAGAGGGCGCTGAACTCATGAACCCAGTGCACTCTGCCGAGGCTAGTTACGCGCAGTTGGCTGTCTCCACTCGCGAAGCGGGATTTGAGCTAATTGTGCATTCCGAGGGATTGATTACTGATGAGGTACTTGCTTGATTTGATCTTCTGGTTATTCCCCATGCCGCGGATGATGAATGGGAGAAGACGACGGGAGTTGGGTCACCGAAACTAACAAATGATGAAATCTACAGTATTGAATGCTTTGTAATCGCTGGCGGCAGTCTCATTATTCTCGCTGAAACTGAACAGCCCAGGTATGGACAAAATTTTACACTACTCAGTGAGCGCTTCGGATTTTTATTATAAATGCAACCGTGCAAGATCCTACAAATTCATTCAAAAATGTACCAACATGGATTCTTGTCGATCTTTTGTCCTCTCAGCATTTCAATCTCACCACCCAAGTTGATCAAGTATGTTTTTACTGTGCTGGTGCACTTGCCGCTCCGGCATCAACAAATGTAGAAATTGTCGCTCGATCCAGCGCCAACGCTTCGCCTTCGAGCGCAGCTTTGATGGTGACAACGCCAGCGGGGACCGGTCGCATTAATGTTTTAGCTGATTCTGACCTTTCGGTGATGACTCCATTACTGATTTCGACCATCGGCAACTTTGGGTCAACACTACGACCTGGGCCTCTTTAGTGAATGCGGTCGAAAAATTGCTTCCGATGCAGGCCAAAGATGGCTCTATTGATACTACAATCCATGAAGCTGCTGAGGCGATTGAACTAGTTGCACACATTCTCGACGCCGTTCAGGAACTTAATCCTCGGTGTGCACATCGGCACACTTATTTTGCCCAACTAAAGATTGATCTGCAGAAGTGGGTTTCTGCGGGTTTGGATATTCCGGACTACTTTGATTCGCTAGAGCTTTTTCGGCCAGATCAACAGCGCAAAGATGGTGTTGAACATCTTGCGATTTGTTCGATTCACACGCAGAACGGTTATCCCAACCGCAATGTGGAGGCAATGATCATTAAAACCTTCTCGTCAGAATGGCTCGCTCAACAAGAATCGGTTTTTAACAATTCAGCTTTCGTTCCAATTGAATTTGTTGCATTCAGCAAAGGTTATGACACCCATTCCGCGGTGTTCTTCCCCGAGACTGCCGCAACCCGGGAAACAGCAGTGTTTTATTGGGGCGGCATCTTCTGCGACCGTGAGGAGGCGCGGCCTCGGTTGGTCTCGAAGTCGGCAGCAAATACCCTTGGACCGTCACTTCCGCCAGATGTCGACCCCCTACTAAACGATCAGGAGTTGGCGTAGGAGAATTGCGCGCTGTGGGATTTGATTTACGACCGCACACATTCCCATGGCGACTTACTATCTGATCCCTTCATGATTAAGCAGCGCATGTCGTTTTGGATGTACGCACTCGATGAGTTGCGGTGTGATCTCATCACCTTCAAGGAAACACTCGAACTTGATCGTCAGGGAGTATTTCTTAGTTGCTACATCAACTACACAATTCTTTTTGACCGACTTTTCCGTTTCCCTATTTCTGGAGCGCGAGTGCGTCATTACGATGGCCTCGGTGGGCAAATTCTATTCAATTAATGCATAAAAATGGGGTATTACGTTGGACAGACAATAAACTCACTTTATCCTGGAGTGAAGTAACACAGAGTATTGTAGATCTATGTGACAAAGCCGAAAATCTTTACCGCTCTGGTATCGATCGTTCACGATTTGATCTTGCCAGATGAGTTTCCGCCCAATGTCTATTATGAAGTCCTGAGTCGTAAACTCAAACCATTTATTGAATCTGCAGTGGGAATTACTGGATGAGCAAGTAGTCTTTGAAAATTTCACAACCTGTTGTTATTGTCGCTGATGCTGGAGGCGCCGGCGCTTCTCTTACTCAACATTTGGTAAACCGTGAAGTACATGTTGTCTTGCTCGACTCAAACCCAGCTGCTGCTGCTGCATCGTTTAGTAGCAAGAGTCTGGCCAGTTCACCACGGTACTTTTTTGACGTGTGAGTTATGACGGATCGTTGGCCATTTCTCTCCTGAAAGACGCGGATTGCAACTGTGATGGCTGGGATCGACCTCCAAAACGCTGCATAGGTAGGTGAATGGCAATCAACTAGAATTGTGCGCTCTAGAGGGTTGAGTAGATCTGGAAGTAGATCGCTCCAGTCTGAATTCATAATCCAGATTTTGGTTTTTTTCGGCTGAATAGGGATCAAGTTAATTGGCCGCAGGACACCTAAGAGATCCGGGAAGATGAATATCTTGTTATCGCCTCGTTGCTGGGCTGACTCCGGCAGGGTGTGAAAATCGAGGGGTTGGTAATGAGCACCCCGGGAGAGTAGTTGCGGTACTCCGATTTTTGCGACCTCCCCATCAAGATGATGGAGCGAGGGGAGAATAAGTACAAAAGCGACACGCCAGTCGACAAAAGTTAATGAGCAGGAGAGGCTATAACTCTCAAGGTAACCTTTAGGTTGTGACTTCCTCTCATAAACGTCGTAAGCGAGCCAAAAAAGAGGAGAAAAATGTCGATTTGGCCGATCGCTTACGTTTGTGGGGTGAAAGTTTCGGCGTTGAGAATGATCCCTACCTTGAGGGTTTAAGTAATGCGATAGCCAAAGGTAAGGATTTAACGGTCTGGGCCTCCAACGATGTCATGGCGCTGTTGCCCGAACCAAAAATCGCATCTACTGAAGGTGCGGTCTACTCCGCACTGGTTTTGCTTCGAAATGTTCTGGTGTTTGTCCCGGTAGCTCTCACCTGGCTCGCTGTTGGAAAAGCGACTACGGCTTTCACAGCTTATACCGCCAAAAGTAGCGCAGCGTCGGTGGTCAATTTCCTCCAGTTTTGGCAGAACGGATACGGACTTCTTGCTAAAGAATGGACACTGAGTCGAATTGCGGACTTAGATTTTTACATCATTGCAGGCGTCATTTTTCTAACCTTTATCACCCCATTTATGAATCGCTCAGCAATTAAATCGGCCAATCGATTTGAAAATGACGCCCAAAGAGAACGACTTGCACTAGTTATAGAAGTTGAATCTTTTCTCTTCCAAAAACGCCAACTTACGCCAGATACGATGGATGCTTCCCTGATTAGATCACTGGAGAAGGTGGTCAAAGCAAGTGAGAACCTAAATATGGCCTCGCGTGGGATGAAGCGTTGGATAAAAACTCTTTCTCTGGGCGCAACTACCGAAAATGGAACTAAAGTTTCGAAGCAGGCGGGCCCCCCCCTACCCGCAAAAGATGAATTCTCGCTCTCGCGAGATGCGCGCCTGCAAAGAGAGTGGATCCTAGAAACTCTCCATTCTGAGCGACTCTTTGAGAAGACCCAGGCAGGTAAAATTGAAAATTCGACGGATAAGTTGGAGCAAATATCCCGTCGATTGAGCGGAGTAGCTCATTCGCTGCCTAGAAAGTCAGAGTTCAGAGGCAACCTGATACAGATTCAGGCTGAGATAGAGGAGACACGCAAAGATTTGGAACTGCTCCAAATGAAATTGGTGAAACATCAGAACAAGTTGGAGAAGCAGAAGCAATGGAGAGCTGCAAAACAGGAAGTTGAGCGCAATCGCGCCTCCTGGAAACCCAATTCTTTCTCTGAGCCTCTGGCTAAAACCCCGGAATGGCGATGAAACAGCGTCAGGTCGCACTAGAGGATGCCTCACATCAGGCAGGTTGGATGTTTGCCGACTTGCTTCTCGCTCTTATGGTGATTTTCTTAGCGGCCCAATCTTTTGTGCCCCATGAGGCGAGTCTTCCGCAGTTTGCCGGCCTACTAGGGGACTCCGTAAACGTACAAGGAAACATTAAAGTCCTTAAGACCTCAATTACCCTAACTTCCCTAGATGAAGCTACTTTAATCAACGCTTTGCAAAATTATGGAGCTATTGCCCACCTTCCATTCGACTACACCATCGACAGCATGGTTATTGCTGGTGGTTTTAACGCAGCCACTGAATCCTCAGATCGGGGGACGGCAACTGCTCTTCAATACGCTGCAGGAATCGCTTCCTATAACCTCCCATATTTTAAGAACTCTGCGACCCTACTTGCAGCGAGTTCTGAGGTTCCAGATGGCGCCGTTCTTCTGAATGTTTCGATAACCCCTACGGCCGGAAAATCGGCCGCCGCCACGCAAGCCTCTTCTTCCTCTCCTAAAAAATAGAAAATCTGGGCACCGTGAGCCTTACCCTCTTTCAATTATCGATACTTTTGGGAGACCTCACCACACTAACCCTTAATTTGAAGGGTAGACTTTAAGTATGGGGGGGGTTGGTCTGTTCGCACCTAAGCTCTTTTCCCGCGCCTTTTTTCGCCATACGATTTCTTCAATTGCGCCCAACAGTAAAAAATTTCGAAAAACTTTTCTGACCCTTCTTGCTTCATTCTCCCTCTTCGCTTCATTAGCTGTGGGAATTGCACCAGTTTATGCAGCTACATGCGGCCCATGTGCAAATACTGCAATGACACTCACCTTTGGAGGTATGCCAGCGGGTGGGTCAACTGTATTTCTTCCCCTTGATTCAACTTTGAATACTATTGCAACTGCAAACAATGGATCTAACAATGTTTACATTCAATGGGGTGATGGTGCTGCCAATTTGGTAACAGGCCCGCTAGCCACAGATGTCGCAAGCATGACCCACACTTATTCTAGCGCAGGCCCTTTTACCGTATCAGTGACTGAGCAAAATACAGCCTCACTCTTAAGCTTTGGAATTGGGCCACAAAATGCCGCATGGGCCACTACCTACGGCAGCACCCACACCACTTGGACTGGGGCGCAATATCTAACTAGCGTGACAGCGTGGAACGGTTTTACGAATTTAAATGGTGCCTTCTACGGTGCCTCTACCCTCACATCTGTACCTACCTCTCTCCCCACATCTGGAGTGACAGATTTAGCTTTTGCTTTTTATGGTGACTCTGTATTTAATTCAAGTAGCGTCACCGGTTGGACCACCTCTTCGGTCGCAAATATGGCCAGTATGTTCCAAAATGCAACGGCTTTCAATCAAAACATAAGCAGCTGGAATACGGTCGCCGTCACCAATATGTCGAGTATGTTCCAGAACGCCACAAACTTTAATGACAGTTCTGTGGCGATGAACACGTCGGGATCGAGTTGGAAAACTTCGACCGTGACCAACATGGCCTCAATGTTTCAAGGGGCTAATCACTTTAATCAAAATATAAATTTATGGGATACCCACCTTGTAACTGATATGTCGGGTATGTTTCAAGGCGCCACAATCTTTAATGATGGTGGCAGCGCCAATGCACTCTCGACCTCGGGCAATGTCTGGAACGTTGGGGCGGTCACGACCTTTGCCAGCATGTTTAATGGCGATTCCTCCTTCAATGTGGCTGTAAATAACTGGGTTCCCTCGGTCACCACGACGATGTCCTCTATGTTTCAAGGAGCCACCAGTTTTAATCAAAATCTAACCTCTTGGGACACGCACTTAGTAACAAATATGTCCAGCATGTTCCAGGGAGCGACGGCTTATAATAATTTAGGAGTCGCTTTAACGCGCTCGTCGAATCTTTGGAATACTGGCGCAGTCACGACGATGGTTTCCATGTTTGCTGGTGCAACGGGATTTAATCAGAGCATTAATAACTGGAATACCGCTGCCGTCACAAATATGACTTCCATGTTTGACGGAGCAACTGTTTTCAACCAAGATATCAGTGCTTGGGATGTTCGCACCGTTACGAACTTGCAATATATCTTTCGTAACTCCCGAGAAGATGCCAACCTTGCCGCCTGGATTATTACTGGAATAGCTTCTACCTCAAACGGTTTGAATCTCTGGCAGACCGGCTCGTTTAGCGTGATCAACTACAGCGCAACCTTGGTTGGTTGGGCCGCTGAAGCAGTTCAAACTTCGGTAAATGCGGTGGTTAGTGGCGGTACTTTTTATAATCAGGCAGGTTTAATCGCTAGAAACACTTTGACCGGTCCTGGCAAACTCTGGACCATGAGCGGAGATAGTGCATATGGCATTACTGCCTCGCTCTCTTCTACGGGTGGAACTTCTTTAGGTAGCACAATTATTTTCTCCGCCACGGTTACCGGTACCAATGCGCCAAATGTTGCGCCGACTGCAACTCCAACTTGGACGATCAGTGGTGGACAGGTTTCTTCCTGCACAAGTACGGCTGGACCAACAACATCCTTGCTAGTTTCCACTTACACCTGTTCGATAGCAGCGTCGAACGTCGGAACTTACACCGCAAATTTTTCTTATCCAGGCGATAGTAATTACATCGCAATATCTGCCGGGCCACAATCGGTATCTCCTGGAAAAGTTGGTACTCCCACTCTCTCGGTAGCAGTTTCGGTTAATTCCACCGTTCAACCTCTTGGCTCCAGCGAAATATTTACCGCTAACGTTACAGGTGTTGTGGGAGCAACTGCCCCGATCGGAACTGGAGTTTGGTCTTTCATAGGCACACTAAGTCCTTCGGCTGCGACCTGTAACTCAAATACGGGTCCAACGTCTGTTTCCAACGTTACTACTTATACCTGTACGGTTATAGATACGCAGGCAGGAACTTATACTGCAAAATTCACTTATCCAGGGGATGGAAACTACAACTCAGTTCCAGCGGTTACCTCCTCTAATGCAACCACGGTGGCAAAGGCGACTCCGGCTCTTAGCGTATCCCCGAACGCTGCATCCGCTTTCCCAAATACCAGTCTGGTTTTTACTGGGACCATCACTGCCCCAGCGAACGCAGTTGCTCCCTCGGGTCTTCCGACCTTTACAGTGACGGGTGGAACTGGAAGTTGTACTGCGGTGTTGGTATCAACGGTTGGAACAGTTTCAACCTATACATGTACCTTCACCGCCGTAGCCGCTGGTAGTTATGGGGTTACCTTTGCCTACGCAGGTGACACTAATTACAACGCGCCTTCCTCAGCTCTATCAACTACAACCGCTGTCTCTAAAAATACACCCGCAGTAGCAGTGGCCCCGAATTCATCGACTGGGGTTTTGGGAAGTACCCTTACATTTACCGCAACCGTCACAGGATCCAATAGTTCAAATCCAGCCCCGACCGGAACTCCTACCTGGACAATTACGAGCGGAATCGGCGGTCCGACGACGTGCACCCCCTCTGGCCCAACGACCTCAACAGATGTGGCGACTTACACGTGCACAGTGACTGCCTCAATAACGGGAACCTACGCCGCAAATTTCATTTATAACGGGGATGGAAATTACAATTCTGTTTTAATAGTCACAAGTTCTAACACGACAGTTTCTAAATTCACGCCAACGCTCGTAGTAAGTGCGAATTCGGGCAGCGCACTTTTGGGCCAGTCAATTACCTTTACCGCAACTGTTACTGGTCCTTCGGGTGGGGCGACACCAACGAATGGAGTGGGATTCGCTTCGTGGAACATCAATGTAAACGGCGTAAGCACGCTCGCAAGTTGTCCTAGTCCTTCCGGCCCGACCAGTGCATCGAATGTGGCTATCTACACGTGCACTGTGACCGCCTCTACCACCGGTACTTACGATGCGACAGTGGCCTACCCCGGCGATACCAATTACAACACCTCAAGCGCTTCCACCAACGGCACAAGTGACGCAGTAGTCGGTAAAGCCACTCCGACTGTGACGGTAGTGCCTAACGCAGGCTCAGCCACAATTGGAAGTACTATCGTTTTTACAGCAACCGTGAGCGGTCCGACAAATGGTGCCACGCCAGCTGGTGTCGGTACCTGGACGATTACCGGGGTTCCATCAATCACGAGTTGCTCTACAACAACACCTTCTAATCCCAAATCTGGTTCTCCCAATATCGCTACCTACACCTGTTCGGTGGTGGCTTCGGTTATTGGTAACTACGGCGCAACATTCACGCTGGCGGCAGAGAACAATTACAACTCTGTTGGAACTGTTTCAACCTCATCAACCACGCTGGTTAATTTGGGTGCGCCGACAATCACCGTAACGCCAAACTCAACGCTAGTAGCGTTGGGTTCTTCCTATACCCTCACCGCCACAGTCAGTCCTCCAAGCGGAGGAACAATGCCGACCGGCGCCGGGGCTTGGGCTATTTCTGGGCCATCGGGCATCACCTGTTCGGCATATACCGGTCCTATTACAGGTGCAAGCTCGGTGACTTATACCTGCACAGTGATCGCCTCCGTGGCAGGTACATACGGAACAACATTTACCTACCAAGGTGATTCAAACTATTCTTTGACATCGGCCAACACTTCCCAATTAACGGTCGTAAATCCGGTAACCGTGCTCCCTTCAGTCACGGCAAACTCCTCTACGGCGACGCTGGCTAGCACCATTGTCTTTACTGCAACTGTTTCAGGTCCGGCTAATGCTGCTGCGCCGACTTCAACAGGTACTTGGACCATTACTACGGCTCCTGCTGGCATAACTACCTGTACCAGCTTCACCGGACCAAGTCGAGCATCCAACATCGCCACATATACCTGTAGCGTTCTAGCAACCCTCGCTGGAACTTACAGTGCGGTGTTCAATTTTGTCGGAGATTCTACGTATAACCCGGTCGCTTCCACATCCTCGGGAATTTCACCGGTTGTTTCCAAATCTCTTCCCGTTGTGGTTGTTACTACAAGCACTTCTACCGTGAATATTGGTAGCCAATTCACTTTTACCGCCACGGTAACAGGCCCTTCCAACGGTCCCAACCCCAGTTACAGCCCAGCGACATATGGGACGTGGGCGATAATCGGGGTTTCTGGAGCATTGTGCACAAGTACCGGAAGCAGTGCAGGTGGAAGTACAAACATTTCCATATTTACCTGTCTGGTCACGGCCTCCAAGACTGGCACTTACACGCCACAGTTCACTTATAACGGTGACGCGAATTATCAAGTCAGTTCTCCAACCTCAGGAAGTGTTACCTCGGTAAATAAGGCAACCCCCACCGTTACTGTTGCCGCGGATGCACCGACAGCCGCACTCGGATCGACGGTTTCATTCACTGCGCGAGTAACCGGCCCAACAGGGGCGTCAGCCCCTACGGCGACAGGTACCTGGGTAATCACCAGCGTTCCAATTGGAGTGACGAGTTGTACCAGCACGTCAGGGCCCTCGGGGGCTTCAAATGTTGCGACATACACCTGCACTCTTTACGCCACTCAGGCTGGCACCTACTCGGCAGCGTTTACATTCCCCGGAGATTCCCTTTACAACGCGGTTGCTTCAACCCCATCTTCAAGTTCAACCACTGTTGCACTTGCCACACCTCTTGTCTTTCTGAGCGCCTCGGGTAGTCCAACTCTTGGTGGCTCAATCAGTTTTAGCGCCGTTGTAATTGGTTCGAGCAATGCTCTAGCTCCAAGCGGCGCCGTTTCATGGGGAATTTCTGGAACCGCTGGGGCTACCTCCTGTCCCGGCGCAACAGGACCATCAGTTTCAGGGATCATCTCTTATTACTTCTGCACTCTCCAAACACCGAGCGTTGGAAGTTACAACGTGCAAGCAAATTTTGGTGGGGATTCAAATTATGCGGCAGCTTCGAGCATAGTTTCGACGAATACTATTGCTAAGCAATCACCGGTTATAACGGTGTCGGCATCTGCTAATCCAGTATTGGATGGAACTACTACTCTTACAACCTCGGTGACCGGAGCTACCGGAGCGCCTATTCCGAGTGGTGCAGTGACTTGGTCCATTACCGATCCCCGCTCCTCCCTTGTAACCTGCACCAATCCGACGGGGCCGGTAACTGTTGGTTCTGTCTCTACGTACACGTGTCAATTTGTTACGTCTATCGCTGGTAATTACCAGATATCTTCGTCGATTGCTGGTGACTCGAACTACAACTCGACAACTTCATCTACGATTGCAATTAGTCTTCAGGTGCTGATCCCGACTATCTCTGTAACCGCGTCCCCTGCAACCCCCACAGTGGGCCAATCAATTACTTTCACTGTGACGGTCACCGGAGTCTCTGGTGCTCCGGCGCCGACTGGGACCGTTAACTGGGCGATATCTGGGCAGACATCTAGTTGTGCATCAACAGCCTCGCTCGGTGGTGGGGTAATCACCGCTCGGTATTCCTGCACTGTGGGAACAACAAGATCGGGATCGTATTCCGCTCTTCCTACCTACAATGGTGACGCTAACTTTGCTGCATTATCTGCCGCCTCTGCGCTTTCAGTAACTGTTACGCCTGCCACGCCTTCAATTGTCGTTACATCGTCTCCCTCAAGTCCGGTTCTTGGAGGATTAATTACTTATACCGCCACTGTTACCGGAGCGCCCGGAGCGCTATCTCCTGCTGGAACTGTGGCTTGGAGCATCTCTGGTCAATCCAGCTCTTGCTTTAACACGGCGGGGGCGGCCGCAGGGCTTACCGCAACACAAACTATTTTTACCTGTGCTGTTAGCGCGGTGCGAGCAGGCACCTATAATGCGGTTGCCACTTATGGTGGCGATACCAACTACACATCACTCGCAGCAACTGCGCCTGTCCCAGTTACGATTCAAAAGGCAACACCTTTGATAGCCCTCGTCGGGAGCGGAACTGGCGCTCTTAACGGGAATTTGGTCTTCACTGCCACGGTAACGGGATCATCTGGTGCAGTCGCTCCAACCGGGACGATCACTTGGACTTTGACTGGATCTAGCGGCGTGACGTCATGTACGACAACCCCGACATCTACAACCGTTGGAATTGTTACCACCTTTGTTTGCAATGTAACAGCTGTCAGTTACGGTTCCTACACCGTCACGGCTCTCTATTTAGGAGATACTAATTATTTGACCGCAACGTCAAACTCTGTGACCTTGGGAATCTCCCTAGTAACTCCTTCTATTAGTGTTGCAGCATCTTCTTCTCCAACGCTTGGTTCATTCGCAACTCTCACGGCGATTGTTACAGGCCCGGCGGGTGGCGCTAAGCCTGGTGGAACGATGAGCTGGACGGTTACCAACCCAGTAGGAGCGACGGTGACCTGCACGACAACCTCTCCTGCTCTCTCTCCACCCGACCCGACAATTGCTAGCGCCTACTCTTGCACCTTCCCAGCGGCAACTGTTGGAACTTATTCTGTGCAGGCTAACTTTCCTGGAGACGCCAACTACGCGTTGGTTAACTCTTCAACAATTAATATATCGGTTGGCAAAGCGACCCCATCGCTCGCAGTGACTGGGCTCCAGTCGATAGGAACTTCAGGCCAAGTCATCACCTTTACTGCGACCATTACGGGCGCTGCGGGTGCGGTCGTTCCTGTCGGTCTCCCTAGCTGGATACTCACCCCTGCCGGTACTACTTGTGCGACTATTTCGGGACCAACTACAAACGGAGTAATTGCGACTTACACTTGCATCGTAAGTGCAAACCTCGCCGGCACATACACTGCAGCAATTTCATATGCCGGAGATTCAAATTATCTATCTGCCGGTCCGAGCACCGCGTATACCCTCAACCTTTCGAAGTTATCTCCTGCTGTTGTTATTACCACGAGCGCTCCGACGGTAGCGCTAGGTTCAACATTCACCTTTACGGCGACTGTTTCTGGTCCTACTGCTGGTGTCGCGCCATCCGGAACAGCGACCTGGTCAATCGCGGGAGTCACTGGGATAACGTGCAACGCTTACACCGGGTCCACGGGTTCCTCGAATGTTGCGACCTACACCTGTTCTGTTCTAGCGTCTTCCGCTGGTATTTACATTCCCCTCTTCACTTTCAACGGTGATTCAAATTATTTGGCCACAACGCCTTCATCTGGCTCAACTACTAACGTGACAAACACCGCTCCTTCAGTTGCGGTAAGTGCGAACTCCACTACCGCTACTCTTGGCTCCACGATCGTCTTCACCGCGACTGCCACAGGCCCGACTGGCGCTACTGCTCCAAATACAGGTGGGGTTTGGAGTATTACGGGAGTAACTGGAATAACCAGTTGCACGACTACCAGTGGTCCATCACAAGCTTCGAATGTTTCGACATACACGTGCAGCGTGTTAGCGGCTGTGACTGGAACATACACAGCGACCTTTACCTTCACTGGTGGTGGCGCTTATAACCCAGTAAGCCCAGTCGCCTCCTCAACTTCAACGCTGGTTAGTTCAGCAACCCCAGCTATAACAATTTCTGCCTCCGGGACTCCAACTTTGGGAGGAACGCTTACCTTCACTTCCGTGGTAACTGGTGCAGTTGGCGCAGCTGCACCTGGCGGAAGTTTGGGTTGGAGCATTTCAGGTACAGCGTTGGTCAACTCTTGTACTTCGACGATAGATGCTCACTCAACTGGAGTTGCCACTACTTTCACGTGCACGATTCAGACGCCCTCTGTCGGTAGCTACATCGCGCGGGCTAATTACATAGGAGATTCAAACTACGTAGGGGCATCAAGCTCTCTATTAAGTTTATCGATCGTTAAGCAATTCCCGACCATTTTATTAACTGCCTCCGCTGCTCCAATCCTGGATGGCGTCACGACTTTGACTACAACAGTTAGCGGTGTGGCAAATGCTGTTCTACCGGGTGGAGCCGTGACCTGGACTATTACGGATCCCAATGGCGCAGGGTCAACATGCGCAAACCCAATTGGTCCGAGCACAAACTTCGGTATCTCCACCTACACTTGTAACCTGACCACGTCTATCGCGGGCATTTACCACGTTACGTCTACCATTGGTGCGGATAATAATTATCAAAGTGTAACTTCTTCAGTGATCAATATAAATATCTCAGTGGCCACTCCTACCATTTATTTCAGCGCCACACCACTTACGCCAACCGTGGGCCAGCAAATTACATTTGCAGCACTCATCACAGGAAATGGGAGCGCGACACCCACGGGAACGATTAATTGGAACGTATCTGGTAAGGCCACAAGTTGTACGTCGATTAGCAATCCGGCAAGTGGAGCAAATACTTCGCTCTACAACTGCATCATTACAACTCCTTCGGCGGGCACTTACACAGTAACTGCGACTTACAGTGGCGATCTTGTTTACTCCGGATTGCCTCCTACTTCACCTCTTTCAATTGTTGTGGCTGCCGCTATCCCAACTAGTTCTGTCGCAACCTCACCAGTTAGCCCTGTGCTAGGTGGCACCATCACTTACACCGCTACGGTTACCGGAGTAACTGGTGCAACAGCACCCGCTGGGTCCATCGGTTGGGGTGTCACAGGAGTGGCGTCAACTTGTTCAACTAAAACCGGGCCATTGGCTGGAGTTGGATCGAATCAGACGCTTTTCACTTGTTCGATAAGCGCCAATTCGGCTGGCCGTTACAGTGTGACGGCAAGTTATTCGGGTGATTCCAACTACACGTCCCTTGCCGCCATATCTGCTGTCAATGTCGATATTTCAAGAGCACCTCCAGTTGGTGGAGTCGTCTTAACCGGAAGCGGTACAGGGTTACCAGGATCCACCCTTGTTTTCACGGCGACGGTGACTGGAGTTAGTGGAGTAGCACCAATTGGAACCCCTACTTGGACCATCGGGGGGACAGGCGGCGCGGCAAGTTGTCCATCCCCATCAGGTCCGAATATTACGGGGAATATTACAACGTACATTTGTAATATTACGGCGTCGGCAAATGGAACTTATAGCGCAACGCTTTTCTACCCTGGTGATACTAATTATTTCTCAGCTCTTTCAAATTCTGTCACCTTGGGAGTTTCAAGTCTGACTCCAACAGTTAGCATCAGTGCATCCAGCTCCCCTACTTTGGGGGGAAGTGTCGTTTTGAACGCCATTGTTACGGGGCAGACGGGTTCACCAGCACCGATTGGAGTCATGAGTTGGACGATAACCAATGCCTCAGGAAATTTAGTAGCTTGTTCCACCGTTGCGGCTACCGTCACTCTTACTAATCCTCAGATTCAGTCGGCTTATGCATGTAGCTTCCCGCTGTTAACCGCGGGGACTTACTCCACCCTTGCAAACTTCCCAGGAGATTCAAATTATCAATTAGCAAATTCGCCGCTCCTTCCCCTTGTTGTGGCGAAGGCTGACCCAACTCTTTCTATGTCAGCTTCACAGTCAAGCAATAGTTCTGGCCAAACCATTACCTTTACCGCGATAATTACTGGCTCGACTGGTTCACTTGCGCCAACTGTTACTCCAACTTGGAGTGTTAGCGGGGCGAGTACATCGTGTGCTCTTAATAGTGGTCCAGTCGTGAGTGTCGTTTCATCGATCTACACCTGCACCGTATCCGTTCCTAGCTCAGGCGCCTACTCGGCCTCAGTCACCTACCCAGGGGACACTAATTACAACAGTGCGGTGCTTGGCACTCCATATAGTGTGGTGGTTTCCCAAGTGACCCCAAGTGTTGCAGTCACGACGAGCTCTGCGACTGCTTTGTTGGGTTCTTCCTTTACCTTCATTGCAACTGTCTCTGGACCGCCATCTGGTGTTCCACCAACAGGGACAGTGACTTGGTCGATTACTGGTGTTTCAGGAATTTCTTGCAGTGGTCCTGGAACTACGGCAAGCGTCGCAAATGTCACGACGTATACCTGCCCAGTTAATGCCACGATTGCTGGAGTTTATGTTCCGCTCGTAAGTTACAGCGGGGACGCAAATTATTTAGCGACATCGCTCACTTCGGGTTACACAACATTTGTTAGCAAGGTAACTCCCACCGTCGCCGTGATTGCTAACTCTCCGAGTGCGACGCTCGGCGGTACTGTCACCTTTACGGCAACAGTCACGGGTCCTACTGGCGCTGCGGCACCGACGGGGGTCGGTTCCTGGGCCATTGCTGGTGTCACTGGTGTAACAACCTGCACAAATACTTCGGGACCGGCGGCAGGAACTGGATCTTCAACTTACTTATGCAATGTTGTCGCAAATGTGGCGGGTCCATACTCCGCCACCTTCACCTTCACGGGGGATAGCACTTACTATCCCGTCGCCGCTGTTACCTCAACGAGTGCCACCACCGTCAACACAGGCGCTCCGAGCGTGACTATCTCTTCGGCTCCAAGTCCAACTTTGGGGGGGTCGTTGACCTTCACAGCCTCCGTTACTGGATCTACTGGAGGAGTCGCTCCTTCGGGTGCCACGAGTTTTGTAATCTCGGGAACGGCAATACCTGCAACTACATGCAATGCCTCGACCGGTCCGTCTCCGTCTGGAATTGTTTCAACGTTTACCTGCGTGGTTCTCACCCCTAGGGCAGGAACGTATGTGGTTCGCGCAAACTTTAATGGGGACTCGAATTATTCAAGCGCGACGTCGACTCCACTAACAGTCACTCTCACCCAACAAACTCCGACAATTACCTTGGTAGCTTCATCCAATCCAACTTTAGGAGGCACAACAACTCTGACCGCCACTGTTACTGGTGTTGCAGGTGCGCTGCAACCGACTGGCGGAGTCAACTTCGTTATTACCGATGGAAGTAGCCAGGTTGTATCCTGTAGCCCGACAGTAGGTCCAAATTTTGTCTCAACAAATGTTTACACATATTCCTGTAATTTTCTTACAGCCTCTGCGGGTACGTATCACGCTGCGGCCACGATTGCTGCAGACACAAATTATCTAACAGCCTCTTCCACGCTAATATCAGTCGTCTTGGGAGTCGTGACACCTACTTTTGTCTTTAGTGAATCTCCCTCATCTCCGACTCTTGGCCAGGTATTAACTTTCACTGCGACTATTGTAGGAAGTAATTCATTAGCTGCGCCAACGGGAACTATTTCCTGGGGTCTATCTGGTTCGGCTGTGAGTTGCGGGACAAATACTGCTCCAACCGTTGTTTCGCACAGCACGACTTATACCTGCACGATCCCAACTCCAACTGTTGGCATTTATGCCGCTAATCCGAATTACTCCGGAGATCCAAATTATTCTTCCGCAACCGCGCCTGCCCCAATCTCTCTTCTCATTTCGAAAGCCACTCCTACTACCGTGGTTGTCATTTCTCCAACGAACCCAGTTCTTGGAGGATCCATTACTTACACTGCAACAGTCACAGGGGCAGTAGGCGCTACAGCGCCCGGCAGCACGCTAATCACATGGACTTTAACGGGTCCCGCTTCATCGTGTTTCACATCTACAGGACCTGTCGCTGGAACAAGTGCAAATCAAAGTATTTACACATGTACAGTCAATGTCTCAACTGCCGGCATTTATACCGCAGCATTTACCTTCGTCAGCGATACGAATTATTCCACCACCGTAGCAACCACTCCTGTAAGCGTCACCATCGCGCAAGTTTCCCCCGTAATATCTCTCTCGGCAAGTGGTAACGGAACTCTAGGGTCAACTCTTACCTTTACGGGCACTGTTTCTGGCATATCTGGTTCGCCACCACCAACGGGAACTGTGGTTTGGAGTGTTTCAGGAAGTGCTGGAGTCCTTTCATGTACACCAGCCGCGCCCACCATAGCTGGCCTTGTTACAACATACTTGTGCACAATCGTGGCCTCAAACCCGGGTACATATTCTGTCAGTTTCCAATACAACGGTAATACCAATTATTCGGCAGGTAGTTCCAACACTGTAACTTTAGGAATTTCAAGTTTAACTCCGACAGTTACAGTGAACTCACCCACCTCACCAACCCTCGGTCTGCCAACAACTATCACCGCAGTTGTGGTTGGAATCTCTGGTCATCCAGTTCCCTCCGGCTCCGTTAGTTGGAGCGTCGCTAATGGATCCGGAGCTGCAGTAACCTGCACGACGGTTGCACCGGCGCTAGATACCTCAGGATATGCAAATCCGACTACCGCTTACTCGTGTACATTCCCTACTTTGACTTCTGGGACTTACACCGCAATTGCCAGTTTCCAAGGGGATAGCAGCTACAACGCTGCGAACTCACCAACGACCAATATTGTCATTGCCAAAGCCACCCCCACTTTAAGTGTGAGCGCAGCGCAATCCACCACCGCCGCCGGTCAGATCATCACCTACACCGCAACCGTTACTGGAGTGAGCGGCTCCCTTGCTCCTACCGGTGCATCTACTTGGGTCCTTACCG
>JANXZW010000005.1 GCA_025355305.1 Actinomycetes bacterium | reverse complement strand
CTGGACGAAGGCAACTGGTTTAGTCGCCGACGCGATGGAAAAGAACTTCCCTAAGACGAACCCTGTCTGGATGATGGTCTTCTCTGGTGCTCGTGGAAACATGATGCAGATCCGTCAGATCGCAGGTATGCGTGGATTGGTGGCTAACCCAAAGGGTGAAATTATTCCGCGCCCTATCAAGTCGAACTTCCGTGAAGGCTTGTCAGTACTTGAGTACTTCATCTCTACACACGGCGCCCGTAAGGGTCTGGCAGATACTGCGCTTCGCACCGCTGACTCGGGTTATTTGACCCGTCGTCTCTGCGACGTTGCACAGGATGTCATCATCCGTGAAGAGGATTGTGGTACCGATCGTGGTCTCACACTGAAGATCGCGGCAACAAATGCGCAGGGCGAACTCATTCGTGATGAGCATGTTGAGACAGCAATGTTCGGTCGCAACTTGGCTGATGATGTTGTCGTTGGCGGTAAGACTGTGCTGTCAGCAGGCACCGACCTAGGGGATAAGAACATCAACATTCTTGTCTCTGCCGGTGTTGCTGAAGTAAAGGTCCGTTCGGTTCTGACATGTGATTCAAAGGTCGGCCAATGCGCAATGTGTTATGGCCGCTCAATGGCATCAGGAAAGATTGTTGATGTCGGCGAAGCCGTTGGAATTATCGCAGCACAATCCATCGGTGAGCCTGGAACTCAGCTCACAATGCGTACCTTCCACACTGGTGGTGTAGCAGGCGATGACATCACACACGGTCTGCCACGTATCGTGGAGCTCTTCGAAGCCCGTACCCCTAAGGGTGTTGCGCCAATCGCAGAGACCGCTGGTGTCGTTAGCTTCCTCGAGGATGCAAAGGGCAAGAAGATCATCGTTACGCCAGAGGATGGCAGCGAGCCGGTCGCATACCCAATCACTCGTCGCCAGAAGCTCAAGGTTGAAGATGGAGTTCGCGTCGGAGTCGGACAACAACTCGTTGTTGGTGCGATTGATCCAAAGCAGGTCCTACGTATTCTCGGACCCCGCCAGACACAAGTTCACCTCGTAAACGAGATCCAAGAGGTCTACCGTTCTCAGGGCGTATCAATCCACGATAAGCACATCGAGATCATCGTTCGTCAGATGCTCAAGCGCATTACCGTGCTAGAGCCAGGCGATACCGATCTTCTTCCTGGCGAGCTCGTAGAGCGTGGTCGCTTCGAAAACGAGAACCGTCGCGTTGTCACTACTGGTGGCAAGGCAGCATCAGGTCGTCCAGAACTTATGGGTATCACGAAGGCATCCCTCGCAACCGAGTCTTGGTTGTCAGCTGCATCCTTCCAAGAGACCACAAAAGTTCTTACCGATGCCGCCCTCGCTGAAAAGAGCGATCCACTGCTCGGTCTCAAGGAGAACGTCATCATTGGAAAGCTCATTCCGGCTGGTACTGGACTTGCCCGTTATCGCAACGTGCGTGTTGAACCAACAGAGGAAGCAAAAGCGGCGGTCTACGCTGCTTACGATGAATATGACTTCACGCCATTTGAGGCACAAGGCTCTGGTGAAGCAATTCGTTTGGATGACATCGAAGTTCGATAAATCTAGTAGTAGTAAAGAGAGACAAGCGAAGCCCCATCAGGAGACTGGTGGGGCTTCTTTAACTCTTAATGTGATTTCGGTTGCGTCGATCCGATGAGCGCCGAAAGAATTAATTGGAGCATCTGTCGGGTAACCGATAGATAGCCCAGTAAGCAGTCGATAGTCATTGGAAACATCAAACTCTTTGCGAACAACGTCGTCCCAAATGACGACTGCACCCTGAGCGCAGGTACCCAGACCGTGGGCATGCGCTGAGAGAACCAGGTTCTCTATCATCAAACCTGCATCAGATGCCGACCAGATGTCAAGACTCTTATGAATAAAAATAAAAAGTTCAGTTGGTGCGCCAAAGAATTCATAGTTCTTCGCCCATTGCGCATCGCGCTGCTTGCGGTCACCCCGTGCTACACCGATAGCGGAGTAGAGCTCCGCGCCTACACGGTTTGCCCGAGGTTTGAGTTCATCGACGTAGGGCTTAGCGCTTGAGGCATTGCTCGTCGGGAGTCCGTAACGAGAGGTGATGAGTTTTAACTTGGCTAGCCAATTGCCATTACGCCCTCTCGCGAGCGCATCCCACCTGCTCAAGAACTCTAGGCTGATGCGCTCGCGTACTTCTCCTGTAGCGATTGCAATCTTGAATGGGCGAGTGTTGGACCAACTGGGAGCAGTAAGGGCATCGGTCAGGATTTGATCAAGGATCTCTTGGGGGACAGGCTTCTCTTTGGTGAAATCTCGCGTACTGCGGCGCGATGCCAAGAATTCTGAAACTGCGCGCGCGTCTAAATTACTTTTGTGAGATGTCATGAACCATGCCTTAAACTAGATGTTATTGATGTGTGTAAACGACGATTCCTGCGGCTATGAATTGAAAGGTGAATGCTGCGGCAGTAAGGGCATGGAAGAGTTCATGAAACCCAAACCAGGTTCTGGAGAGATTGGGTTTCTTAATTCCATAAATTAATCCACCGAATGAGTAGCAAAGTCCTCCCAATGCAATCAAGAGGAAGACGGCGATTCCACCATTTCTCCAAAATGAAGGTAAAAAGAAGACCGCAGCCCAGCCGAGGAGTAAATAGAGAAGAACATAGAGCCAGCGCGGAGCGTTGAGCCAGAGAACTCGCATGAGAGAGGTCGCAATCGCCCCGCCCCAAACGATCGAGAGCAGAATGATCGCCTCAGCCTTATCAAGCAAGAAGATAGCGAAGGGGGTGTAGGTACCTGCGATCAGGATGGTGATATTGGCGTGATCAATACGGCGCCAGAGCTCTTTACTCTTGGGCTTCCATTCCACCCGGTGATAAAGAGCGCTGCCAGTGAAAAGGGTTACGGCGGCCAGGGTAAAGACGCCAAGCGCGATTCGTCCTCGCAATTTATCTGCCAAAGTGATCAAAACCAGACCCGCTACCAGCGCAATGGGGCTCATAATCAGGTGAATCAGGCCGCGCAGGCGAGGTTTCGGCGGTTCTGGAGGGCTCTCACGTAGCGAAGTCACTGCCCTAGCCTAAGCGTTTATCCCGAAATATGAGGTTCGGCGTGTCGCGGGTCACTGCAAGCGGGGCAGGTCTATAAGGGGTCGTTTTGACCTTGAGGGGCCTTGCAAGATACCTTTCTCCTCTGCTCCTTTGAAGAATCGAGCTACCTCCGCTGCGCAATTTTTTGCAAAGCAATCGCATGTTGTTGGGCAACACACCCGACCGCGTGGGTCGGAGAGTAGAGCGCGTAACCAGAGGAAGTCCGAACAAAAAGAAGTAATTAATTAATTACGAACTGGAGACCGAAGTGCCAACAATTCAACAGCTGGTCCGCAAGGGTCGCGCTGAGAAGTCATCAAAGACGAGCACTCCTGCACTTAAGGGGAGCCCGCAGCGTCGTGGTGTCTGTACTCGCGTTTACACAACAACCCCAAAGAAGCCTAACTCCGCGCTTCGTAAGGTTGCTCGTGTTCGTCTGACCAGTGGCATGGAAGTAACTGCATATATTCCTGGTGAAGGACATAACTTGCAGGAGCACTCAATCGTTCTCGTTCGTGGCGGTCGCGTAAAGGATCTTCCTGGTGTTCGTTACAAGATCATTCGCGGCGCACTCGATACCCAAGCAGTTAAGAACCGTAAGCAGGCTCGCAGCCGTTACGGTGCCAAGAGAGAGAAGAAGGCCTCCTAATGCCACGTAAAGGTCCCGTAACTAAGAACGCAGTAGTTCCAGATCCTGTTTATGACTCTCCAGTCGTAACACAGTTGATCAATCGCGTATTGCTTGACGGCAAGCGCTCAACCGCTGAAAGCATTGTCTACGCTGCACTTGAGGGTGCTCGCACCAAGACCAATGGTGTTGATCCACTTATTACTTTGAAGCGCGCGCTCGATAACATCAAGCCAGCGGTCGAAGTGAAGTCACGCCGAGTCGGCGGAGCTACCTACCAGGTTCCAGTCGAAGTTAAGGCTGCACGTTCATCTACTTTGGGTCTGCGCTGGTTGGTTGACTATTCACGCAAGCGTCGTGAGAAGTCAATGGCTGAGCGCCTTACGAATGAACTAATTGATGCGAGCAACGGACTTGGCGCAGCTGTAAAGCGTCGCGAAGACACTCACAAGATGGCCGAAGCCAACAAGGCTTTCGCACATTACCGCTGGTAAATCGTACGTAACTAGAAATATTAAGGGGATTATTTAAGTGGCCGTAGATACAGCAATCGACCTCGCCAAGGTTCGCAACATCGGAATCATGGCGCACATCGACGCGGGTAAAACCACGACTACTGAGCGCATCCTTTTTTACACCGGTATCAATTACAAGATCGGTGAAGTTCACGATGGCGGCGCCACCATGGACTGGATGGAGCAAGAGCAGGAGCGCGGGATCACTATTACTTCCGCTGCCACCACATGTATGTGGAAGGGCAACCTGATCAACATTATTGATACACCTGGACACGTTGACTTCACAGTTGAAGTAGAGCGCTCACTGCGCGTACTTGATGGCGCAGTCTGCGTCTTCGACGGTGTTGCCGGTGTAGAGCCACAGTCTGAGACTGTTTGGCGGCAGGCTGACCGATACAACGTTCCTCGTATCTGTTTCGTTAACAAGCTCGACCGCACCGGCGCCTCTTTCGAGCGCTGCGTCGAGATGATCGGTTCACGCCTTAACGCAGTCGCGCTCGTGTTGCAGATCCCAATCGGAATCGAATCGGATTTTATTGGTGTTGTCGATCTCATTGGCATGAAGGCGCTGACTTGGCGTGGCGAAACCCAAAAGGGTGAGGATTACACCATCGAAGAGATCCCCGCTGATCTCCTTGAAAAGGCAAAGCAAGCTCGCCACGACATGATCGAAACTCTTGCAGATGCAGATGATGAAGTTATGGAGAAGTACCTCGAAGGCATTGAGCTTTCAGATGATGTGATCATCGCAGCTATCCGTCGTGCAACGCTCGCTGACAAATTGACCCCAGTTCTTACCGGCTCTGCCTTCAAGAACAAAGGCGTTCAGCCAATGCTTGACGCAGTGAACCGTTACCTTCCAAGTCCACTTGATATCGCGGCCATCGTGGGTCACAAGTACAGCAATGTCGAAGAAGAAGATTCTCGTCAACCTTCTGAATCAGAGCCGTTCTCCGCTCTTGCCTTCAAGATCATGACCGATCCACACCTTGGAAAGCTCACCTTCGTGCGCATCTACTCGGGCCGCCTAGAGACTGGTTCATCAGTCCTCAACGCGACAACGGGCAAGAAAGAGCGCATCGGCAAGATCTACCAGATGCACGCTAATAAGCGTGAGGAGAAGGATCACGCTGGCGCAGGAATGATCATCGCGGTTATGGGGCTGAAGGACACCACAACTGGTAACACTCTCTGCGATCCCGATAAGCCAATCATTCTTGAATCAATGGACTTCCCAGACCCAGTTATCTCAGTTGCTATTGAGCCAAAGACCAAGGTTGACCAGGAGAAGCTTGGTATCGCTATTCAGCGTTTGGCTGAAGAAGATCCAACCTTCCACGTTGAGTCAGATGAGGAGACTGGTCAAACGATCATCTCAGGAATGGGAGAACTTCACCTCGAGATTCTTGTTGACCGGATGCGTCGCGAATTCAAGGTAGAAGCGAATGTCGGTAAGCCACAAGTTGCCTACCGCGAAACGCTCAAGAAGGCCGTTCCTCGCCACGATTACACCCACAAAAAGCAATCTGGTGGTTCTGGACAGTTTGCAAAGATCCAAATCGCTCTTGCACCTCTTGTTGGTGCAACCGACAAGCATTACGAGTTCGTCAACAAGGTCACCGGTGGTCGTGTTCCTAAGGAGTACATCCCATCAGTTGATGCGGGTTGCCAAGAGGCAATGCAGGCTGGTCCTCTTGCTGGCTATCCACTGGTAGATGTTCAAGTAACGCTGACCGATGGTGCTTACCATGATGTTGACTCATCAGAGCTTGCCTTCAAAATCGCTGGAATTGCCGGATTCCGTGAGGCTGCAAAGCTCGCTGGTCCAGTTCTTCTAGAGCCAGTCATGAGCGTTGAAGTTGTAACCCCAGAGGATTTCATGGGAGATGTAATCGGCGATCTCAACTCTCGTCGTGGACAGATCCAGTCAATGGACGAGCGCTCTGGTGCTCGTGTCGTTAAAGCTGTTGTTCCACTGTCAGAGATGTTCGGCTATGTCGGAGATCTTCGTTCACGAACACAAGGTCGCGCAAGCTACAGCATGCAATTTGATTCGTATGCCGAGGTCCCAGCCGCGGTCGCCAAGGAAATCATCGCGAAAGTTCGCGGCGAGTAACTAACAACAACCATAAGTGTTGGTTCTAACAGGGGCCAGCAAAGAAAAACAGGAGGATAAAAGTGGCAAAAGCCAAGTTCGAGCGGAATAAGCCGCACGTCAACATCGGCACCATCGGGCACATCGATCACGGTAAGACCACTCTTACCGCTGCTATTTCCAAAGTGTTGCACGATAAGTTTCCAGATGTAAACCCATTCACACCTTTCGATCAGATCGATAAGGCACCTGAAGAGCGTCAACGCGGTATCACGATCTCGATTGCACATATCGAGTATCAGACCGAGAAGCGTCACTACGCTCACGTTGACTGCCCAGGCCACGCCGACTACATCAAAAACATGATCACCGGAGCTGCCCAAATGGACGGCGCCATTCTCGTTGTAGCTGCAACTGATGGACCAATGCCTCAGACTAAGGAGCACGTTCTCCTTGCTCGCCAGGTTGGCGTCCCTTCAATCATTGTTGCTCTTAACAAGTCTGACATGGTCGACGATGAAGAAATTCTTGAACTCGTAGAGATGGAAGTTCGCGAACTTCTCTCCAAGTACGAGTTCCCAGGTGATGACACCCCAATCGTGCGGATCTCAGCACTCAAGGCTCTTGAAGGAGATCCAAAGTGGGTTGAGGCTCTTCTCGGTCTCATGGACCAGGTTGATGCGTACATCCCACAGCCTGAGCGTGAAGTTGATAAGCCATTCTTGATGCCAGTAGAAGATGTCTTCACAATCACCGGTCGCGGAACTGTTGTAACGGGTCGTATTGAGCGCGGTATCGTCAAGGTCAACGAAGAAGTTGAAATTGTCGGTATCCGTCCAACATCACAGAAGACAACTGTTACGGGCGTTGAAATGTTCCGTAAGTTGTTGGATGAGGGTCAGGCTGGCGAGAACGTCGGTCTCCTCCTCCGTGGAACAAAGCGTGAAGATGTAGAGCGCGGTCAGGTTGTCGTAAAGCCTGGTTCGATCACACCTCACACAGAGTTCACCGCATCTGCATACATCCTTTCAAAGGATGAGGGTGGACGCCACACGCCATTCTTTAACAACTACCGTCCTCAGTTCTACTTCCGTACTACTGACGTAACTGGTGTTGTAACACTTCCAGCAGGTACCGAGATGGTTATGCCTGGCGATAACACAGAGATGAATGTTGTTCTCATCCAACCAATTGCGATGGAAGATGGACTTCGCTTCGCTATCCGCGAAGGTGGCCGCACCGTTGGTGCTGGTCGCGTCATCAAGATCAATAAGTAGTAATTAGTAGTACCTCCTCCTGTTCGGATAGGGCGGCTTAAAAACCGCCCTATCTAGGAAGAGAAGCAGTATCGCTAGGAAGAATTTTTAGATGCAGTAACTAGATAAAAGGAGAAAGACGATGGCGGGACAAAAGATCCGCATTCGGCTCAAGGCCTACGACCACGAAGTGATCGACTCATCGGCGAAGAAGATCGTCGAGACTGTTGAGCGCACGGGTGCAACTGTCGCCGGTCCCGTTCCGTTGCCAACAGAGAAGAACACTTTCTGTGTCATCCGCTCTCCCCACAAGTACAAGGACAGCCGCGAACATTTCGAGATGCGCACACACAAGCGCCTCATAGACATCATCGATCCAACACCTAAGACTGTTGATTCATTGATGCGTCTTGATCTTCCTGCCGGCGTCGACATCGAGATTAAGCTCTAAGGAGACCTGACAATGACAACAACGCAATCACAGGGCGCTGCCATCAAGGGTATCTTGGGCAAGAAGCTCGGTATGACACAAGTATTTGATGCAAATAACAAGATCGTTCCCGTAACGGTTATTGCAGCGGGTCCTAATGTGGTCACACAGATCCGCACCATCGAGAACGATGGTTATACAGCGGTTCAATTGGCATTCGGTGCCGTTGATCCTCGCAAAGTAACAAAGCCCGAGGCTGGTCACTTCGCCAAGGCTGGCGTTACTCCACGCTCTGATGTCGCTGAACTACGCACATCAAACGTCGATTCTTATTCAGTTGGTCAAGAGCTCAATGCGGATGTATTTGCCGCTGGTGAACTCGTAGATGCAACCGGAACTTCCCGCGGTAAGGGATCTGCTGGTGTTATGAAGCGCCACGGATTTTCAGGTCTTGGAGCCTCGCACGGTGTAGATCGTAAGCACCGTATGTCAGGTTCGATCGGTAACCGCACAACACCGGGTCGCGTATTCAAGGGAAAGAAAATGATGGGCCGCATGGGTGTTGACACCATTACCACCCAAAACCTTCTCGTCCACGCGATCGATACAGAGAAGAACCTAATCTTGATTCGTGGCGCCGTTCCAGGTGCTACGAATTCAACAGTCTTCATCCGCTCCGCGGCTAAGAAGGCTGTATCAGAGACTCTCACGAAAAAGGTAGGTGCATAAGCCATGGCATTGACTATTGATATCAAGAGCCCTGATGGAACAAAGGTTGGCGACGTCACCCTTCCAGCAGAGATCTTTGATGTGCAGGCTAATGTGCCTCTCATTCACCAGGTGGTAGTTGCGCAACTCGCAGCAGCACGCCAGGGAACGGCCAAGACTAAGAATCGTGGCGAGGTTTCCGGTAGTGGTAAGAAGCCTTTCGCGCAGAAGGGAACCGGTCGCGCTCGTCAAGGCTCTGTCCGTGCTCCTTTGCAGCGCCACGGTGGTGTCTCACATGGTCCAGTACCTCGTAAGTACGACCAACGCACCCCAAAGAAGATGATTGCAGCCGCTCTAAAGGGCGTGCTCTCCGATCGTCAACGCGAAGATCGCATCCACGTTGTCTCGAGTATCACAGATGCTCCAACAACCAAGGGCGCTATCTCCGCGGTTCGCCAATTCTCCGATCGCAAGAACCTTCTTGTTGTCCTTTCACGTAGCGAGGACATCGCATGGCGTTCACTGCGCAACGCTGAGAACTTGCATCTGATTGTCAACGATCAACTCAATGCTTACGACCTCTTGGTATCCGATGATGTCGTCTTCTCTGAGAGCGCGATCCGTGAATTCATCGCAGGTCCAACTAGCCCAAAAGTGGCAGCCACTGCAGTTGCTCGTGAATCAGAAGTAGAGGTGTCCGCATGAAGGACCATCGCGATGTACTCCTAGCCCCAGTTGTCTCGGAGAAGGCCTACGGCCTGCTTGATGAGAACAAGTACACCTTCTTGGTGGCTAAGGATTCCAATAAGACAGAGATCAAGATCGCTGTCGAAAAAGTTTTCAATGTAAAAGTCATCAGTGTTAACACCATGAACCGCCAGGGTAAGCGCAAGCGCACCCCTAAGGGATTTGGTAAGCGCAATGACACTAAGCGTGCGATCGTGCATGTTGCAGCCGGTGACCGCATCGACATCTTCGGAGGACCTGTTTCCTAAGGGAATCAGGACTAGAAGAAGAAGAGGAAGATAAAAAATGGCCCTACGTAAACTTAAGCCGACCACCCCTGGTCAGCGCGGCGCGAGCGTTCCTGATTTCAAAGAGATCACACGCACTACCCCAGAGAAGTCATTGGTTCGCCCAATTCACTCTAAAGGTGGCCGTAACGCATCAGGCAAGATCACCGTTCGCCACCAAGGCGGCGGACATAAGCGCGCCTACCGTCTCATTGATTTCGTCCGTAACGATAAAGATGGCATTCCAGCAAAGGTTGCTCATATCGAGTACGACCCAAATCGCACGGCACGTATTGCCCTACTTCACTACGCAGATGGCGAGAAGCGTTACATCATCGCTCCTGCAAAGTTGAACCAAGGCGACAATATTGAGAATGGCGCATCAGCTGATATCAAGCCAGGTAATAACTTGCCTCTGCGTAATATTCCAGTTGGAACCATGATTCATGCGATCGAACTTCGCCCTGGTGGCGGAGCGAAGATTGCCCGTTCAGCGGGGGCAGGAGTTCAGCTCGTTGCTAAGGATGGTCCATACGCACAACTTCGTATGCCATCAGGTGAAATTCGTAACGTCGATGTCCGTTGCCGTGCAACGGTTGGTGAGGTCGGAAACGCCGAACAATCAAACATTAACTACGGAAAAGCAGGCCGTATGCGTTGGAAGGGCAAGCGCCCAACCGTCCGCGGAGTTGTTATGAACCCGGTCGATCACCCACACGGTGGTGGAGAAGGTAAGACATCCGGTGGTCGTCACCCGGTCTCACCTTGGGGTCAGCCAGAGGGCCGTACTCGCAAGAAAAAGGCGAGCGATGCACTCATTGTCCGTCGTCGTAAGTCGAATAAGAAGCGATAGGGAGCGACTACAAATGCCACGTAGTTTAAAAAAGGGTCCATTCGTGGACGGTCACCTTCAGAAGAAGGTTGATGATCAGAATGCGAAGAACACCAAGGTTGTTATTAAGACCTGGTCACGTCGCTCGATGATTATTCCTTCAATGATCGGTCACACCATCGCTGTACACGACGGTCGCAAGCACGTGCCCGTTTTTATCACCGAGAATATGATCGGTCACAAGCTCGGAGAATTCTCTCCAACTCGTACCTTCAAGGGACACGTCAAGGATGATCGGAGAGCTTCTCGTGGCTAATACACCAAAAGCTACCAATCCAACTGACGCACTGGTGGCGCAGGCAGTTCTGCGTAACACCCGCGTAACTCCTCAAAAGGCGCGTCGTGTGATCAACTTGATCCGCGGAGAACGCGCTGACATCGCACTCACAACTTTGAAGTTCGCTCCCCAGGAAGTCGGTGCAGATCTCTACACCCTTCTCAATTCAGCGATCAACAATGCCAAGCAGAAGAGCCCATCACTCCGTGATGCATCAGAGCTGTATATCGTTGAAGCGCTCGTTGATGAGGCACCTACTCTGAAGCGTTTTCGCCCACGTGCCCAAGGTCGCGGTTTCCAGATCTTGAAGCGCGCCAGCACATTGACTTTGGTTGTTTCAACCGATCGCTCATATCGCCCACACGGTCTCAAGAAGGTCGTTAACGCGAAGGCAAATCCAAATAAGACTGTGATTGCTAAGCCAGTAGTTGCTGCCGTTGCTCCGACCAAGAAGGTCGCTGCTAAAAAGGCCGCTGCTCCGAAGGCTGCACCAATTGAAGAAGTCGCAGTTGCAGCAGAAGGGCAGGCCGAGTAAATGGGTCAAAAGGTAAATCCACACGGATTCCGTTTGGGCATCACAACAGAGTTCAAATCTCGTTGGTATGCAGACAAGCTTTATAAGGATTATGTGAAGGAAGATATCGAGATCCGTCGCATGATGAGCAAGGGCATGGAGCGCGCAGGCGTTTCACGTATTGAAATCGAGCGCACACGCGAGCGTGTTCGTATTGATCTCTACACGGCACGCCCGGGTATCGTCATCGGCCGTCGCGGTACCGAAGCCGATCGCATCCGTCAGGACCTTGAGAAGCTCACTGGTAAGCAGGTTCAGCTCAACATTCTTGAGGTTAAGAACCCTGAGATTGATGCGCAGCTAGTTGCTCAAGGTATCGCCGAGCAGCTCTCTGCTCGTGTCTCTTTTCGCCGTGCCATGCGTAAGTCGATGCAATCAGCTCTCAAGGCTGGCGCACAAGGAATTCGTGTTCAATGTGGTGGACGTCTTGGTGGAGCTGAAATTGCTCGTTCCGAGTTCTATCGCGAGGGCCGCGTTCCTCTTCATACACTTCGCGCCGATATCGATTACGGTTTCTACGAGGCTCACACCACCTTCGGTCGTCTAGGCGTAAAGGTCTGGATCTACAAGGGTGAAGTTATTGAATCTCGCGCCGAGCGCGCCGCCTCAGCACTTGCTGCCGCGCGCGCCCCTAAGCCAAGTCGTCCAGCAAATCGTCAACAACGCGCTCCTCGTGCTGAAGTTACCTCTTCAACACCAGCATCTCGCGCCGCTGTTGATGCAGCCCCGGTTGCTACCGAGGCCCCAGTTGCTAGCGAAAAGCTGGAAGGAGCGGCTGAATAAATGTTAATTCCACGTCGCGTTAAGCACCGTAAGCAGCACCACCCAAAGCGGGCTGGTATGTCTAAAGGTGGCACCGTCGTCTCATTTGGTGATTTTGGTATCCAGGCTCTTGAGCCTGCATATGTAACAAACCGCCAGATTGAGGCAGCGCGTATTGCAATGACTCGTCACATCAAGCGTGGTGGAAAGGTTTGGATCAACATCTATCCAGATCGCCCACTTACTAAGAAGCCTGCCGAAACACGTATGGGCTCTGGTAAGGGATCACCTGAGTGGTGGATTGCAAACGTAAAGCCAGGACGCGTTATGTTTGAAATTTCTGGAGTTTCTGAAGATATCGCAACCGAGGCTATGACTCGTGCGATCCATAAGTTGCCTATGAAGTGCCGTGTAGTACGTCGGGAGGAGTTCTAATGTCTAACATCGTGACAGCAGAGCAGCTTCGTGCGCTCTCCACAGACGAACTGGCGATCAAGCTTCGCGAAGGGAAGGAAGAACTCTTCAACCTTCGCTTTCAGGCTGCAACAGGTCAACTTGAAAACCACGGTCGTCTGACTGCGGTCCGTAAAGAGATTGCGAAAATTTACACAATCTTGCGTGAGCGTGAGCTCGGAATTGGAGGCGCAGCGTGAGCGAGCTAAATAACGAGCGCGGTTTCCGCAAGACTCGTGAGGGAATCGTTACTAGCGACAAGATGGATAAGACCGTCGTCGTTGCTATTCAGACCCAGACCAAGCATGGTGTTTACTCAAAGGTTATGTCCCGCTCTAACAAGCTAAAGGCACATGACGAGAACAACACCGCTGGTGTTGGCGATCGCGTACTACTCATGGAAACTCGTCCACTATCGGCAACCAAGCGTTGGCGTGTAGTCGAGATCCTCGAGAAGGCTAAGTAAGGGGTATCGAAAAATGATTCAACAAGAATCCAGACTTCGTGTTGCGGATAACACCGGTGCAAAGGAACTCCTCTGCATCCGTGTTCTCGGTGGCTCCTCGCGTCGCTACGCAGGTATCGGAGACATCATCGTCTGCACCGTCAAGGATGCAATTCCTGTGGTCAGGTCAAGAAGGGTGAGGTCGTAAAGGCCGTCATCGTTCGAACCGTTAAGGAGAATCGTCGTCCTGATGGTTCCTATATCAAGTTTGATGAGAACGCAGCAGTTATCTTGAAGGCAGATGGCGAGCCTCGCGGCA
>JANXZW010000064.1 GCA_025355305.1 Actinomycetes bacterium | reverse complement strand
CGGGGGCGTCTGCATCGCCATCCATCATTCCTAGCGAAGAGGCGAGCCTAATACGCTTTTAATCCATAACTTAGCCATCATGGCGTGGCCTTGATCTTCGAGGTGCACAACTTCCGACACCTGCTCAGTAACAGATTGAGTTTTGAGCGCCGCCGCAAATAATTGATCAAAGGGAACAAGCTCCGCTTTAAACTCTTTTGCCAGTTTGTGAACTGCATCAATCTTGGGACCAGATCTTCGCACCAGGAGAGCATTCCGGGCGCGGCGGGAAATGGAAATGGCTCGCGATTAACATGGATCGGATCGCACTTTTCTTGGGTCACGTCCAGCAGTTTGCGGTAGCAAACCTCGAAATCTTCAAAAGTTATAATTTCATTGCTATCCAAACGTAGTCAGATGTCGCTAATGCCGATCGAAGACGACAGGAGTTGAGGTTTATTTCCAAATACATCCCAGTCTCGGCGCACATCCAGATCAACGAGTCGATTGTCGCTCGTTCTTACGTCCACAATCTGGTATTTATCTGACGATTCTGCCGCCACAGTTGCTACATTTCCGAAGCCATGAGGCGGGATTGTCAGGCGGAATCAATCGGTAACACTGTCTCCAATAAAGACATTTTTCTCCATTTTAGCTCCATTCAATAGCCTTACGCCTGACTAAATCTGAACTTAAAACTCGGTTTCTCCTTTACAAGTGTGGCTTTTTCTTTAATAATTTGCTTAACGGAGGTAAATTTGAACGTTATAAAACTGTTATGAAAAAAAATGTCCCTTTTCACTTCCTTTTTGACGAATGTAGCACTAGATTTATTTTAACGTTCAAATTAGAACGAACATGAGGAGGATCATGGACAAAAAATATCTGAGTCTTACGTCGGCACTAGCAGCCCTGGTATTCACTGTACCTTTCGCTGTCGCCGCACAGGCAGACACGGCAGCACCCGTAACAATCACCGTAGGAACATGGGGATCTTCGCCTGCAGAAACAGCTGCGCTCAATGACACCATCGCCACATTCGAAAGTCGCAACCCGGGAATCGCTGTCAATTTACAAGTTGATACCGGTAACTACGAAACCGACATGGCTGCGAAATTTGCATCAAGCACACCACCTGATGCTTTCTACTTGAACTCAAGTGACTCTCAACTCTGGCAGCAACAGGGAGTCTTGGCCGACCTAACTCCATTCATCGCTGCATCGAAGTTCAGCACTTCTGCGTTCAATCCAAGCTATTTGACGCCTTATTCGCAGGGTGGACAGATCATTGGTTTGCCAAAAGATTCCAATCCATTGGTTCTTGAAGGCAACTCAATCTTGATGAAGGAGGCTGGAATCACAGCACTTCCTACAACAATAAAGCAATTTGATGCTCAAGCAAAACTTCTTCTCGCGAAGAAGATTCTTCCAATGTGCGTCGATGCCGATATCAATCGCCTAGGTGCCTGGATGGTTGCCTTTGGTGGCGGAATCTCTGATGCTTCCAACACCAAATCACTCTTGCAGTCAAAGGGTTCAGTTGCAGCGATGACCTGGATCATGAACAACTACAAGACGGGCGTCTTCAAGACTCCTGCACAAATCTCTGAAGGTTGGGCTGGCTCAGCATTCGGAAATGGCAAGTGCGCTTACACAATGGAAGGTGCTTGGCTAGATCCATCAGTCCAAGGCCAAAATCCAAAGATCTTCAAGGCAATGGTTAAGGGTCCACTTCCTACTGCAACGCAGTCAGGATCATTGGCCTTCACCGCCGCATGGGCAATGGCCAAGTCTTCAACTCACCAAGATGCTGCCTGGACATTCATTCAATACATGGAAAGTGCTCGTGGAATGACTGTTTGGACCTCTTACGGAGTAGCAATTCCATCTCGTACAGATGTGGGAACGCCCTTTGGCTATGCAGTTAACAGCCAAGTTGCTGCAATGAAAACAACCAAGACAACTCCTTCGTTCCCTGCCTGGAATAACGTCATTACTGCTTTTAACAATGCAGCAAAGGCTCAAATCCAGAACAAGAAGTTCGTGGTTGCCACAGCAGTCAAGGAGATCTTGGCTGCCGGACAGGCCGCTTGGAAGACCACCTGATCTTCCAGTAGCTCGCTCGGAAAATAGCAAAGTAAGAAAGCAAGACGGGAACAGGGTTGATAGTTTGAAACTTGAGAGTTGTCGAGTTATCAACCCGTTCCATATTAAATAATCTCTCGCCCGATTCCTCGACCGCAAGGGGCTGCTTCCCCTTTACAGATAAAAAGAAAATTGGTCAATGACAATCCAAGCCTTGGAAGCACATAAGCCGGTTAGTAAAACGCGCCGTGTCCGTAATTTAAAGGAATATCTCACTGGGTGGAGCTTCATTGCGGTCCCTATGACGTTGTTTGCAGTGTTGAGCATCGGAATTTTATTTTATGCGGTTTATATTTCTCGCTACGACTGGGGTTTGCTGGGGGCTCGCAAATACTTGGGTTGGCAGAACTTTTCAGATTCACTCAAAGATCCGGTTTTTCTTAGAGCAATCCGCAACTCACTATTATATGCCGCTCTAGTTGTGCCATTACAGTCTGCGATGGGGCTAACACTTGCACTACTAGTTAACAGCAAGATCAAGGGAAGCAACTTCTTTCGCGCAACTTTCTACTTCCCTTCCATGGCCAGTAGCGCCGCAATAACAACACTCTTCATTTTGCTGATGACTCCAGATGGTCTATTTAACAAAATTCTTCACTACTTTGGCGTCAACATCTCTAACTTGTTTAACCAGGGTCAGTGGCTTTCGGACTCTAGAACCGCCTTGTATTCGGTGATCGGCCTAAACGCATGGACCACAAGTGGAACCATGATGTTGTTCTACCTTGCTAATTTGCAAGGGATCGATGGCTCGTACGAAGAGGTCGCCAAAACAGATGGTGCCAATCGCTGGCAGATTCTGCGGTACATCACTTTGCCACTTCTCAAGCCAGCGCACTTCTTTGTCATCACAACTGGCATGATTGGCGCGCTACAACTCTATGATCAGGCAATTTTGGCGGGTGGTGCCGATGGAAGTCCCAACTATTCTTTAATGACTATGGTGCTCTACATTTACAACGCGTGCTTTAGGCAATTCAAGTTTGGCTACGGAGCTGCCATTGGTCTAGAACTCTTTGTCCTTATCTTTAGCTTGACCTTGGCGCAGCGCTTCCTCTTTGGAGCCCGAGCATGGAAGGGCGACAATTGAAAGTCATATTTGGCAAGTACATTCTACTTGCAATCCTTGTGCTCTACTCCTTCGTCTCCTTTATTCCATTTTTCTGGTCGATCAGTACTTCGTTTAAAACAGAGAGCGAAGTTTTCTTCAACCACATCTTGCCGGAACACCTCAATACTTCTGCCTACGTGCAAATCGCCACCAAGATAACCCCGACGCTTTATACGCTCTTCTTCAATTCGCTATTTATCGCCGTTACCATCGTTATTTTGCACCTCATCTTGGGCTCCACCGCGGGCTACGCTTTTGCTCGGCTTCGCTTCCCTGGACGCGACGTCTTGTTCTATATGGTGTTGGCAACCATGATGATTCCAGATCAGCTCCGCGTCGTCCCGGTCTACATCTTGCTGGTAAAAATGGGTCTGATCAGCGGTCATCCCTCCAACTTCCTAGCGATCTTTTTGCTCAAAGCCGTTGGCGCACTGGATATCTTCTTGTTCCGGCAGTACTTCCTCAATATCCCCAAAGAACTCGAGGATTCCGCAAGGATCGATGGGGCTAGTCCGATACAGGTGTTTACCAAAATCATGCTTCCAAATGCGCTACCGATCATCGCCACCGTGTCGATTTTGACCTTCCAGGGCAGTTGGAACGACCTCTTCTGGCCTTCAATTATTCTGCAAGCACCAAATCACTGGACGCTCCCATTTGGCATTTTGGAGTTCCAGGGGCAGTTCCAGACCGACTGGCCGCCTATGATGGCGCTAGTTGTCTTGTCAACCCTTCCGATCTTGCTCATCTACCTCTTCGCCCAAAAGTTTATAATCAATATGCAATTAGGGTCGGCCGTGAAGCAATGAGTGAGGCTTTGGAAGCGAGAAAAGCAGGTCCCATTCGGTTCGCCCTAGGACAACTCTGGAACCAGAACTTTAGATTGGTTCCCTCCGGAACGGCCTTTTCGCTCTCCCTCTTTCTACTCATGAACAATCCAGCTTCCATTGTAAAAATTCCCGCAATAATTCTTGTAAACTCAATCAGCCTGCATTGCGCCGCTCGACTCAACAAAGTCAAGTTTCCTTCGATCAGCCGCAGTTCTCTCCTGCTTTACCTCGCCGTGGACATTTACTTCCTCGTCTGTCTCCACAACGTTGTCTACTTTGCCCATACGCCAGAGTCGACAAGAATCGTGATGGTCTCTAATTTTTGTGTCGCTTTTATTCTCCTCGCATTTGTATCGGTTCCCTTTGCGGTCTGGTCAACACTGCCAGGAGTTCCCGCCACAGAAATCCTAAAGTTCGCAAAGCTAACCCCGAAGCGAATGGTCATCCTTTCGCTGGCCTTCATAGCTGTCGGTTGGATCGTTATATTCCCCTACGTATTTGTAGGACTCCCTTTTGCCCAGTTAATCATTGTCGGAAGCGCTAGAAAGGTGCAGTCATGATGGAGTACACGTTGTTTCCTGGCGAGGTGATCATCAATGAAGAACGTGTCCTTGAAAACAATGATCCGATCTTTGATCCCGCTCAACGCCCAGACTTGGCTGCTGCTATAAAAATGATTATTGGAACCCAAGGAGGGTTTAATATCCCCTTTGCCTCCGTAACTACTGATCGACACAAATCACTTCCAGGACAAAACCTCTTTGAATGTCTGTTCGGCCGCGACTCCCTCCTCGTGGCCGACCTCCTTCGTCACGAACTACCTGAGTTACAGCTAGAAGTAGTCAAGGCACTCGCCTTCGTCCAAGGTCAAAAGATTGATCTCTTAAGCGAAGAAGAGCCGGGTCGGATGGCCCACGAAGTTCGTGAAGCTGATGATCCCGTAGCCCAGAAAATCATGGCAGACGCCAACTGGAAATTCCCTTACTATGGCGCGGTCGACACCACCCTCATCTGGCTAAAGACTTTACGGGAATTAGCAGAGAAAGATCCCTCCGTACTGGATATCGAAGTCAATGGTCAGGCCCTTAAACTGCGAGCAGTCAACGCACTTAAGTGGACCCTCTCTCGTCTGCGCACACCCTCAGGACTCATTGAGTCCAAGCGCAGTAATCCTCGGGGAATCACCAATCAAGTCTGGAAGGACTCAGGGGACAGCTACCTACATGCCGATGGTCGCATTGCGTCAAACACCTCAACGGCATCAATTGAGACGGTTTCAGAAACTTACGACGCGCTTAAGGCAACAATCGCCCTGGCAAGGCTCTCACCTGATCAGGCCTGGCCACTGCAAGAAGCGGAATTGCTGACAATCTGCCAGTCGCTCCAAGAAAAACTCATTAAATACATCTGGGTTGAAGATCACTTTGCAATCGGAACAGATCGGAACGAGTCAGGGCAGCAACAACCCATTGACTCACAAGCAAGCAATCAGGGGCGACTCCTCGATTCAGAGATATTAGATGGAGATGAGTTCAAGAAATATCGGGATGCAATTGCATTCGCTCTCGTCGGCCCTGGCCTGCTTGGAGAAACCGGGCTAAGAACCCTCTCCTCCGCCCATCCCAAATACCGAGCCGGGGGCTATCAAACCGGGAGCGCTTGGCCAATGGACGGAGTCTTTGCAGCTAGAGGTCTAAAGAAATTTGGTTACGAGGAGGAGTGGGTCGCCATTGCAAGCCGCATCAAAACCGCAATCGAATCCATCGGTGGATACCCAGAATATTTCCGCGGCGATTGGCCCGAGGGTCCACTCATCTCGCACTTCATTGTCGATGTAACTAATCCAGATCAAGTCAATGCCCTTGCATCCAATCGGATCATCCAGCCACCTCAGTTAATTCAAGGTTGGACCGTCGGCGCCTATGCTTGGGTTATGGGGAATCTGCCGAATCAGCCAGGTGGGTAATTGTGGCTGTAAGTAAATCCAAAGTATCAATCAGAGACGTTGCTGCGGCAGCTGACGTCTCATTGCAGACCGTTTCTAATGTGCTCAATTCCCCAGCGCGCGTCAAACCAGAAACTCAAGAAAAAGTCCTCGCGGCAATTAAGAAACTTAAATACTCCCCCAATTTATCGGCACGACGATTGCGCACCAATAAGTCCTCAACAGTCGCAATCCGGATGGACTCCAGTGCCACGATCGAGAATGTTCAACAAGGTTTTTTGCCTGGTTACATCCAAGATGAGTTCGCCTATCACATTGTAAAAGCAGCCCACAACAGACAGATCAAAGTTGTCACGTATGCCGCATCCACGTTCGAAGATGAAATCGAAATGGTAAAAACTTATATCGATTCCAACGATATGGACGGTTTGATTTTGACCTCCACTGCCGTCGGTGATCCCCGCATCAAATTCCTTTATTCCAACCGAATCCCCTACTTGACCTTTGGCCGCCCCTGGGGCTCGACAGATATGTACTCCACCAAACATCCTTGGGTGGATATAGACGGTTACAGCGGAACCGAACTTGCAACAAAGAAGTTCTGGGAACAAGGTTCCCGCAATATTGGTTTCATCGGGTGGAAGCCACTACCGCATGATAAAAAAGCCCCCCTCAGTACCGGCGATGACCGCTTCTTGGGCTGGAAAGAGAGTCTTTCTAAGCTAACCAACCGTCCACCAATCAAACAACTTTCAGTCTTCGGGGAGGAATCAATCGCTAGCGGCCGCAAGTGCCTGCTAGAACTATTCCGAAAGAATCCAGATCTAGAAGCAGTTATCTGCGCCAGTGACACACTAGCCCTCGGCACTTTCCTGGAACTACAAACAATGGGCCACCACACCGTGCGAGTATGCGGATTCGACAACAGCCCAGTCTCCAAAGAGTTTGGCTTCTCTAGCGTCGATCAGAACCTTGCACAGGTCGCTTCTCAAGCCTTCGAAATTCTGATGGGAGAGCACGGCAATGAAATCCGGCATGTTAATTTCCAAAAAGAATCAGCTCAAGCACACGTGCTACTTAAACCGAAGTTAATCGTTAGGTAATCACATCACCTACCTCCGCTAAGATTCAAGGATGCCTCAGTGCTACAAAATCGTCCTTGCCCTTTAGGTGATTGCTCTCGGGTTTTGCGTATTCACCGCTCAATCTGACTTAGTTATAAACGTAGCTGCTTAGAGAGATCTTTTCTTGGGTCACGAATTGGCTCCCCGGAACTAACCGAATAGGCGAATCTTTCATTGATTCCCCAGATTCGACCTTAAAATTTGCACTGCCAGGAAAGGTAGAACTCGCGGTCATATTGAATTTGGAAACTCGAGACTCGCTAAAATATGAACGCATATATTGGTCGGTTTCAAAGCTTGCGGTAGATAAGGTTAGGAATAGGTTGGTTGCACTACTATCTGACCTTGGTTTAACCCGCTCCGTATGCGATATCTCCATCCTGGATGTTTTTAAACGCCATCACATAGAATCTAAGAACCAGCGAGTGGTAGCTCGAGATTCAATTTTGAACAGAATCACTCCTTAGTATCAGGGAGTGATAAAACTCTCAAATCGCAAAACTGCCACTTTGGTGAGTTTCGGACCCATAGTTGCCGTAATTACCTGGATTGCAAAATGAATCAGGCTACTACTTAAAAACCTACTCCTTGCCTATCAATAAATGCTGGTGTGTTGGTTATTCCAACTTCACTTAACCCTGGGGGGGGTTAATTGGTGTGTTATTTACCGTCACAAACCAGCCTAAACAAAGTGAAAACTAAATCTTGTACTTGTCAGTGGATAGGTTCATGATGAGTTCAAACAGGTTCAAAACTACATAATGAAGCACTTGCTAAGTGCCCCGAGTGGGGGTCGAACCCACACTTGGAGGATTTTAAGTCCTCTGCCTCTGCCATTGGGCTATCGGGGCGCTTGTTAAATCACGAAGTAGTGAGTCTACTAGGCGAAGTTGCGCCATAAATACTTCAGCTATTCACCACAATTGGCAGATTTCAGATAGCAGCTGAGCTAATCTGCCAATAAAATTCGGGGATGACTGAGATCAACGTACCCCGTCGAAACCTCTTAATCGGGGCTGGGGCGAGCACGCTTTTAACCCTCCTCCCCCTCAAGGCCTTTGCGCAAGGGCCCGCAGCAATTTGTTCAAGAGCCGGGCAGAAGATAATTTTCAAAGGCAAGAATTACCTCTGCGTGAAGAGCAATGGGAAGTTAGCGTGGCAGATTCTTACCCCAGCAAAGCCACCCATTCTTATTCACCCTGCGCAAACACCACCTCCAGCCAACTCCTCACCGAGTCTGCAGCCTTCTCCTATGACAAGTGAAAGTGCAAAGAGTTCCCCGGCCGCGACCCCAGCAACCTCTCCAGCAAAGATCACAGGGTTCATAGCTGCCAAGCTCTCTGATTTAAAAGAGGGTCAATCAAAAGTCGTTATGGTGAAAGATTTGAAAGGTGCAACCGTCGGGGTTGCTCTCTTCTTATCCAATGGAGTCGTTACTGCTCACTCCTCAGTTTGCACACACCAAGGCTGCGCAGTTGGAGAATCTGGCAAACAGTTAGCATGTCCTTGCCATGGATCAGTATTTGATGCAAAGAGTGGCGCCGTCGTAAATGGACCAGCTGGCGCCCCACTTAAAACTTTCAAAGTTGCCGAGGCGCAAGGCGATATCTACATCCTCGCTGACAGTTAGCGCGTTCGCTGCAAAGAAGAAGTTCTTGAAAGAAATTGGTACTGGAAAGTCAAAATTCTTCAAATCGTAAAGAAGATCGTCACAAGTGCACTCAACATGATCGCTCCAGATTGGGCCTGGTTAAGCACGCCAGTGGCGCTACCCAGCGTTACCGCCGCAGCAGGAATTCCGAGCTGCGCGCTGGAGAGCAATATAAATCTTTTTGGTTGCCCGAAGAGTGAGCTGGGAGCATGCGCGATCAGGGCACCAACGCAGAGGAGAAGTGCTAACAAGATTGCATCTCTGG
>JANXZW010000062.1 GCA_025355305.1 Actinomycetes bacterium | reverse complement strand
GTCTCCGACCGGCCAGAGATCGAGGCGACCGAGATGAAACATTAAGAACATTTCGACGGTCCAACGACCAATTCCCCATAGGGCGGTGAGCTCTTCAGAAATCTCCTCATTACTTAACTTCGAAAACCTCTTAAAATTAATGGCACCTGAAAGGGTTGCTTCGGTTAAATCTCCGATGGCTCGAGCCTTAGCTCCGCTGACGCCTACCGTACGCAGATCTACCGGAGTTAATAAAACCATGGCCTCGGGAGTAATTTTTCCTTTAGCGAGAGTGCGGACTCTTGCAATAATGGTGTCTGCTGCCTTAACAGCTAATTGTTGAGAGAGGATTGAAGTAACAAGTGTTTCATAGTGACCTTCTGAAGGTCGCTTCTTATTAATGGTGCAAAGTGGACTGGCTTTGATGATTGGTTTAAATGCCGGGTCTGCCCGAGAGATTGCTCGCACATGTTTGCGCATCTCATCCACGCTTGTAAGAGTCACGGCAATAGCCTAATGAGTAGGCTACGCGTGTGATTACAAACCACACGAGCGCGCTAGCCTGGGCTTTAACTTTAGGCGGTTTAGCGTTGATCTTGCTCCTGGATTTCTTCTTCGCTTATAAAAATCGTCGCAAGGTGACCTCTTTAAAGAGCGCTGCAATCTGGACAGTGATCTATATTGGAGCTGCGATTGCATTTGGCCTTTTCTTAGGCATCTGGTCGAATAGCCAGAGTCGGAGTGAATTTTTTGCGGGTTGGATCACGGAGTACTCGTTATCTTTCGACAACCTTTTTGTCTTATTACTCATAATGGCTCGGTTGCAGGTCGAGAAGGAGAAAGAAGAGATAATTCTCTTTTGGGGGATACTCTCCTCACTTCTGATGCGTGGCTTATTTATCGCCGGCGGCGCCGCCTTAGTGAATCGCTACATCTGGATCTTCTTCTTCTTCGGCGGCTTCTTGATCTATACAGCTCTCCAATTATTTAGGGAGAGCGAATCGGAGGAGTGGAAGGAAGGACCAGCAACTCGATTCTTGCGCAACAGGGGTGCCCCGATTGCTGTAGTGGCTATGACGGCAATTGCACTGACAAATTTGCTCTTTGCCTTTGACTCCATCCCTGCGATCTTTGGCCTGACCCGCAATCCCTACGTGATCGTGACGGCGACGGTCTTCGCCTCCATGGGTCTGCGTCAGCTCTACTTTCTCATCGGTGATTTGATGACCAAGTTGGTCTACTTGAGTCAAGGGCTCTCTGTGATCCTTGCATTTATCGGAGTGAAGTTGATCTTTGAAGCCACAATTGGCGAAGGTCACCAGAAAGTTGCGGGGATAAGAATTCCAACGATCTCCCTGGGGCTCTCATTAGGCTTTGTTCTCGGAACCCTTGCCGTGACAGCGATTTTGAGCGCGCTCAAGGTGGGTAGGGGATCCAAGTAGCCGCACCGTCTTTGGCTCCTGCGTTAGGCTTGCGCTATGTCCACTACGTTCACGGTGCTTGAAGATCACACAATGACTCCTGAAGATCACACAATGACTCCTGAAGAGACCACACAATGACCCCTGAAGAGATCACACAATGACCCCTGAAGACCAGGCTTTGGATTCCTTGACTCTAGAAAGTCGCCTAGTGGCTGCTGCTCGACCCGCTCGCATCTCAGATGCCGGAGTAAACGTTCCTATCGAACTCAACTCCACCTATTTAGCGCCGGGCTCCGCTGGCTACGGCCGTTATGGAAATAAGACGTGGAGCGCTCTGGAGAGTGCCATCGAATCTTTAGAGTGCGGCTCAACGCTGGTCTTCTCATCAGGGATGGCAGCCATATCGGCGATCTTCGCTATCTTGCCTCGTGGAGCCGTGGTTACAGCATCTCAAAATGGTTACTCCGGGACGATGGTTTTGTTACGTCAGGCGGTCGAGAGCGGAGCTCTTGAAGTTCGCTACGTTGATCTCTCTAACACGGCGGAGGTTATCGCGGCTCTACCCGGTACGACGCTGCTCTGGTTGGAATCGCCAACCAACCCAGCACTTGAGGTTGCCGATATCCCCGGGCTCATCGCCGCAGCTAAGTTACAGAATGCCGGGGTGGCGGTTGATAACACCTTTGCCACCCCGCTGGTGCAACAGCCTCTTGAAATGGGCGCAGATGTCGTCATTCACTCCCTGACAAAATATATTGCCGGACATAGCGATGTGATTCTTGGATCTATCTCGACCAAGGACCAGGCACTTTACGGTCGTCTCGCGGATGTCAGAAAGATCAACGGAGCAATCCCTGGGCCATTCGAGGTTTGGCTCGCGCTGCGCGGGCTGCGTACCTTAGGGGTTCGGATGGAGCGAGCGCAGAAGAACGCCCTGGAGTTGGCGACAAGACTTTTGACCCACCCCGCTGTCACGCGAGTGAGATACCCCGGGTTAACCACTGATCCAAACCACGAGATAGCTAAGAGTTTTATGAAGGGCTTTGGAGCGGTTATCTCTTTTGATCACAGCGGGGGTGTGGAGGCAGCCGATAGGGCCTGCGCCGCCTCACAGTTAGTTGCCTACGCCACATCCCTAGGCGGGGTGGAATCGCTCTGGGAGCGTAGACATCGTTGGAGCGCAGAGAGTCCAACAATTCCCGCGAACCTGATTCGACTCTCAGTCGGAATCGAAGATGTGGAAGATCTCTGGCGGGATATCGATAGAGCCTTACGGATTTCCCTCGGTCAGTAACGCCTGTTGCTCTGGTTCGCTTCTGCGAACTGGCTCTCGTTAACCTCTAGTTCATCTTGCTCTCGGCTCGCCTTATGCGGGCTTCCAGCGAGTAATAAGGCAAGGAGAGTACATTTATCGCATGTTCAAGACCATTCGTCGCCTCGTCGGGATCTTTACCTTCCTTGTTGTAATCCTTGGTGCGATGAAGTCTGTCTTCGCTTGGCTAGCTAATATCGCCAAGGACAATCATGAGCTCTTTGTTGATGAAGAGGAGTCGGAACGCCAGTTCTAGGCGAACTCCACTTCATGCCCTCTGACGACTCCTTCGATTACATTGCTGGATCCTGCAATATCGGGGTTCGCGAAATAAGGCGACGTCAACTTGTAGGTGGAATCGGATTATTCCTCACGATCTCAACGGTATTTGGTTTTTATCACCAACACGCTTCACGAATGGCACGCTTTGGCACTTTTCTTCCTGCCCTCGTAATGTCTATCGGTTACTTGCAGGCGCGTAAGAAATTCTGTCTCGCCTTTGGCTTCTCAGGTCTCTTCAATTTTGGAAAGCTCGGTGACACGCATCGCGTTGTTTCGGAGGAAGATCGCAAGATTGATCGCCAAGCTGCGATTCGGTTATTTGGTGAAGCCGCATTGCTTGCGGCAGCCGTGACTGCAGTTGTCTTTTTACTTCCCTCATCTTTGAAATAATTCCTCCAGTAAGATCGGGGTGTGATTCAAACTCCGCGGACTCTCCATCTTGTCCTAAATGGAGTCACTGAAGATTCCCGAGTTCTCAAATGCGCCTGGTCTCTAGGCAATGCTGGCTGGGATGTGCTGGTTATTGGATCAACGGCCACCGGGCTCCCTGATGAGTTAGGGATTGGCTACTCTCGAATAATTCGCCTTCCACTGAAAATTGTCATCTCCAAAGAACACGCGCCTCTGCTTCTGCGTATCTTTGGGAAGAATGAAACCTTTCGATGGCTTATTGCCGGAGTTCTTCGCAGACTGCGGAAGTATCGCCGTCGACTCACTGAAAAGCTCGGAGTAAAGAGTGAAGTCGTTGTTCCAAATCTAAATCGTGCCTTAAAGATCATCACACCGGTTGCCCTGAATTTTGCACCAGATATTGTTCACGCGCACGATTACACGGCGCTTCCCATTGCTGGAGCGATCGTTGAAGCGCTGCAAAAATCAGGCAAGCGGGCAGAATTAGTTTACGACGCACACGAATACGTGCCCGGGGTAGCCCATCTGACCAAGCCGATGGCCGCCCTTTATACAAAGATAGAACGCAAGTATGCAAAGGGTGCTGCCACCGTTTTATCTGTGAGTGAGCCGATGAACGACCTTCTGATGGCGCAACTTCAGATTGCGCAGCGACCGACGGTTGTTGCAAACGATCCCTTGGTAGATGGGCAAGAACCCTGCACTCGCAACCTGCGTAATGACATTAATCTTTCTAGTAGCGATCCTCTCCTCGTTTATTCTGGCGCAGTTGCACCACAACGAGGAATTCATACTGCGCTAGCAGCCCTGCGCCAACTCCCAGGGGTCCATCTTGCTTTGATTGCAAATCCCGCCAATAAGTCAGTTATTGATTTAGTCGCAAGCGCCCCAGATCTCGCTGAGCGTTTCCATGTCGTCCCTTACGTGCCTAACTCAGAACTGGTTTCTTACCTTTCTACCGCTGACATTGGTCTGATTCCGATCTTGCATCGACTCAATCACGAGATCTCTCTCATCACGAAATTTGGTGAGTATATGCAGGCGCATCTGCCGATAATTGTCAGTGATGTGAAGACTATGTCGGCAGAGGTCAATCGACTTAAGAATGGTGAAGTGTTTATCGCGGAAGATGTTGATGATTTTGTTCGCGTTGCCAAATTGATACTCGCCAGCCCTGCAAAATATCGTGCTGCTTACACTGCGGAGGTATTGTCAGAGCGTTCATGGGAGGGGCAGGCAGAGATCCTTGTTGCTACTTACAATCAGATTGTCCGTGCCCAGCCAAGGGCAAGAGTTCAGATGCCATTTCTGATCACAGAGCCAAAGCCATTGGCTGTTGAGGGCTCTGCGGGAGCCAAGCCAATAGAGTTTTTATGAAAATTATTGCGCTCCTGCACCAATAACTCTAAAAGTAACTTCGGCAAAATTCGCGGGATCCATTGTGCGACGGCCATCGACTATCGCTTGAACTCCAGGAAAATCAGCCTTTGTAAGAGTCTTGTACTCCTTGTGGTCGGCCTGCAGAATCACTGCATCAATATCCTCACCGATGGCGTAAGGTTCAAATCCCAGTCCGAGGATCTCCTCGTCGGTGTACATAGGATCGTTCACTACGACCATTGCGCCGCGTGCTTTTAGAGCAGTGACAACTCCAAAGACTCCAGAGAAAGCCGACTCTTTGACTCCACCCCGATAGGAAATACCTAGGACCGTTATTCGTTTTCCCGAGAGGTTTCCTAAGTTATCTGCAAGGAGCTGCACCGCATGCTCGGGCATCGCTGCATTTGCTTCACGCGCCGAGCGAACTACCGTTGCAAGTGGGTCATTCCAGAGGTAGAAGCGGGGATAAATCGGAATGCAATGACCGCCTACTGCGATGCCAGGCTGGTGAATATGGCTATAAGGCTGTGAGTTAGACGCGGCGATGACCTTAGCAATATCGATATTGGCGCCTTCAGCAAAGATCGCAAATTGATTGGCGAGCGCAATATTCACATCGCGATAAGTGGTCTCTGCCAGCTTTGCCATTTCGCTGGCCTCCGATGTTCCTAGGTTCCAGACGCCATTCTTCTGGGGTAGATCGGGGCGCTCATCAAAATCGAGAACCTTTTCATAGAACTCAATCCCGGCCGCAGTACTCGCCTCATCAATTCCACCGACCAACTTGGGATATTTACGTAGATCGGCAAAGACTCGACCGGTGAGGACCCGCTCAGGAGAGAAGACGAGATGGAAGTCAACACCCGCTTTTAGACCTGACCCACTTTCAAGGGCGGGGGAAAAGCGATTGCGCGTGGTACCAACTGGAAGGGTAGTTTCGTAGGAGATCAATGTTCCTGGTTTAAGGCCTGCTGCAATCTTCTCTGTAGCGTCATCCATCCATCCAAAATCTGGAATTCCATCTGCATTTACAAAGAGCGGGACCACAATTACAACAGCATCGGATTCACTCACACCTTGTGTGGTATCGGTAGTGGCTACGAGATGGCCAGAGCCAACGACATCGGCGAGATATTCGGCGAGGAAGTTTTCGCCAGGAAATGGTTCGACACCTGCGTTGATGAGGTCAACTGTCTTCTGATTGACATCGCAACCAATTACGTGATGCCCTTTTTTCGCGAACTGCACTGCGAGAGGAAGTCCGATCTTTCCCAGAGCAACTACTGCAATCTTCATGGTTTTAGCGACCCTTCGGAATTGAAATAACGGAGCGAGTGTTGGCGCTCTCAATCATCGCGCTGGCTACACGAACCGTTGCCAAGCCTTGTTCCATGGTGACGATGCGCTCCGTAGCTCCTGCAACTCCAAGTACGGCATCGCGGAATGCCTCATGTTCGGTGCGCAGCGGTTCTGGTTTGGCAAAGGCAAAACGAATTACATCGCCCTCACTCACCCCGCGGAAAGAGGCGACGGCATCCCACTGGGTATCGACCGAGGCATTTGCATAGAAGGTGAGGTCAGCGGTGAGTGTGTCCGCGACAAATGAACCGCGCTCGCCGGTGACGATCGTCAGGCGCTCTTTAAAGGGAGTCAACCAATTCACCAGGTGGTTTGTAATAATTCCATTTTCAAGTTCACCGATGGCGGCAACCATATCTTCATGAGGCCGGCCGGATTTAAGCGCGGTCTTGGCCGATACATTAATGAAGGCGGATCGGGCTACCCAAGCGGTGAGATCAATGTCGTGAGTCGCCAGGTCCTTGATGACACCGACATCCGCGATGCGAGCTGGAAAGGGCCCCTGACGACGAGTGGCTATTTGATAGACACTCCCAAGCTCACCGGCATCGAGTTTGGAACGAAGTTGCTGTAGGGCGGGGTTGTAACGCTCAATATGGCCAACGGCTCCAACCAGACCACGCGCTGCGAAGGCCGCGGTGATGCGCTCTGCCGACTCGTTGTCTACTGCAAGTGGCTTCTCAATCAGAGCGTGCACGCCAGCTGCTGCAAGCGCGAGAGCTAATTCTTCGTGAAAGGCCGTCGGTGCGGCCACCATTGCGTAATCGATTCCTAAGGCAATCAATTCTTCGACTTGAGAGAAGAGTGGACGCGAGCCGGCGACGCCGTGGGGGTCACCCATAGGGTCGCAGACCCCGACCAGTTCAACACCTTCGAGAGAGGCGAGTACACGAGCGTGGTGCCGCCCCATCATGCCGAGGCCGACCAGGCCAGCGCGCAGTTTCTTGCCAGTAGCGGAATTACTCATCTGGCGCCGCCTAAATTCTGGTCACTGCGTCATTGACGACGCCAACAATTTGTTCAAGCTCCTCTGACGTGAGAGATGGATGAACCGGAATAGAAATTACTTCCTTCACCAACTCTTCAGTAATTGGTAGGTCATGGTCGGAGTTGAAAGATGGAAGTCGGTGAATTGGGGTTGGGTAGTAAACATCGCAGCCGACGCCGCCCGCCTTAATCAATTCGATAGCCTTATCGCGCGCTTCACTAGTCGCACCGGCTATGCGTATTGTGTATTGGTGATAGGAGTGCTCGGAACCCGGGCGAAGGTATGGAGTAATCACACCTTTGAGATTGGCATTCAGGTAAGCGGCATTGCTTCTGCGTTGCTCGGTCCAGGCCTTCACCTTCGTGACTTGTACTCGACCAATCGCGGCGTGGATATCCGTCATGCGGTTGTTAAATCCAACGATCTCATTCTGATAGCGAACAACTCCACCTTGGTTACGCAACATGCGGCACTGGTGCTCGATCGCGGCATCGTTTGTGACGATCATGCCGCCTTCCCCTGATGTCATGTTCTTTGTTGGATAGAAGGAGAAGGAGGCAACGACCCCCCATTCACCAGCCATCCGACCGTTGAGAGAGGCGAGGTGAGCCTGAGCGGAGTCTTCAATGATGGCTAGGTTGTGATTCTTACCGATCTCTTCGAAGCGATCCATATCTGCCATATGTCCATAAAGGTGAACCGGCATGATCGCTTTTGTACGTGGAGTAATCAGAGATTCAACATGATCGGGATCGAGATTAAAAGTTCTTGGATCGATATCTCCAAAGACGGGGATGGCTCCTACTAGGGCAACCGAGTTGGCAGTTGCCGCAAAGGAGAACGAGGGAACGATCACCTCATCGCCTGGTTTGATACCTGCAGCGAGAAATCCAAGATGAAGCGCAGAGGTGCCGGAGTTAACCGCGATACAACGCCGGCCTCCTACGAATTGCGCAAACTCCTCTTCAAAACCCTTTACCTCAGGGCCTTGCGCCATCATTCCGCTACGTAAGACGCGGTCAACGGCTGCGCGCTCTTCGTCACCAATAATTGGCCGGGCTGCTGGAATCACGTGACTCTCTTCTCCATTAGTTGTTAAGTGCTGCTAGTCGGTAAGTGCTGCTAGAAGTTAAATGCTCTCGGTTGGTTGCGAAGCATTTTCATTACTCTGCCACCAACTCATTCTCAGAAATCTCTCGATAGATGCTCTGATCCTGGGGACAGCGGAAGCGGTTCTCTCCAATGTCTTCGAGGGGGACCCCAGCACGACCCACCCATCGAATGCGCCTTGCAGGAACTCCCGCGACTAGCGCGAATGCCGGAACGTCTTTGGTCACTACCGCCCCGGCGGCGACCAGCGCCCAGGCACCGATAGTGACGGGAGCAATGCAGACCGCCCGAGCTCCGATGCTGGCCCCATCGTGGATCGTTACCCCTACGGAATCCCAGTCGCTGCCGCTCTTCAAAGTGAGATCAGTATTTACCGCGCGTGGAAATTGATCATTGGTCAGGACGGCGGCTGGACCGATGAAGACGCCATTTCCCAATCTGGCAGGCTCGTAGAGGAGAGCATAATTTTGTACTTTGCAGTTATCGCCCAGCGTTACGCCGCTACCGATATAGGCCCCGCGCCCAATGATGCAATTAGCGCCGAGCACAACCTGGTCTCTGATTTGGGCTAAGTGCCAGATCGAACTCCCATCCCCAAGCGTTGCCGAGATGTCTACATCGGCGCTAGGAAGGACTTTTACTGCCATAGTTACAAGTCTAGCGGGTCAACTTCACCATCTCGGCGGCGAAATTGGCGTATTCCCGCTCACTATCGAGGTTCTGCTCTGCCCAGTCCCGAGCGCGCTTGCGAATCTGGTCGAGCTCCCGGGGATTCTCTCTCCAGTCCTGCAACCGTTGGGCAACCCCTTCGGGAGAACTTTCGATAGCACCAGAATTGCTCAGATCAATCAATTCGATGCAACGAGGTAGCGGTGAGGAGATCGTTGCAAGTCCCACGCTCATGTACTCGTAGAGTTTTGAGGGGACCGCCTCGACAAAAGCCGGGGTGTTCTTGAGAAGCGAGAGACCAACCCAGGCGCCGGCTGCGATTTTCCATGATTGCTTTGGCGCGAGTCTTCCGTGAAAGCGAACGCGGTTATCTGTGTTATTTCCCATTAACCACTGATCAACAAATTCTTGATCGGCAGCAGCGATCCCTCCTACAAAATCAAACTCCCACTCTGGAGCGAGTTCTGCCACTCGCAACATTGATTGCAGGCCGCGGCTCTCGCGCAAATCTCCTATGTATATTGCGCGTGGGATTAGATCGCGTTCCCCACTTTCGGTGAGCAGAGAAAAATCGGGAAGATTGCGTACGACTAGACGGTTGCGGGCTTCATAGGGTGGAACTTGAACATCTGCTACCGTGGTGAGATCCGCTCGCTTGGAAAACCAGAGCGCCGATTTAGTGTCACTCTTTGCAATCCAACCTAGAATCCCAAAGTATTTTTTCGCCCATCGTCGATCTTCGAGTAGGCGGAGGTAATCTTCAAAGAAGTCGACAGAGAACTTGCGTCTTAAGACGAACGAATGTGCGTAGGCGGGAGCGACTGCTTCTGGTGAGATCGCATAGAGAACGCGACCACGAGAGCGAAGAGAGAAGATTCGAGAGCGGTGATAGCGCGAGAGTAGATCAGTTCTGCTCCACGACGATCCAAACCAAGGTCTGCGAATATGGAGAGATGTTCCTGCGCTGGCGACGATCCCGTTATCGCTCTCCAGAGATTCTGGTGCATCCTGCACTGACCCTGGTGCAAAGATCTCAACCGTCAAGCCAGCACGAAGCAAAGCCCGAGTCAGACGATGCAGACGGGCATCCGCAAGATTTGCTCCGGAGGAGATTATTGATACATCGATGCGTTCTGACATCGTGAGCTCTGCTTACATATCTTCATAGCTGGACGGCAAAGAGCCGACATTGAGGAATTTTAGATATCCATCAACAATCTCTTCCGGCTTGCCCTGCGCAACCATTGAACCTTTATGCATCCAGATCGCTGTGTCGCAAAGATCCGTTACGGTAGCAAGTGCGTGAGAGACGATGAGAATGGTGCGGGCCTCGGCACAGAGTTGGCGCATCCGCTCGAAAGATTTCTCTTTAAATGCCGCATCGCCAGCCGAAAGCGCCTCATCAAGGAGCAAAATATCGGGAGTCATGCTGACCGCCACTGCGAAAGATAGGCGACCGTACATTCCACTGGAGTACGTGCGGACGGGTAGATCGATAAAGCCATCTGGAAGTGCGGCAAATTCCGCTATCTCATCGGTCTTATCGCTGATCTCTTCCATATTTAAACCAGAGGCGAGGCCGCCTAAAATAATATTGTCGCGACCAGAGAGAGCGGGATTAAATCCAACACCCAGTGCTAACAATGTAGAAATTTTGCCGTTTACGATCACTCGACCATCAGTCGGTGAGAGAATTCCCGCGATGCACCGCATCAGCGTTGACTTGCCTGCGCCATTTGATCCCACGATTCCGAGAACTGAACCATGGGGAACATCGAGAGAGAGTTCCTTAACTGCTTCGATGGTGCGAGTGCGTTCTTTCTGCTTCAGACTTGCGCGCATAACGGCATTCTTAAGGGTGCGCTTGGCTTCCAGACTAACTTTGTAAGTGATTGAGAGATCCTCAATACGGATCGCCAGTTCGGCTGGCATGATGATTTCGGATTTAGATGCGGATAGCAAAATCGCGCTCCCTTGAGATAAAGAAGTAGCCACCGATCGTGATCGATGCTAAGGCCCAGAAGATGGAGCCGTAGAAGGACAATTTGTTGAGACCCTCACCGCTCACCCAAACGCGTGAAGTAGCGGTGAGTACAGGTCCCAACGGGTTAACATATAGAAGGATCTTCATATTTCCGCGCAAAGTATCGGGCAACCAAAGGACAGGGGAGAGGTACATCCAAATTCTGGTGATATATGTGAGCAATTTGTTGGTGTCACGGAAGTAGACGTTGAGCGTTGCGAAGACGAGAGCTAAACCAAAACCGGTGAGACCCGTGCAGATCAAAATAAAGGGAATCCAAAGGAAGTTCCACGTCCATCCTGGAACGATTGTCGTTGGATACGCCCACTTTCCAACTACTAAAACAAAGATATAAACAGGAATGGTGGGAAGGAATTGTTGAAAAGATTGAATCGCCGAAGAGAAAGGCAGCAGTGCGCGCGGAAAGGCCTGATTCAAAATCAACCTTCCGCCAGCTGTGATTGAGCTAGCCCCGGCCGTTACGCAGTTCTGCGCGAAGTAAAAAGTAAAGAGTCCAATCAAGAGGTGATCAAGGCGAGTAAGCCCTGGATCCTTCCCCCCTGGTCGGATG
>JANXZW010000057.1 GCA_025355305.1 Actinomycetes bacterium | reverse complement strand
TGGAGCGGGTGACCGGGATCGAACCGGCATGGCCAGCTTGGAAGGCTGGGGCTCTACCATTGAGCTACACCCGCATTATTGCCTTGGGTAGTGTGCCACTTATAGGGCGGCTACCTCGGGGTTGTGCGTACAAGGCGTAAGGCTATCGGCTCTGGTTGGGAGTTGTGAACTTCTACCCTTAGACTCCTCACTTACGCCGACGGGGCGTAGCGTAGTGGCTAGCGCGCCTGCTTTGGGAGCAGGAGACCGGGAGTTCGAATCTCCCCGCCCCGACCAGAAATCAGATCAAACTGTCGAAAGGGCCTTAGTGAAAAGCGCCGTAGAAAAACTTACAGATACCCGCACCAAAGTTTCAATTGAAGTCTCCTTTGAGGAGTTGGCTCCCTATCTCGCTCGTGCCACGAAGGCACTTGGAGAGAGGATCTCTGTTCCTGGCTTCCGCAAAGGCAAGGTCCCCGCAGCACTGATTGAACAGCGCGTAGGACGTGCCACAGTTTTGGATGAGGCGATCAATCTTTCGATGGGTGACTTCTTCTCGACTGCCAAGAAGGAACATTCCATTGCTTCAATCGGTCGACCAGAAGTCGATATCACTGAGTTGGTTGATAAGGAGAAGTTTTCCTTCACCGTTGAGGTCGAAGTTCGTCCCGAGATAGCACTTCCTAACTTCTCTGAAATGACCATCACGGTTGATGACGTCATTGTTGGTGATGCAGAGGTTGATGAGCAGGTTGATGCACTCCGCGCTCGCTTTGGAACTCTGACCACTGTTGAAAAGTCAGTTGAAAATGGAGATTTCGTCACCCTTGACCTGGTTGCATCTTCTGCGGGCAAGCCACTCGATGGCGGCACGGCAAATGACATTTCTTACGAGGTCGGTTCCAACACCATGGTTGATGGACTTGATGAAGCCCTGACAGGTTTATCTGCCGGAGAGAGCAAGCGCTTTGAGACCACTCTCGTTGGCTTGGCTGAGGGCCAACCCGGAGACATTGATGTAACCGTTAAAGCGGTGAAAACCCGCGAACTTCCTCCACTGGATGATTCTTTTGCAACACTATCCTCGGAGTTCGACACCCTGGCAGCCCTCAAGAACGATGTGCAGGCACGCATTGAACGTGTCAAGCTTCTTGAACAAGGCGCAGCAGCGCGCGATCAACTTGTTGAGACACTCGTTGAATCCATCACCTTCCCACTGCCAGAAAAGTTCATCGAGGATGAGGTCAACAACCATCTCTCGGGAGAAGGCCGTCTGGAAGACGCCGCTCACCGCGCAGAGGTGACTGAGCAAACGACCAAGCAACTCACCTATGAAATTATCTTGGACACCATTGTCTCCGCCGAGAACGTTTCGGTGAACGAGGGTGAATTAACGGAATATCTGGTTCGTCAGTCACAGCGCTACGGCATGAGCCCAGATCAGTTCATCCAAGAAGTAACAACCAATGGTCAGGTGGCAACCATGGTCTCCGAGGTTGCACGCGCGAAGGCGCTCGCCTCAGTTCTTGGTCGCGTCAACGTCGTTACTAAGTCTGGCAAGAGCGTCGACCTTGAGGCCCTTCGACCACAACCTGCAGCCCCAGCAGTCACAGAGGACTAACACTTCTCTCAGAGCGAACAGCACAGGTGCGAAAGTTAGCAAATTTGGGAAGCGTGAGAGCTGAAAGATTGTTACTGTCATAACAGGAGTTGATGCTGGCTATTCAGCGTTGCTGTCAGGAGGAATAGTGGATCCAATCACCGCGCGTTCGGCGGCTCAGTTTGCAGGCGGATTAGACGATCAGGTCTACCAGCGCTTGCTCCGCGAACGAATCATCTTCATGGTCGGACAAGTCGAGGACAACATGGCCAACGCCATTGCTGCCCAGATGTTGCTTCTTGCCGCCGAGGATCAAGAGAAAGATATTTTCTTGTATATCAACTCGCCCGGAGGCTCTGTCTCTGCAGGCATGGCCATCTATGACACGATGCAATACATCAAGAATGATGTTGCAACCGTGACGATGGGTCTAGCTGCTTCTATGGGTCAGTTCCTTCTCACCGCTGGCGCACCCGGAAAGCGTTACGCGCTTCCAAATGCTCGCGTCCTCATGCACCAACCACTTGGTGGTATTGGTGGTACCGCAACTGAAATCAAAATTCAGGCAGATCAAATGAAATATACAAAGCGCAAGATGGCAGAATTGATTGCTTTTCACTCTGGTCAAACCGTCGAAAAAATTACCGAAGATTCCGATCGCGACCGTTGGTTCGATGCCGAAGAGGCCCAGTCTTATGGCCTGATCGATCACGTCGTTCGCTCTGCCGGACAAGTTTCAGGAAGTGGTGGAACAGCATGATGAATGAAATGAATCGCGCGCAAGAGATTACTAACCGCTATGTGCTTCCAACCATTGAAGAGAAGACTTCATACGGTTACAAGCGCTTAGATCCATATACAAAGTTATTCGAAGAGCGCATCATCTTCGTTGGACAGGCGATCGATGACACTGTGGCAAACGACGTCATGGCCCAACTCTTGACTCTTGAGTCAATGGATCCAGATCGTGACATCATGATGTACATCAACTCACCAGGTGGTTCTTTCACCGCACTCACCGCGATTTATGACACGATGCAATTTGTTCGCCCTGATGTCATGACCATCTGCCTCGGACAAGCCGCTTCCGCAGCTGCAGTCTTGTTGGCGGGTGGCGCCAAAGGCAAGCGGATGGCGCTTGAGAACGCTCGTATCTTGATTCATCAGCCTTACTCAGAGGGTGGCGGTCAGGGTTCTGACATCGAAATTCAGGCCGCTGAAATTATGCGGATGCGCTCACTCCTGGAAAAGATGCTCGCAAAAGATTCCAAGAAGAGTGTGGAAGAAGTTTCTAAGGATATTGAGCGCGACAAGATCTTGACCGCCGAAGAGGCCGTTGCTTACGGAATCATCGACCAAGTTCTAGCCAGCCGTAAGGCGATTAAGCCTTAATCTGATTCTTCTATAAGCGAACAGGCGGAGTGGAAAAATCCACTCCGCCTGTTCGCTTTCCATTTACTCTTTATCTATGACCACCCGTATTGGCGAAACTGGCGACCTTCTTAAATGTTCCTTCTGTGGCAAGACTCAGAAGCAGGTCAAGAAGTTGATCGCAGGTCCTGGCGTTTACATCTGTGACGAGTGCATCGATCTCTGCAACGAGATCATCATCGAGGAGCTCAACGAGACGACTCAACTTGGACTCACCGAAGTTCCTAAACCACAAGAGATTTACTCATTCCTCGACCAATATGTCGTCGGACAGGATCGCGCCAAGAAATCGCTCTCCGTCGCTGTCTATAACCATTACAAGCGCGTGCAATCAGATCTCGGCAACCGTGAAGACTCTGTCGAATTAGCTAAGTCGAATATTCTTATTCTGGGACCAACTGGGTGTGGCAAGACCCTTCTCGCCCAAACTCTGGCAAGGATGCTTAATGTTCCTTTTGCCATCGCCGACGCTACCGCGCTTACCGAGGCAGGCTATGTCGGAGAAGATGTCGAAAACATTCTTCTCAAGTTAATTCAAGCAGCGGACTTTGACGTTAAGAAGGCCGAGACCGGAATCATTTATATTGATGAGATCGATAAAGTCGCTCGTAAATCCGAGAACCCTTCGATAACCCGCGATGTATCAGGTGAGGGAGTGCAGCAAGCGCTGCTCAAGATTCTCGAAGGTACAACCGCTTCGGTTCCACCTCAAGGTGGCCGCAAGCATCCGCATCAAGAATTTTTACAGATCGATACAACAAATATTCTCTTCATTGTCGGTGGTGCATTCGCTGGTCTTGAAAAGATCATCGAGGGTCGCAAGGGCAAGGCCGGGGTTGGATTCAACGCAACGTTGCAGAGCCAATCTGAAATCGACAAGATCGATATCTTCGGTGAAGTCATGCCAGAAGATCTGCTCAAATTTGGAATGATCCCCGAATTCATTGGTCGCTTGCCGATCTTGACCAGCGTAGAAAATCTCGATCGCGCCGCTCTCATGGAGATTTTGACCGAACCAAAGAACGCACTTATTAAGCAGTACCAGCGCCTCTTCGACATTGATGGCGTGGAACTTGAGTTCTCGCCCGAGGCTTTGGCTGTCGTTGCAGATCTAGCCATCAAACGTGGAACTGGCGCGCGCGGACTCCGAGCCATCATGGAGGAGACCCTGCTCAGTGTTATGTATGAAGTTCCCTCCCGCAAAGAGGTCGAACGCGTCATCATCACCCCCCAAGTTGTACTCAAAGAGTCGGCACCGTCATATGTCAATCGCGGTACCGGTCCAAAGCGGACCGTGAAGAGTGAAAAGCGTCCGGAAGAGAAGAGCGCTTAACTTAATCTAGACTCTCTCCTTATGAACGAGCGTCCAGAACTAGCGGCGAATTTTTCGCCCGCCGATATCGAGCCTGGGCTCTACAAGAAGTGGCTTGATGCGGGGTATTTCACGGCCGATGCCAACTCTCTGAAGCCTCCTTTCACGATTGTTATCCCGCCTCCCAATGTCACTGGCTCGCTTCACATTGGTCACGCCCTAGACCTCACACTGCAGGACATCCTGATCCGAATGAAACGCATGAAGGGCTTCGAGGCGCTCTGGCTTCCGGGCATGGACCATGCAGGAATTGCCACTCAAAATCTCGTTGAAAAGCAGTTAGCTGCAGAAGGTACTTCCCGTCACGATCTTGGTCGCGAGAAGTTTGTCGAGAAGGTTTGGGAGTGGAAGACCGAATCTGGCGGATTGATCCTTGATCAGATGAAGCGGCTGGGCGCCAGCGTTGATTGGTCACGTGAGAGATTCACTATGGATCCAGGGCTCTCTCTCGCTGTTCGCACAATCTTTAAGCGCTTGTATGACGATGGACTTATATACCGCGCAGAACGCATTATTAACTGGTGCCCGCGTTGCTTGACTGCCCTCTCCGATATTGAGGTTGAGCACTCCGATGTCGAAGGGGAGTTCGTCTCGGTTCGTTACGGTGATGACGATCTACAGATTACCGTTGCAACTACGCGCCCTGAAACGATGCTCGGCGATGGCGCGGTTGCTGTGCACCCAGATGATCCTCGATACGCCCACATGATTGGCAAGAAGGTGTTACTTCCTCTCGCTAATCGTTGGATTCCCATTATTGCTGATGAACTGGTTGACCCAGAGTTCGGAACAGGTGCGGTAAAGGTAACTGGCGCGCACGACCCCAATGACTTCGAGATGGCAACTCGCCACGGCATTGAAATGCCGATCATCATGAATATTCACGCTGTGATGGAGAACTCGGGAACAGAGTTTGATGGGATGGATCGCTTCATCGCTCGGGTGGCGGTTGTTGAAGAACTGCGACGACAGGGCCGCGTTGTAAAAGATATTCGCCCGTACCTTCACTCGGTAGGACATTGCAGCCGATGCGACACAATTGTTGAACCACTTCTTTCAAAGCAGTGGTTCGTAAAGGTTGGTCCGCTTGCCAAAGCTGCGGGCGAGGCCGTACGGGATGGGCGTGTAAAGATTTCTCCTGAAGAACTCTCGCCCCGTTACTTCGAGTGGGTAGATGGAATGCACGACTGGTGTATCTCTCGTCAGCTTTGGTGGGGTCATCGAATTCCCGTTTACTACGGCCCTAACGATGAAGTAGTCGTCTGTGCTCCCGGCGAAGAACCTCCTGCTGGATATTCGCAAGATCCCGATGTCTTGGATACCTGGTTCTCTTCCGGCCTTTGGCCGTTTTCGACCTTGGGTTGGCCCGAGCAGAGCGCTGATCTCGTGAAGTTCTACCCCACGTCAGTACTAGTAACCGGCTATGACATCTTGTTCTTCTGGGTCGCTCGCATGATGATGATGGGTTTGTATGCGATGGATGGCGTACAGCCCTTCGACACCATTGCATTGCATGGTCTTGTGCGCGATAAATTCGGCAAGAAGATGTCCAAGAGTCGTGGCAATGGCGTTGACCCCATTGAATTCATGGACAAGTACGGATCAGATGCGTTGCGCTTCACACTGGCTCGCATGGCTAATCCTGGTGCAGACCAAGCGCTGGCCGAGGAGTGGATCGCAGGTTCTCGTAACTTTGCAACCAAACTCTGGAACGCCACACGCTTTGCGACCATGAATGGCGCACACACCAATGGCGATCTGCCGGCCTTTGAATCTCTCAACTTAATCGATCAGTGGATCCTGACGCGTCTCAACGAGACTGCAACGCAGGTCGATGTGTTGCTCGAAAGCTTTGAATTTGCCAAGGCTCTGGAACTTCTCTATCACTTCGCATGGGATGACCTCTGCGACTGGTATCTAGAATTAACCAAATCCACATTTGCGGGGTCCGATTCTGCAAAAACGGGTCGAGTACTCGGGCACGTGCTCGATCAACTGATGCGTCTGCTTCATCCCGTCATGCCATTCATTACTGAAGAGATTTGGTGCAACGTCACCGGCGGCGAATCATTGGTAGTTGCATCGTGGCCAAAGGTGCAGAGCGCGGATGCAAGCGAACTTTCTCTTAAAGCAGTGACAGCTATTCAAGAGATCATCACCGAGATTCGTCGATTCCGTAACGATCAAGGAATCAAAACCTCGGCAAAGATCGTCGCTCGATTTACGGGTCTGGCTGATTTAGAGCCCTATGAAGATGCAATTCGATTTATCGTCCGCGCTGATAAGAGCGAGGGAAATTACAGTGCCAAGATTGAAGTTGCATCCGTCACCGTCGAATTTGATCTCACGGGCGCAATCGACATTAAGGCAGAGCGTGCCCGCCTCACCAAGGATTTTGCAACTGCACAAAAAGACCTCGCGACAGCCAAGGTAAAACTGGAGAACGAGGGCTTTATGGCTAAGGCTCCGCTTGAGATTGTTACCGAAATTCGCGAACGGCTAGCCGTAACGTCAGCCGATATCGTGCGTCTTGAAGCTGCTCTCACCGCGCTTCCTACCGAATAAGGCAGATATGACATCTCCAGAAGATCAGCAAGTTCTTGAACTCATCTATCAAACTTTGCTAAAGCGCTGGCCAGAGACTCGTTTAGAGCCATCTCTTGATCGCATAGCCGCGCTCTGCGATGTGCTGGGCAGCCCGCAGCTCTCATATCCGACGATCCATATTGCTGGAACGAATGGCAAGACAACAACTGCCCGAATGATTGATGCGCTCTTCCGCGAGTTGGGGTATCGAACTGGTCGTTTCACTAGCCCGCATCTTGAAACTTTCTTGGAGCGGATCTCGATCAACGGTCTTCCGATCCCAGCTGAGGGAATGATCGCTACTTATAACGACATCGCGCTCTACCTCGATCTAGTTGATAGTCGCCAGCCTCATCCGATCTCTTTCTTTGAGGCGATGACCGCTCTGGCCTTTGTCGCATTCGCCGAGTTTCCCGTTGATATTGCCATCATCGAAGCCGGGATGGGAGGGGAATGGGATGCCACCAATGTTGTGCAGAGCCAAGTCTCTGTCATCACGCCTATTGGTCTGGATCATCAGGAGTATCTCGGTGACACTGTCGCCGAGATTGCTCTCACCAAGTCAGGAATTATCAAACACGAATCACATGTCGTAATGGCTGCCCAGCCTGTCGAAGTTGCAACAGTGTTGACGGCACGCGTCATAGAGCGAGTTGCAATTCCTTATCGCGAAGCTCTGGAATTCTCTGTAATTAAGCGCGCACTTGCCGTTGGGGGCCAACTCGTCACAATTAAGGGAATCTTTGACACTTACGAAGATATTTTCATTCCACTCTACGGGGCGCATCAATCCTCTAATGCCGCAGTGGCTCTCGCCGCTGCGGAGGCCTTTGTCGGCGTTGCCCTTGATGAGGAGATAGTTCGCCGCGCATTTGCCAATGTCGAATCTCCTGGTCGCTTAGAAGTTCTCTATCGAGATCCCACGGTAATTGTCGATGCCGCCCACAATCCGCATGGAGCACACGCCCTGGCTGAAACTCTGGCCAGAGAGTTTGATTTTGAATCTATCTTTGGCGTCGTTGCGATCTTGGGTGACAAAGATGCGCTTGGTGTACTAAAAGAATTAGAACCTGTCATTGATCGACTTGTAGTTACCCAAAGTAGTTCTGATCGCGCCTTGCCAGTCGACCAGCTTTTCCAACTGGCGGTATCTGTTTTTGGAGTTGATCGGGTTTACCAAGAGAGCGAACTTCGCACCGCGATCACTTATGCGATGGAGCAGTGCACACTTATTAATCAGGTGAGCGAGGGAATTTCTGCAGTGGTTGTCACTGGGTCGGTGGTTACCGCCGGCCAGACGCGTGCAATAGTTCGATCCATCGCTGGGATTGAAGAGTGAGAGTTCTCGGCTCAGCAGTCCTAGCGATGGAATTTCTCGTCATGGGTTTCGCCCTCTTATTGGCAATGGAGAACCACGGAGCGTTGGCGCTAGCACTTGGCGCCGCTCTAGCCATAGCCATCCTTCTCACGGCTGGAGTGATGAGGCGAATGACGGGGTGGTACCTCGGTTCACTCCTTCAAGTGGCCCTAATCGCCTATGGGGTAGTTGTTCCCGCCATGTATTTCCTGGGTGGGCTCTTTGCTGTGCTTTGGGTGTGTGCTTTCTACATTGGCCGCAAAGGTGAGGCGATCCGAGCCGCGCTCTTAACCAAACCTCCAAGGGAGTAATTTTCGGCGAAAGCGCCTCAATTATTAGCCTCAGGGAGTACCTAATACACTTCAGCCATGGAGAGAACCCTGATCTTGGTCAAACCAGATGGCGTTAAACGCAATCTGGTCGGCGAAGTTCTTTCTCGCATTGAGAGTAAGGGTTACGCAATCGTTGCACTTAAGATGATGAGCGCGGACCGCGAGCTGCTCACCCGTCACTACGCCGAGCATGAAGGTAAACCCTTCTTTGAACCGCTCGTTGAATTTATGGCATCTGGTCCGATCGTTGCGGTAGTCGCCGAAGGCAATCGCGTGATCGAGGGTTTTCGCAAACTCGCTGGCGTAACAGATCCAACTCTCGCTGAGCCAGGAACTATTCGCGGCGATTTAGCGCGTGATCAAGGTACAAAGGTTGTTCAAAATATCGTGCATGGCTCGGATTCCGTGGAATCCTCCGCGCGTGAAATCAATATTTTTTTCCCGGAACTCTAAGAAAGGTCTCTTGTGAGCAAACAAAAGCCGAGCCGTATGTCATTTATCGGCCGCGACATGGCGGTTGATCTTGGCACCGCCAATACTTTGGTTTATGTCCGCGGTCGCGGAATTGTTCTCAATGAGCCCAGCGTCGTTGCAATCAATCAAGACACCGGTGCAATCCTGGCAGTAGGTATTGAAGCCAAGCGCATGATCGGACGCACTCCCGGAAATATTGTTGCCATTCGTCCATTACGTGATGGCGTTATTGCCGACTTTGACACAACAGAGCGGATGTTGCGCTACTTCATTCAGAAGGTGCACCGCCGCCGCTATTTGGCAAAGCCTAGAATTGTCGTCTGCGTACCTTCCGGAATCACTGGGGTAGAACAACGCGCTGTGAAAGATGCCGGCTATGCCGCAGGCGCACGAAAGGTCTACATCATTGAAGAGCCAATGGCTGCGGCTATCGGTGCCGGACTTCCTATCCATGAGCCAACCGGCAACATGGTTGTTGACATTGGTGGAGGTACAACTGAGGTTGCTGTGATCTCACTTGGCGGAATCGTCGTCTCCCTCTCAATCCGAATCGGCGGAGATGAACTCGATCAAGCGATCATCGACTGGGTTAAGCGCGAGTACTCATTGCTTCTCGGTGAGCGCACCGCCGAAGAGATTAAGATGGCAATTGGATCTGCTTACAAGCTGCCAGGGGAGCTCGATGCTGAGATTCGCGGTCGCGATTTAGCAACTGGTCTTCCAAAGACGATCTTTGTCTCAGCCGAGGAGATTCGTAAAGCGCTGGAAGAGCCCGTTAATCAAATCGTTAACGCCGTAAAGAGCACTCTTGATAAGACCCCGCCGGAGCTGGCTAGCGATCTTATGGATCGCGGCATTGTCCTAACTGGTGGCGGGGCACTACTACGAGGGCTAGATGAGCGCCTACGCCAGGAGACCGGGATGCCCGTCCATATCTGCGAACGTCCATTGCAGGCCGTGGCAGAAGGATCAGGAAAGTGCGTCGAGGAGTTCGAGGCTCTTGAAAAGGTCTTGATCTCTGAGCCACGCCGTTAATCTTTAATAACTATTCTGTAGAGGAGATCTGTGGCACAAGGAGGCGGTAATCGTTCCCGATTACTGCTCGTTATTTTATTAGTGACCGCTCTCTTCTTTATCACCCTGGATCTGCGTGGGGTAAACCTGACAAAGGGATCCCGTTCAGTTTCGCAGACAATTCTCTCACCGGTGCAGCGAACCGTCTCCGATATTTTTTCGCCGGTAGGTCGCTTCTTCAGCGATGTGAAGAATTTTGGAAAGACAAATGCCGAGTTACAAAATGAAATTGCGGCGAACAAATTATTGAAGAGCGAACTCGCGATGGCGGCAGATAGCAAGGGCCAACTCACCCAGTTGAAAGCGGTGCTCGATTTAGCGGGGCGCGGTAACTTCAAAGTTGTTGCCGCCCGAGTTATTGCTCGCGGATCCGCCTCAAGTTTCTCACAGACCATCACGATTGACTCAGGAAGCTCAAGTGGAATCCGGCCTTACATGACCGTTATTTCTCAAAATGGGTTGGTTGGCGTCGTAAAATCCGCAACTGGTGGTTCAGCAATTGTTCTTCTTATGAGCGATCCAAGTTTTCGTGTAGGGACCCGTATCGCGCGGAATCAGAGCGTAGGAGTTCTCAGTGGGCTGGGCTCAACCGGCTATTCTCTTGTCCTTCTCGATCCAGCAGGAAATATCAAGGTGGGTGATACTCTCTTAACCAACGGCTCTTCTGGTAATAAACCATTTGTACCTGGCGTACCTGTTGGCGTTGTGACGACTGTAGATGATTCAACTGGTTCACTCACTCAAACGGCGACAGTTAACTCTTTCGCAAACCTCAATGATCTTGGAGTGGTAGCGGTCATTGTCTCGGCGCCTACGACCGCTCCTACAGTTGCGCTGCTTCCAACTCCTAATCCCGTTGTCACCGTATATGTGACCCCAGCCCCCGCTCCATTACTTTCCCCCGGTGCAAGTACTCCAAGCGCACCAAACGTTCACGGCGCACCTACTCCTACTCCATCAGCGACGCCAACAAAGAAGAAATAGATGAGCCCGACTCGTATCGCCACCACCCTAGGCTTCCTCTTTGCCCTCTTCGTGATTCAAGAGTCTGCGGTCTCCCTTATTCACTTTCCGCTCTCTGGATTCTCGCTCTACCTTGCAATCGCAATCTCGTTGATCGCCTTTGAAGATCACAATGGAGCGATAGTGACAGGATTCCTAGCGGGATTTGTTCTCGATTTATCTCCAACTTCCAATGCACCCTTCGGTCAATGGGCACTGATACTCACTGGCCTTGGTTTCCTCTTCGCAGTAAATCGTGACTCAATCGCGGATCTCACCTCTTCACCAATCACCTTTGTCATTTTTGTCGCTGGTGGAGTAGCGATCGCACTTGTGACCTACCTCTGCTTTGGAGCTCTGCTCGGTGAGCAAAATGGTTCCCTTGGTCACGATGGTCGCGTCTTGTTGGGCAATACTCTTTGGACCCTAATATTTACACCGATCTTCTTGCCAGCTTTAGGGCGGGTTCACGAGTACTCATTGACTGCGCGGGAGCGTTCATGAGTCAACGCTCCCGATTAAATCTCATTGTCGTTCAAATCTTAATTCTTTCGTTGGTCCTTGCCATGTTGGGACGACTCTTCTACTTACAAGTGTCAGCTGGGCTTAAATATCAGAACGCGGCATTGAGCATTCAAAGTCGCGACATTGTGACTCCCGCGATCCGCGGCGCAATTGTTGATGACACGGGGTTGCCGATGGCGATGGATCGCCCTGGAATGGTCATTACCGTTGATCGAAGTGTTTTCGGAAAGATGCCCAATAAGGGTCAAGCGGTATTGGAACGAGTCGCAAAGCTTCTCGGAATCGGCTACAGCGACCTATATACCCGCACCAGACTTTGTGGCGAGATCGCCTTTGCAAAGCGAGTCGGGTGTTGGAATGGAACGCTCTACCAACCGATTCCTGTCACAAAAGAGGCGACGGAAGTACAAGCATTGAAGATTCTAGAGAACCCTGATCTCTATCCGGGCATTAACGCTACGCCAGTTCCAATCAGGAGTTACCCAACTCTCGCCGGTGAAAATGCCGCGCATGTCTTGGGCTACGTGGGTTCGGTAACGGCGGCAGATCTTACTAATTCCACCAAGCAGTACTATCTCAATGAAACTGTTGGTAAGACGGGTTTAGAGGCCCAATACGACCAATTCTTGCAAGGTACACCGGGCATTAAAACAGTGATCGTAGATAGAACTGAGAACATCACGCGTACCGCGACAACAACTGCGCCTGTAACTGGCAACAACGTTGTCACCAATATTAATGCAAAGTTGCAGGCGGCCACAGAACAAGCTCTAACCAGCGCCGTCTCAAGTGCTCGTGCGCAAGGTAATCGGGCAGATTCCGGCGCGGCAATCGTGATGGATGTGCACACTGGCAGGATTTTGGCGATGGCTTCATATCCCACTTATGATCCGAACATTTGGCAGAAAGGACTAACTACCGCGCAGGCGCAAGCACTCTTTAGTGAGGCCGATGGCGTCCCAGCTCTCTCTCGCGCAACTGATGGAACCTATGCGCCAGCGTCGGCTTTTAAAGCTCTCTCGGTCGTTGCGGCATCGCACGCGGGTTACGACCTCAATGCAAATTACAACTGCCCTTACTCAATCACATTCGGAAACCAAAAATTCCACAACGATGACACTAAAGTTTCTGGCTCGATGTCTCTGCAAAGAGCAATCGCAGTCTCGTGTGACACGATCTGGTATCAAATCGGCTATGACCAGTGGGTAAAAGATGGAGGCTTGCGCCCGAAGAGCAACCCCAAAGATTACTTCTTTAAGAGTGCTGCTCTCTTTGGTGTTGGTCAACCAACCGGGATTGACCTTCCCTCTGAAGCCTCTGGACGTTTGCCCGATCGCACCTGGAAGCTGGGCTATTACAAGGCAAATAAAAATTTTTATTGCAATTACGCATCTCGCGCAAAGCCCGCGGATTTAACTCCATTTCTTATTTCGATAGCCAAAGAGGATTGCACGGATGGTTACATCGTGCGCGCCGGGGACGCGATCAACTTCGCGATCGGGCAGGGCGATGTATTGATGACCCCCTTGCAGATGATTGATGTTTACGCGGCGGTAGCCAATGGCGGAATCCTCTTTAAACCTGAGGTCGCACGCGCCATTGTGAAGCCTGATGGCACGGTCATCAAAGAGATTCAACCGCAAGAAAACGGTCTGATTCCCGCTAGTTCATCTGCACTCAACTTCTTGCACGGAGCTCTTCGCGCCGTCGCCACCACTGGAACTGCGGCAGGAGTATTTGGCAACTATCCGATTCAAGTGAGCGGTAAGACCGGAACCGGCCAAGTCCAGGGCCGTAACGCAAATGGAACGGCTAAGGATCCGACATCATGGTTCGCCTCCTATGCACCATCAAATAAACCTGAATTTGCAGTGGTTATGATGGTGAGCCAGGGTGGTTATGGAGCTTCGACTTCCGCAGTTGGTGTGAAGGAGATTTATAACGCGCTCTTTGGTGTCACCGGAAATACAGTTGATCCAACGAAAGCGATCTTTCCAAAAGGTAGTCCACCAACTACTCTTCCAAGAATTGATCTTAGGAATCCGGCGGTGAAGACACCATGACTACCTATCGCACCGCCTCAAGAAGCCAACACCTCTTCAGGAATGTCTCGCGTTACGATCGTTGGCTAACTTTCGCCACTTTTGCACTCCTCTCTTTTGGAACCGTGCTCGTTTACGCAGCGACTAAGAATTGGTTTGCCGCACAACACCTAGACCCGCAGTATTACCTGAAACGCCACATCATCAACATTGTCATTGGACTGGCCTTGGCCTACGGAACCACGCTCGTTGATTATCGATTACTACGCGCCTACACCCCGATTGTGTGGGGTCTGGGAGTTCTAGGTTTGATAGCAGTTCTAACTCCCGGAGTTGGCTCAACTATCAACGGCGCAAAGGCTTGGATTGCGCTTCCCGGAGGCTTCTCGATTCAACCAGCTGAATTAGCGAAGATTTCGATTATCTTGGGTATCTCCTTGATCTTGGCGGAGCGCAACGGCGCCACCTCCGACCCTACAGATCGCGATGTGCTCAGAGCGCTGACGGTTGCAGCGGTTCCCATTTTGTTGATTATGTTGCAGCCTGACCTTGGTACCACCCTCATTATTAGCGCCGCGATCGTGATCATGATTGCGGTCTCTGGCGCTCCCACCCGTTGGATTGTCGGACTCCTCATCGTCGCAGCTCTAGGCGGATTTGTTGCCGTGAAGGCTGGCGTTGTAAGTCAGTACCAGATCAAGAGATTGCAATCTTTTGTGGACCCAAATGCCGATCCGCAGCAGAGCGGCTATCAGCTGCGCCAAGCACGAATCACTATCGGATCTGGGGGAATTTTAGGACGCGGCCTCTTCAATGGCCCGCAGACCAATGGACGCTTCGTTCCAGAGCAGCAGACCGACTTCATCTTTACCGTGGCGGGGGAGGAGACGGGCTTTGTGGGGTCAGGGCTAATGCTCTTACTCTTCGGACTCTTCTTCTGGCGCGCCTTCTTGATTGCCCAGCGTACAAATGACCTCTTCGGCAGGCTGGTCTGCGTAGGCGTGATCGCCTGGTTTGCGCTGCAGGCCTTTGAAAATATCGGGATGTCCTTGGGCTTGATGCCAATGACTGGGGTGCCGCTGCCTTTCATCTCCTATGGCGGATCCTCGATGTTCGCCACCCTGATCGGGTTTGGGCTCCTCCAGAATGTCCACGTCCGCTCCCGGTAGCGTCAAATTGGCGATCAGCCCTCGATCTGCGATACTTGAGCCAAGATTTCAGTATTTCAGCGCGATTTATCCGCCGCGAAATCCAGGGATTCCAGTTTTTAAGAGGCTTTAACTGTTTTTACGTCAGGTTTTTTAGAGCATTATGTAGAAGAGGATTTGTTTTATGGCGCCAGAGCCAAAGAAATCGCGCAAGCGTGCGGCTAAACCCGCAACAGCAAAGAGTGAAGGTACAGCGGCGGTAACTGCCGTCCAGAGCCCTGCCACCGATACCGACACCAACCAGAGCAAGCCCGTGGCTAAACGCGCCACGAAGAAGGCGGTCGCCGAGGTTCCCACAGAGTCCATAGCCCCTGCCAAGGTCAAGAAGGCAACTACTCCGGTTCCAGTACCTCTCTTTCAAGAGGCTCCTACCGAGGCGGCTCCCAAAAAAGCGCGCCCTGCTAAAGCCGCTGCCGTGGAGGCTGAAGCTGCTACTGCCAGCGCTCCATCTGAGAGTGAGGAGCAAGAGCAACGCCGCCGTCGCCGTCGTGGTGGCCGCGGTCGCCGCCGTCCAGCTAGCGAGGATTCCGCCGAAAATACCGTGAACGAAGATGGCGAAGCGTTAGATCCAGATTCCTTAGATAGCGAAGAAGATGGCCTCAATGCCGATGGAACTACCCATCGCCGTCGCCGCCGTCGTCGTGCCAAGGCAGAAGGAGTTGAAGCAGGCGAGAGTGTCGAGGAAGATGGCGTTGTCACCGTTGTCAAGGTCCGCCCTGCGCGCGAGAGTTCTCCAACTCGTACAGAGCGTCCCGCTCGCAACAGCCGGGACCGCGATCGTGGGCGTAGCCGCGACCGAGATCGTGATCGCCGCGATGATCGCCGCGATGATCGCGCTCCGCGTGATTTTACCCGCCGCCGTGGCACCATTATTACCGAGCAAGAATTTTTAGCGCGCCGCGAAAATGTAGACCGCGAGATGCTCGTTCGTCAGACCGGTGATCGCACTCAGATCGCTGTTCTAGAAGACAAGATTATGGTCGAGCATTACGTCAACCGAAATAGCAATATCTCCTATGTCGGCAATGTCTATCTCGGTCGCGTGCAGAATGTGCTTCCTTCTATGGAGGCGGCTTTCGTCGATATCGGCAAGGGTCGCAACGCTGTTCTCTACGCCGGTGAAGTTAATTGGGATGCCGCTGGCATCGCAGAAGGACAGAGCCGCAAGATTGAGCATGTTCTTAAAACGGGTCAATCGGTATTAGTACAGGTCACTAAAGATCCAATGGGGCAGAAAGGTGCGCGCTTAACCTCGCAGATTTCTCTTCCTGGTCGCTACCTCGTTTATGTTCCCGGCGGAGCAATGAGTGGCATTAGCCGTCGCCTTCCGGATCAAGAACGCAGCCGTTTGAAATCCATTCTGAAGAACTTAATACCCGAAGAGGCTGGCGTAATTGTCCGCACCGCCTCTGAAGGCGCCAGTGAAGAAGAGCTCGAGCGCGATGTTATTCGCCTCAAAGCTCAATGGGAAGATATTCAGGAGCAGGCGGAAAATCCTTCCACCGCTTCGCCTTCACTTCTCTACAGCGAGCCCGATCTCACCGTCCGCGTGATACGAGATATCTTTAATGAAGATTTCCGTCGCCTTATCGTCCAAGGCGATGAAGCGTGGGATGAGATCAATAACTATCTTGGACATATTGCTCCAGAGCTCACCTCAAAGATTGAGAAATGGAGTGGTGCCCGCGACCTCTTCGCAGAAAACCGAATCGAAGAGCAGCTAGCGAAGGCCTTTGATCGCAAGGTCTACCTACCATCTGGCGGCTCACTTGTGATTGATAGAACTGAAGCGATGATCGTGATTGATGTAAACACCGGAAAGTTCATTGGTAAGGGCGGAAATCTAGAAGAGACCGTCACCAAGAATAATCTGGAGGCTGCTGAAGAGATTGCCCGCCAGCTTCGCCTGCGCGATATGGGCGGAATCATTGTTATCGACTTCATCGATATGTCTTTGGAGTCCAACCGTGACCAGGTTTTACGCCGACTCGTCGAATGCCTTGGTCGCGATCGCACCAAGCACCAGGTTGCTGAGGTAACTTCTCTAGGACTCGTCCAGATGACCCGCAAGCGCGTTGGTCAAGGGCTTATCGAAGCCTTCTCCACGACCTGTGAGTCCTGTGGTGGCCGCGGAATTCACATCCACTCTGAGCCTGTCCGCAAGGTCGCCCTCGACAAGGATATGGAGCAACGCTATGTTCCATCGACCTCTCGCGAGGAAGAGGACGAAATTGAGAGTGTTGTTGCGGTTGCCGCGCCCGTTCAACGGGATGAAGCTCCTGCAGAACCACGTTCGGGTACGCCACGCAAGCGTCGCCGAGCGGTCAGCACTGGCGTAATTACCCCGGTTTGACCCCAGACCCCTGAAATCCGTACCCTTATCTCCTGCCTAACAGAGGCTCGAGATCTATCATGCACCGCACATTAGAAGGAGTTCACCGTGTACGCGATTGTTAAAGCTGGCGGCCGTCAGGAGAAGGTTGCTGTTGGCGACACAATTACCGTTGATCGCATCGATGCTGCTGTAGGCGCCTCGGTCAATTTTGCGGCTCTTCTTCTCGTTGATGGCGCAAATATCACGACTGACCCAAAGGTCTTGGCCGCAACCAAGGTCACCGGCGAGATCATTGAGGAGACCAAGGGTCCAAAGATCGACATCCTTCGTTATAAAAATAAAACCGGCTATCGCCGTCGTTCAGGTTTCCGTTCCCAACTCACGCGGGTAAAAATTACCGCTATTAACAACTAAGGAGGCGAGTAAGAGATGGCAAGTAAAAAGGGAGTCTCCTCGACTCGAAACGGTCGCGATTCAAATGCTCAGTATCTTGGCGTCAAGCGTTTTGGTGGTCAGGTAGTTAAGAGCGGTGAGATCTTGGTTCGCCAGCGCGGAACAGTCTTTCACCCTGGTAAGAACGTTGGCATCGGAAAAGATGACACGCTCTTCGCTCTCGCAGCAGGTGCAGTTGAGTTCGGCAAGGCTCGTGGACGTAAGGTAGTAAATATTGTCCCGGTAGTTCCTGTCGCCTAACTCGCGCAAAATAACTTTGGCGGGTCCGCGACTGCGGGCCCGCTTTTATTTTTCTAGCTTGGTATATGAAGTTTTGAGAGGTAGGGGGCGCAGATGGCAACATTCGTTGATCGCGTAACTCTGCACGCCTCAGCAGGTAGTGGCGGAGATGGTTGTGTATCGATCCATCGTGAAAAATTTGTCCCGCTTGGTGGACCCGATGGTGGCAACGGTGGTCGCGGCGGCGACATCATTCTGGTTGTCGATGACAATGTAACAACCCTGCTTGATTTCCATCATTCACCCCATCGCAGGGCTGGCAACGGACGTCCAGGGTATGGCGATTATTGCAACGGCGGCGAGGGTGGCGATCTTGTGATGTCTGTTCCAAATGGAACAGTTGTCAAAGATACAAATGGAACGACTTTGGCTGATCTCATCGGAGCAGGCTCACGCTTCGTTGCGGCGCAAGGGGGTAAAGGCGGATTGGGTAATGCTGGCCTTGCATCTCGCAAGCGTCGTGCACCGGGATTTGCACTCAAGGGTGAGGAAGGCGAAGAGCGGACCTTAATTCTTGAACTTAAGAGCGTTGCAGATATTGGCCTGATCGGATTTCCTAGCGCCGGGAAGTCATCGCTCATTGCATCTATTTCAGCTGCTCGGCCAAAAATTGCTGATTATCCATTTACAACTTTGGTTCCAAACCTTGGTGTCGTGCAAGCCGGTGATACTCGCTTTACGGTTGCAGATGTCCCAGGACTTATTCCAGGTGCCTCGCAGGGAAAAGGGCTTGGTCTTGAATTTCTGCGCCATGTAGAGCGATGCGCCGCTCTCGTGCACGTCTTGGACTGCGGAACTCTGGAGACGGATCGTGACCCTGTTCGCGACTTCGACATTATTGAAGAGGAGCTCTCGCACTACGGCGGGCTCTCGGAGCGTCCCCGCATTATCGCTCTTAACAAGATTGATCTACCAGATGGCAAAGCGATGGCCGACATTGTGCAACCACTCTTCGAGGCACGCGGTTACGAGGTCTATCAAGTCTCGGCAGCTGGTCACCTGGGTTTAACAGAGCTCAACTACGCAATGGCTCGCATCATCCAAGTGGAGCGCCGTAATAAGGCGAAGGAAGTGAAGACTCGCATCGTTCTGCGCCCACTCGCCGTCAACGACAATGGCTTTAAAGTTGTTAAGAATGAAGATGGCTCATTTACTGTGACGGGCGATAAACCAGAGCGTTTTGTTCGACAGACAGAGTTCGGCAACGCTGAAGCAGTTGGGTATCTTGCGGATCGACTTGCCGCCCTTGGCGTGGAGAAAGAACTTTTTAAAAAGGGTGCTCGTCCTAAATCTGAGGTGCGCATCGGTACCGGCGAAAAGGCCGTTATCTTCGATTGGGAGCCATCCATCGAAGCTGGCGCCGAGTTGTTGGCAAGCCCGCGCGGAACCGATCTTCGCCTTGAATCTCCCTGGGCAGGTCGTTATATCGAAGATGACGTTGATGAGTTATCTGAAGATGAGATCGCAATGCAATGGGAGTACAAGGTTGCAGATCCAAAGAGCCCAAGGATCTCAGGCTGAACTATGTCTCGGCAGATAGTTACGAGCGCTAAGCGGGTTGTGATTAAAGTTGGTTCTTCTACCTTGACGGGTAGCGCCGGTCACGAACTGGATGAGAGTGCAGTTACCTCGCTAGTAGAAATTATTTCCAAGTTGCGCAGACGCGGGGTAGAAGTTGTTCTGGTCTCCTCGGGTGCCATTGCAGCCGGACTAGCTCCTCTGGGTCTCAAGGTCCGCCCTAAAGATTTAGCAACGCAACAAGCGGCTGCTTCCGTAGGTCAGGGAAGGCTAATTGCAAGTTATAACAAGGCCTTTGATAAGCACGAAATAGTGGCCTCACAGGTTTTATTGACTATTGACGATGTCGTTCGTCGTTCGCACTATCAGAATGCGCAGCGAACTCTCTTCCGGCTTATCCAAATGGGAGTTGTTCCCATCATTAACGAAAATGACACTGTTGGCGTCTCTGAAATTCGCTTTGGCGATAATGACCGTTTAGCTGCACTCGTCTCCCATCTCATCGGAGCAGATCTGCTGGTTCTTGTTACCGATGTCGACGGGTTGTATGACGCACCACCATCCCGTCCAGGTGCAGCACGTATCTCAGAAGTTCCGGATGTGAGTCATCTTGGAGATATCGAGATTGGTGGAGTGGGATCCTCTGGAGTTGGAAGCGGGGGAATGGTCACCAAAGTTGAGGCTGCTCGTATTGCTACAGGCGCAGGTGTGAGTATGTTGCTCACCACCCTCGCTGATCTCCCGTCGGCTCTTGGTGGAGCAGATATTGGAACTCTCTTCGCTGCTCGGACGGATCGCAAACCCTCACGCCTTTTGTGGCTGGCGCATGCGGCAACACCACATGGAAAACTCCTGCTTGATCAGGGCGCAACAACTGCAATCAAGGAGAGAGGCACCTCACTCCTTGCTGCAGGCGTTAATGGGGTGGAGGGCGATTTCATTGCAGGAGATACTGTCGAATTGCTCTCACCTATGCGCGAGGTGATTGCGCGCGGATTGATTGCCTTTGATTCCTCTGAGATTCCGGCGATGCTCGGGAAGACCACAAAGCAGTTGGCTCAAGAACTTGGACCAGAGTACGAGCGCGAGCTAGTGCATCGCGACGATCTTGTACTTCTCTGAATCAGATAAGGTTGGGCCATGGCCGCTATTTCCCGCGATGATGTTGCACATCTAGCAAAATTGGCTCGAATTAGCATGAACGATTCTGAGTTAGATCATCTGGCAGAAGAGATGGATCTCATTCTCGGTGCTGTTGCCCGCGTACAGGAGGTTGCAGGTAGAGATGTCCCACCAACTTCGCATCCGATCCCGGTAAAAAACGTCGTACGTGAAGATCTAGTTCGCCCGAGTCTCACGCCGCAAGAAGCCCTCTCTGGCGCACCTGCGCAGAGTGAGGATCGCTTCAAAGTCCCACAGATTCTCGGTGAGGAATGATAAGTATTAAATCCACGGCGGCTGAGATGGCGACTGCGCTCGCCGCCGGTGAATTGAGCTCTGTGGATCTCACTCAACTGCACTTTGACCAGATCGAAAAGGTCGACGGCGCTGTCCATGCATTTTTGTATCTCGACAAAGAGGGTGCGCTGGCACAGGCGCGAACTGTCGATGCCAAGCGCGCCAAGGGCGAAGCACTTGGACCCTTAGCCGGTGTCCCGCTCGCTTTGAAAGATGTTCTCGCCCAAAAGGGAATTCCAACTACCTGTGGCTCTAAAATGCTTGAAGGTTGGCGCCCGCCATATGACGCTACCGTCGTTACAAAACTAAAAGAAGCTGGCATCGTCATCCTTGGCAAGACCAATATGGATGAGTTTGCGATGGGATCGTCGACAGAAAATTCTGCTTATGGCCCAACGCATAATCCATGGGATCTCACTCGAATTCCAGGTGGATCTGGTGGCGGATCGGCAGCATCTCTCGCCGCCTTTGAGGCTCCTCTCGCAATTGGAACAGATACGGGTGGTTCAATTCGCCAGCCTGCTGCAGTAACTGGAACCGTGGGAGTAAAACCAACGTACGGCGGGGTTTCGCGCTACGGATTAATCGCCTTCTCATCTAGCCTCGATCAAGCTGGCCCGTGCGCGCGCACCGTTTTAGATGCTGCCCTTCTTCACGAGATAATCGCTGGCCACGATGAACGCGACTCCACTTCAATCAACGCGCCAGTACCTCAGGTGGTCAAAGCCGCCAAGAAACTTGATGTTAAGGGAATGAAGATCGGCGTCGTTAAAGAGTTGCAAGGTGATGGATTCCAGTCAGGAGTTTTATCACGTTTTCATGAAGGTCTGGATGCGCTTGTAAGTGCCGGTGCAGAGCTTGTTGAAGTCTCTTGTCCAACCTTTGATTACGCGCTTGCTGCGTACTACCTCATCGCTCCAAGTGAATGCTCCTCAAACCTCGCACGCTTTGACTCTATGCGATACGGAATTCGGGTTGGTGATGATGGCCAGCGAAGTGCTGAAGAAGTTATGAAGCTCACCCGCCATGCAGGTTTTGGCGCCGAGGTTAAGCGACGCATTATTTTGGGAACCTACGCGCTCTCTTCGGGTTACTACGATGCTTACTACGGATCGGCCCAGAAGGTTCGTACCTTATTAATGCGCGACTTCTCCGCCGCCTTTGCGCTGGCTGATGTTCTTGTATCTCCCACCACACCTACCACCGCATTTAAAATCGGAGAGCAGGTCGATGACCCACTCGCCATGTATCTCAATGACATCGCGACAATTCCGGTCAATATGGCAGGCATCGGTGGCATGTCGCTGCCTTGCGGACTCGCAGAAGAAGATGGACTTCCCGTTGGCTTCCAGATCATGTCTCCCGCAATGCGCGATGATTTGATGTATCAAGTGGGCGGCACTCTCGAGGCGGCGCTTTTGGCTAAATGGGGAGCACCAATCCTCGACAAGACTCCAGTATTGGCGGCACGCTAATGTCGCAAATGGTGCCAATGCCGCTCAATTATCTAAATTACGATGAAGCCGTAGCTAAATATGAGCCAACGCTCGGTCTTGAGGTCCACGTTGAACTCAATACCAAGTCAAAGATGTTCTGTTCGTGCTCTACTGAGTTTGGCGGGGAGCCGAACACACAGACCTGTCCTGTCTGTTTGGGACTTCCTGGTGCGCTACCAGTCGTAAATGGTAAAGCGATAGAGAGCACGATCTTGATCGGTCTTGCACTCAATTGCTCCATCGCACCTTTCTCACGCTTCGCTCGTAAGAACTATTTCTATCCCGATATGCCGAAGAATTTTCAGACCTCGCAATACGACGAGCCGATCTGCGTTAATGGATATCTCGATATTGAAATCGCAACCGAGGAAGGCCCAAAGCAATTTCGTGTTGAGATTGAGCGCGTCCATATGGAAGAGGACACTGGTAAGTCACTCCATGTTGGTGGAGCGACCGGTCGCATTCATGGCGCGGAATATTCGCTACTCGATTACAACCGAGCTGGTATTCCTCTTGTAGAGATTGTCACCAAGATTGTGGGTGGTACAGGTAAGTACGCGCCACAGGTAGCCCGCGCATATGTCTCAGAGCTTCGCGACATCTTGCGCTCACTTGGAGTGTCAGATGTGAAGATGGAGCAGGGATCCATGCGTTGCGATGTTAACGTGTCACTCTCACCTCTGGATAGCGGAACCCTTGGAACTCGTAGCGAGACCAAGAATGTGAATTCGCTTCGCTCAGTAGAACGCGCCGTCATCGGTGAGGTAATTCGTCAATCGAATCGTCTGGAAGCAGGCGAGCGTATCGTGCAGGAGACGCGTCACTTTCTTGAGGAGAGTGGGCAGACCCGCCCTGGTCGCTCTAAAGAGCAGGCCGAGGATTACCGCTACTTCCCTGAACCAGATCTAGTTCCTGTAGCTCCAGATAGCGGGTGGATTGAAGCGTTGCGGGCAACTCTTCCCGAGCGTCCATCGGCACGTCGCGCTCGGCTAAAAGCTGAGTGGTCGGTCCCTGATAAAGAGATGACCTCTCTGATCAATGCCGGTCTACTTGATGTGGTCCAAGAGACGATCGAGCTCGGCGCTGAACCCATTCGTGCTCGTTCATGGTGGCTCGGAGAGATCTCGCGTTTAGCAAATGAACGCGATGTAGATCCAACGACTCTCATTACGCCAACGCAAGTTGCGGAGGTAATTTCTCTGATTCAAAATGGAGATCTTACTGACAACCTAGCGCGTCAGGTTGTAGAGGGCGTAATCGCCGGTGCGGGAAGACCGAGTGAGGTCATTGCACAGCGCGGACTCAAAGTGGTCTCGGATGATGCAGCCTTGATGCTAGCTATTGAAGCTGCCATCGCTGCCCAACCCGAAACTGCAGAGAGAATTCGCGGTGGAAATATTCCTGCTGCCGGTGCGCTTATTGGCGCAGTTATGAAGGCCACTGGGGGACAGGCCGATGCCGCCAAGGTTCGCGAATTATTGTTGAAGCATTTAGGCCAATGAGAGAAAGTGACTGGAGAGTGAAAGTATGACTGAGCCCAAGAACCCCATGAAGCCGCGCTCGGGTCTAGTCACTGATGGATTAGAACGCGCTCCGGCGCGCGGAATGCTCCGCGCGGTCGGCATGACCGATGATGATTGGGTCAAACCCCAGATCGGAATCGCCTCTTCGTGGAATGAAATTACCCCATGCAATCTCTCCCTTGATCGCTTGGCTAAGGCCTCGCGCACGGGCGTCATTGCCGCTGGGGGATTTCCCATGCAATTTGGAACCATCTCGGTTTCTGATGGAATCTCTATGGGCCATGAGGGTATGCACTTCTCACTCGTCTCTCGTGAAGTCATTGCCGACTCTGTCGAAACAGTGATGCAAGCAGAGCGCCTCGATGGCATGGTGACATTTGCAGGTTGCGATAAATCTCTGCCTGGAATGATGATGGCTGCTGCACGTATCGATGTTGCGAGCGTATTTGTATATGCAGGTTCGACCCTAGCTGGCCAGGTAGATGGAAAAGATGTCACGATCATCGATGCCTTTGAAGCGGTAGGAGCCTGTGCGCGCGGCTTGATCAGCCGAGAGAAGGTCGATGAGATTGAACGCGCCATCTGTCCCGGTGAAGGTGCATGCGGCGGTATGTACACGGCTAACACTATGGCGGCTGTTGGTGAAGCACTTGGACTCTCACTTCCAGGCTCCGCATCTCCTCCATCTGTCGATCGTCGTCGCGATGATTACGCTATAAAATCTGGCGCAGCAGTAGTTGAATTAATTCGCCTGGGAATCACCACACGTGACATTTTGACCAAGAAGGCCTTTGAAAATGCAATCACCGTTGTCATGGCACTTGGTGGTTCAACTAATGCGGTGCTGCATTTGCTGGCGATTGCTAATGAAGCCGAAGTTGAACTCGATCTCGCCGATTTCCAACGGATCAGTGAGCGCACTCCACTTCTTGGCGATCTAAAGCCATTCGGCAAATTCGTCATGACAGATATCGATCGAGTTGGTGGGATTCCCGTTGTGCTCCGTGCACTGCTTGACGCAGGTTTCTTGCACGGCGATTGCCTCACGGTTACTGGCAAGAGCATGGCCGAGAATTTGGCAGAGCTCACACCGCTAGATCCTGATGGGGAAGTTCTGCACTCCATCAAGAACCCGCTCTCCGCTGGTGGCGGGATCACCATCTTGTATGGAAGCCTCGCCACAGACGGAGCGGTCTGCAAGACCGCCGGTGTAGGTGTTGATTTCTTTGAGGGACCAGCCCGGGTCTTTGAGCGCGAGCAGGCTGCCATGACAGCGCTGGAAAATGGAACGATCAAGGCTGGCGATGTCGTCGTTATCCGCTACGAGGGGCCAAAGGGTGGCCCAGGTATGCGCGAAATGCTGATGATCACCGGGGCAATTAAAGGCGCTGGTCTCGGTAAGTCCACACTGCTCTTGACCGACGGTCGCTTCTCTGGTGGCAGCACGGGACTCTGTGTTGGCCATGTCACTCCAGAGGCTGTCGATGGCGGGCCCATCGCCTTGATCAAGGATGGCGACTTGATTCGCATCGATATTGCCAGGCGCACCCTGGATCTTCTCGTGGAGCCCGCTGAACTCGAGGAGCGGCGCAAAGATTTCGTTCCGGTGCCCCATAAGTTCCGTCGCGGCGTCCTGGCAAAGTACGCAAAGGTAGTTGGCTCTGCCTCGCGGGGAGCGGTCTGTGGTTAGTTAACATGAGACCCATTTCTCATATTTTGAGACGGGTTGAATTGGGGTTGACGGCGCTAACGCGACCAGCGAGAATTAGGGCATGACATCAGTAGTGGTGATTCGAGAGCGCGCGATCTAGTCTGACTAGATGGTGCGCTACCCCTCAGTTGAAACTGAGGGGTTTCGTATTTCACGGGGTAAATATCTGCAGAGCACAACGACCAGGAAGGAGATGAATATGTCAGCACAAGTCACCGGAGCGCAGGCGCTGGTAGATTCACTTGAAGCTGCCGGCGTCGAGGTCATGTTCGGAATTCCGGGGGGAGCAATCCTTCCCGCGTATGACCCCATCTTCGATAGTTCTATCCGCCACATTCTGGTTCGCCACGAGCAGGGCGCTGGACATGCGGCGACGGGCTATGCCCAGGCCAGTGGACGTGTTGGAGTATGCATCGCGACCTCCGGACCCGGGGCAACCAACCTGGTCACTCCGCTCGCCGACGCTCAGATGGACTCTGTCCCAATCGTCGCGATCACAGGTCAAGTTGCCTCTGCAGCTATTGGAACGGATGCCTTTCAAGAGGCTGATATTCGCGGCATCACGATGCCAGTGACTAAGCACAACTTCCTGATCACAGATCCGCGCGAGATTGCGCGTGCCATCGCCGAGGCCTTCCACATCGCAGGCACCGGTCGCCCAGGAGCGGTACTCGTTGATATTGCCAAGGATGCTCTCACCAAGATGACTGACTTTGATTGGCCAGCCTCAATCTCTCTTCCGGGGTATAACCCGATCATGGATCCAACCGTAGAGTCAATCCGTGACGCAGCTAGCTTGATCGCAGAGTCGAAGAGTCCGGTTCTTTACATTGGCGGTGGAATGATTAAATCCAACGCATCGGCCGAGTTGATGAAACTAGCCGAGCTCACGGGCGCACCTGTTGTGACAACCTTGATGGCGCTCGGGTCATTTCCGGATAGTCACCCACAACACCTTGGTATGCCGGGTATGCATGGAACTGTCGCGGCGGTTACGGCATTGCAGAAGGCGGATCTGCTGATCACTTTGGGTGCTCGCTTTGATGATCGTGTCACCGGCAAACTCTCATCTTTTGCGCCAAATGCGAAGGTCATCCACGCCGATATTGATCCCGCCGAAATTGGCAAGAACCGCATCGTCGATGTTGCACTTATCGGGGATCTCAAGGCGACGATCAACGCGCTCCTGCCAGAACTGAAGAAGAAGTTCGAAAGTTCTAAGCCTGATCTCACAGAGTGGTGGTCGCTCTGCAACGGTTGGCGCACCAAGTATCCCCTCGGTTTTGACGAACCGACTGATGGCTCGCTCTCTCCCCAATATGTGATTCAACGCTTGGGCCAGATCGCTGGTCCAGATGCAATTTATGTTGCAGGAGTTGGGCAACACCAGATGTGGTCTTCACAATTTGTTAACTATGAGAAGCCGCGCACGTGGATCAATTCCGGTGGGCTTGGCACGATGGGATTTGCTGTTCCGGCTGCAATGGGCGCGAAGGTTGGCGCGCCAGATACCGTGGTCTGGGCCATTGATGGAGATGGCTGCTTCCAGATGACCAATCAAGAGCTAGTCACCTGTGCCTTGAATAATATTCCAATCAAAGTCGCCATTATCAACAATGAATCTCTGGGAATGGTTCGCCAATGGCAAACCTTGTTCTACAACGAGCGCTACTCCAACACTGATCTGCACTCCAAGCGCATTCCAGATTTTGCAAAACTCGCTGAAGCGATGGGATGTGTTGGTCTGCGTTGTGAGAGCAAAGAGGATGTTGATCGCGTTATCAACGAGGCGATGGCGATCAATGATCGTCCCGTTGTCGTAGATTTCAGCGTACATCGCGATGCGATGGTCTGGCCGATGGTCGCCGCAGGCACATCGAATGATGACATCGTGATTGCAAAGTCGATGGCTCCGATCTGGGATTCGCAGGAGTTATAAATGAGTACACATACCCTCTCAGTTCTCGTAGAGAACAGTCCTGGAGTGCTGGCAAGAATAGCTTCACTCTTTGCTCGCCGTGGATACAACATCGATTCATTGGCAGTCGGCCCAACCGAAGATCCCAATGTTTCGCGAATGACGATTGTCGTCAATGTAGAGGGTCATGCTCTCTCGCAGGTCATTCAGCAGACCGATAAATTGATCAATGTTCTGAGCATCATCGAACTCGATCCGATCGCCTCTGTGCAACGCGAGCTTCTTCTCGTCAAGGTCAGGACTACCCCAGAAACACGCTCGCAAGTTTTGGAGACGGTCCAGCTCTTCCGAGCGAAGGTCGTCGACGTTGCGCAAGATGCCGTGACGATTGAAGCGACAGGTAATAGCGAGAAGATTCAAGCACTCTTGCGCGTCTTGGAGCCCTACGGCATTAAAGAATTGGTTCAATCCGGTCTCGTTGCTATGGAGCGCGGATTGAAGCCAGGAAAATCACATACCCCGGATCACGACTAAGAAAGGCAGACCCTAAAGTGGCTACCCAATATCACGATGAAGATGCAGATCTCTCGATCATTCAATCTAAGAAAGTTGCGGTGATTGGTTATGGCTCACAAGGTCATGCACACGCACTCTCCCTTCGCGATAGTGGAGTCGATGTCCGCATTGGTTTAGCTGATGGCTCAGCCTCTCGCGCAAAGGCAGAGGCAGAAGGTCTTCGTGTCCTCTCCGTTGCAGATGCCGTGAAGGAAGCGGATGTAGTGATGCTCTTGGCTCCAGATCACGTTCAGCGCCACATCTATAACGAGAGCATCAAGCCAAACCTCAAGCCAGGCTCTGCACTCTTTTTTGGCCACGGTTTTAACATTCGCTTCGGGTACATCAAGCCAGAATCTGATGTCGATGTTGCCATGGTTGCTCCTAAAGGTCCTGGCCACCTGGTTCGCCGTGAATATTCTGCCGGCCGCGGAGTTCCTGTACTTGTCGCTGTTGAGCAAGATGCAACGGGTAACGCCTGGCCATTAGCTCTTTCGTATGCCAAGGCGATCGGTGGATTGCGCGCCGGTGGAATCCTGACCACCTTCACAGAGGAGACTGAGACCGATCTCTTCGGAGAGCAGTCGGTACTTTGTGGTGGAGCATCACAGCTCGTTCAATACGGTTTTGAAACTCTCATCGAAGCGGGGTACCAACCTGAGGTTGCTTACTTCGAGTGTTTGCACGAGCTCAAGTTGATCGTTGATTTGATGTACGAGGGTGGAATTGCCAAGCAGCGTTGGTCGGTTTCAGATACGGCTGAGTACGGTGACTATGTATCAGGTCCACGCGTCATCGACCCAAGTGTCAAAGAGAATATGAAGGCAGTGCTAGCCGATATTCAAAACGGCACCTTCGCTCAGCGCTTCATCGATGATCAAGACGCAGGTGCACCGGAGTTTAAGGCGCTACGCGCCAAAGGAGAGGTTCACCCCATTGAGGCTGTCGGCCGTGACCTGCGCAAGATGATGTCATGGGTCAAGGGCTCCACACATGATGATTACAAGGAAGGTTCAGCCTCCCGTGGGTAAGCCAATTGTTCTCATTGCAGAAGAGTTAAGCCCTGCCACCATCGACGCGCTGGGCCCTGACTTTGAGGTTAAAAATTGCGATGGCGCAAACCGTGCCGAGCTCCTAGCGGCGCTCGCCGCTGGTGTCGATGCCGTGCTAATCCGTTCTGCAACCAAGATGGATGCGGAAGCAATTGCCGTCGCTAGGGGGCTCAAGGTAATTGCACGTGCTGGTGTTGGTGTCGATAACGTTGATATTCCGGCCGCCACCGCTGCTGGCATCATGGTCGTTAACGCACCAACCTCAAATATTGTCAGCGCTGCAGAACTCGCTATCGCCTTGCTCCTTGCCTCTGCCCGATTTGTTTCGCCTGCAAATGCTGCACTGCGCAATGGAAAGTGGGCACGCTCTAAGTACACCGGCGCAGAACTTTTTGAGAAGACCCTCGGCGTTGTTGGCTTTGGAAAGATTGGCCAACTGGTGACCGCACGCATGCAGGCATTCGGCATGAACGTTGTGGCCTATGACCCATACCTTTTACCCGCTCGCGCAGCACAACTTGGAGTTCGCCTGGTTGAACTCGACGAACTATTGCGTATAAGTGATTTCATTACTATCCACCTTCCAAAGACCAAAGAGACCGCAAACCTCATTGGCGTCGATGCGCTTACGAAGGTCAAGCCGTCGGTGCGCATCATCAACGCCGCGCGTGGTGGGGTCCTTGACGAGGAGGCTTTGTACAACGCACTTGTTGAAGGTCGTGTCGCCGGAGCTGGACTCGATGTCTTTGCTACCGAACCATGCACCGATTCGCCTCTCTTCGCTCTCGATCAAGTTGTTGCCACCCCACACTTGGGTGCATCAACTGATGAGGCTCAGGAACGAGCCGGTATTGCCGTAGCACTCTCTGTTCGAAAGGCTCTCTCCGGCGAGCTCGTTCCAGATGCGCTGAATGTGAAGGGTGGCGCGATCCACGAGGATATTCGCCCGTCACTTCCACTCGTTGAAAAGATGGCGCAGATCGCAACGATTATTGCAGGTGAGCTTCCAACTTCACTCGATGTAGAAGTGCGCGGTGATATCTCCGGCCACGATTCTTCAGTGCTCGCTACTAGCGTGCTAAAGGGTGCGCTTCTCGCCGTTGGAGCTGAATCAGTTACGTATGTGAATGCCCCCGGCTTAGCTGCCCAGCGCGGAATGAACTCCTCTGTAACAACTAATCCCGAGAGCCCGGAATATCGCAGCATGATCTCCTTACGCGCTGCGCTTCCAGATGGTCGCTCGATCGTGGTCGATGGCACCTTGATGGGTATTCGTCGAGTCGAGAAGATCATCGCCATCAATGGATTTGATCTCGACCTGCCACCAACAGAGCATCTGCTCTTCTTGCAATATTCTGATCGCCCCGGTGTTGTGGGCGCGGTTGGCGGAATTATCGGCGCTGCCGGTATCAATATTGCTGGTATGCAGGTTGCGCGTAGCGAAGCTGGTGGTGAGGCGCTTATGGCGCTGAACATCGACTCAGCTCTCTCCTCTGAGATCATGGCAAAGTTGGCGCATGAAACCGGGGCAGATCTCGTCCGCACAGTTACCTTGGTCTCCTAGTGAAGGAGTTCAATCTCGCGATAATCGCCGGAGATGGAATTGGACCTGAGGTAGTTGCCGAAGGTCTCAAAGTTCTGGAGAAAGTTTCCGCAAAGTATGACCTCTCTTTTACCAAGGTGCCTTACCACTTAGGAGCTGCCCATTGGCATGCTACTGGCGAAGTCATGAGCGATGAAACTATGGCTGAGATCGCTAAGAGCGATGTCATCTTGCTTGGCGCCGTTGGTGATCCCTCTGTCCCCAGTGGAGTTCTTGAACGTGGACTTCTCCTCAAATTACGCTTTGCCTTCGATCAGTATGTAAACCTGCGCCCCGCAAAGTTGCACGCTGGTGTTACTTCGCCATTGGCTACGCAAGCTCCTATCGATTTCATCGTGGTGCGTGAAGGAACCGAAGGACCTTATGTTGGCGCTGGAGGAAATCTCGCTTTTGGTACAGCTGCTGAGATTGCAACAGAAGAGTCACTTAACACCCGTCGTGGTGCAGAGCGCGTCATTCGTGATGCCTTCGCTCGTGCATCAGCTCGTCCCCGTAAGAAACTTACTTTGGTGCACAAAAACAATGTTCTGACTCACTCGGGTGGCCTCTGGACACGTACATTTAATGAAGTTGCTAAAGAGTTTCCAGATATTGCGACCGATTACCTCCACGTCGATGCAGCTTCGATGTTCTTCGTGACCAATCCTGAGCGCTTTGACGTCGTTGTGACAGATAACCTTTTCGGAGATATCTTGACTGATATCGCTGCCGCTATTTGCGGAGGGATCGGCCTTGCCGCTTCTGGCAATATCAATCCGACCAGAGAGTTCCCGTCAATGTTTGAGCCGGTACATGGCTCTGCCCCAGATATTGCTGGAAAATCTCTTGCTGATCCAACGGCGACCGTTATGTCCGTTGCGATGCTCTTGACTCACTTGGGTGAGATAGAAGCTGCTGCAGATGTAGAACGCGCAGTTGCCGCAGATTTACTGACTCGTGGAGATACAAAGAGAAGCACCGTACAAATCGGTGATGCGCTGGCGGGAGCCCTATAAATGAAGATCATCCTCAATCCCAATCCAAATCCGGCGAGCGATGCAGATCGCGCGGCCAAGGTGGCGCAGGGAGGTTTTGGCAAACACTATACCGACAACATGGTGCTAGCCCAGTGGAGTGAGGCTAGTGGCTGGTCCGATGCAGAGCTCAAAACTTACGGCCCTCTCTCTATTGATCCTGCTACATCAGTCCTGCACTACGGTCAGGAAATTTTTGAAGGACTCAAGGCGTATATCCAGCCGAATGGGGGAGTCAGTCTCTTTCGCCCAGAGGCTAATGCAGAACGTTTTCGTCGCAGTGCCGCTCGCATGGCGCTCCCCGAACTCCCGATGCAAGATTTCGTCAGAACGGTAGAGGCACTCGTGAACCACGAGCGCGCTTGGGTTCCGAAGAATTTCGGTGAATCCCTCTATATCCGCCCCTTTATGTTTGCCAGTGAAATTGGTCTCGGTGTTCGTCCCAGCAACCAAGCTACTTACATCGTCATTACGACTCCCGCCTCGGCATACTTCAATCCAGGTAAAGCTGTAACTGTTTGGATCTCGACTGAATATGTTCGAGCGGCGCCTGGCGGTACAGGTGAGGCCAAGACCGGTGGAAATTACGCAGGTTCCCTCTTGGCACAGAAGCAAGCCGCCGCCGAAGGCTGCGACCAGGTCGTTTGGCTAGATGCCATGGAGCGCAAATGGGTCGAAGAGATGGGCGGTATGAACCTCTTCTTTGTTAAAGGCGCGGGCCAAGGAGCAACTGTCTTCACTCCTAAACTCACCGGAACTCTTCTTGCCGGAGTAACGCGCAGTTCGGTTCTCCAAGTCGCACAAGATCTGGGTTACAAGGTGGAAGAGGTAATGATCTCTGTCGATGATTGGCACCGTGGTGTGAACTCAGGTGAGATCACTGAAATCTTTGCCTGCGGGACTGCCGCGGTTGTGACTCCTGTTGGTGCAGCCAAGAGCGCACAAGGCACATGGCCAACTGGTGATGGCAACCCAGGTCCTATCACAAATCAAATTCGTCAGACGTTGCTTGGAATTCAACATGGCACAATTGAGGACAAGCACGGCTGGAACAAGCGAGTTTCATAATGTCCGTATCTGATGCCTTTCATATCTATGACACCACGCTGCGCGATGGCGCGCAGCAAGAGGGGCTCAATCTCTCGGTTCATGACAAGTTGGCGATCGCGCGCCACTTAGATGATTTGGGCGTTGGATTTATTGAAGGTGGTTGGCCGGGAGCAAATCCGAAAGATACCGAGTTCTTTAAGTTAGCTCAGACCGAGTTGAAATTGAAGAACGCTACCTTTGTAGCCTTTGGCGCAACTCGACGGCCGGGTCTGCAAGCTGCCGATGATGCATTGCTTCGTGCGCTACGAGATTCAGGCGCACCGGCAGTTACCCTCGTTGCAAAGAGCCACGATCGCCATGTTGAACTTGCTCTGAAGACAACGCTTGCTGAGAACCTAGAGATGATTCGCAGTTCGATCCAATTCCTGCGCGAGGGTGGGCAGCGCGTCTTTCTCGATGCAGAACACTTCTTCGATGGTTACCGCTCCAACAAGGCATATGCCCTTGAAGTAGTTCGTGTGGCAGCGGAATCTGGTGCTGATGTCATCGCACTCTGCGACACCAACGGAGGAATGTTGCCAGCCGAACTTACAGATGTTGTGCACGAGGTGTTGCACGCCTCATCGGCTCGCCTCGGTATTCATTGCCACAATGACACCGGATGTGCGATTGCCAACTCACTCGCTGCTATTGAGGCTGGCGTGACTCACGTACAGGGAACGCTAAATGGCTACGGCGAGCGCACCGGTAATGCAGATCTAGTCAGCATCATCGCAAATCTCGAACTTAAAATGAAGAGACCAGTTCTCCCTGTTGGGGCCCTACAAGAGTCTTTCAGAATTTCACATGCGGTGGCCGAGGTAACAAATGTTGCCCCGAGCGCTCGTCAGCCTTATGTCGGTACCTCGGCTTTCGCCCACAAGGCGGGGCTACATGCCAGCGCAATTAAGGTGGATCCTGCTATGTATCAGCATGAAGATCCGTCAAGCGTCGGAAACGATATGCGGATGCTGGTTTCAGAGATGGCGGGTCGCGCATCCATTGAATTGAAATCAAAGGAGTTAGGCATCGACCTCGGCGGTGATAGGGAAGTTGTTGCTCGCGTTGTTGATCGAGTTAAAGAGATGGAATCTCGGGGCTTCACTTTTGAAGCGGCCGATGCCTCCTTCGAACTTCTTCTGCGGGAAGAAATCGCGGGAAAGCGCGCCGACTTCTTCACTATTGAAGATTGGCAGACCACCGTTGATGGCGATGCCAGCGGGGGAGTAACTTCAAAGGCAACGGTCACTCTCACCGCGCACGGTGAAAGCATTGTGACGCAAGGTTTTGGGAATGGCCCAGTCAATGCGATCGATACAGCGCTGCGTTCTGGTCTTAAGAAGTTCTACCCGGAACTCGAGCGCTTGGAATTAACCGATTACAAGGTGCGTATTCTCGAAGGTCGACTTGGCACTGGCGCCGTCACACGTGTCCTAGTGGAAACCAGCGATGGAGATGGCTCATGGACCACAGTTGGAGTTCATGAGAATGTGATTGCGGCCTCAGCGATGGCTCTTGAAGATGCCGTTACCTATGGCTTACTGCGGCAAGGTCGTAAACCCGAGTAGCCTTCAAGGTGTGAGCTCTGAGTTAATTGCAGCATATGAGGAACATCTTGTACTAGTGCGCAATCTTGCTGAGAACTCGATCAAAGGCTACGTCAGCGACTTGGAATCTTTTCTTAAACATATCAAGAAGCTGCACATCGATGAGTTCTCTCAACTAGAGCTCACACATATTCGCTCGTGGTTGGCGGAGTTACAAGGAGCAGGTGTAGCCCGATCCACGATGGCGCGACGGATCGTTTCGATTCGAGCGTTTACATATTGGGCAGCGAGCCAAGGCTGGATTAAGAGTGATCTCGGCGCCGAACTTGCCATCCCGAAAGCGCATCGCACTCTGCCAGAAGTTTTGGATCTTGCAGATACCGAAACTGTTTTAGCAAGTGTGCAGCTACGGGTCGACGAAGAGCCAACACCCTTGGCAATTCGCGACCGAGCGATGATCGAGGTCTTGTATGCGACAGGGGTCCGTGTTTCAGAGCTCTGCGGTCTGGATATTCGCTCCATTGATGAATCGCGTAACACTCTGCAGGTGATGGGTAAGGGCAGTAAAGAGCGGGTCGTTCCAATGGGAATCCCGGCGGTGCAGGCGCTACGGAGTTATCTAGAGGTGGCACGCCCCGCCCTGGCCAGCGAGAAATCGGGGAGCGCAGTCTTTTTAGGCTCGCGGGGGAGTCGGATCGATCAAAGAACCGTTCGCGAGGTGGTCTACCAAGCGATGGGGGCAGTTGGCTCCAAGATGGGACCCCACGGGCTACGCCACACCGCGGCGACTCACCTTCTGGAGGGCGGAGCAGATCTGCGCACCGTGCAAGAGATTTTGGGTCACTCCTCGCTCGCTACTACCCAGATTTATACCCATGTTTCGCCCGAGCGCCTGCAAAAAGCCTTCGACAACGCTCACCCTAGAGCCTAATCGACCCTCGATTTTAGGGTTTTGACCTCCTGGACTTAGACTTACCCCAGCAGATCGCAAGATCTGACTTCACGCATCTAACCCGTCTAGGCGGGAAACCATTTCGGTCTTACTCAACGAGTAAGTCGGTGCCCAGATGCTAGGGAATCGGCAAATTGCCGCTTCGATAACCGAGTGCATGTGCTTCTGCATGCAATAAAGGAGAGTGCCGTCATGGCAGTTGTAACAATGCGAGAACTCCTCGATAGCGGAGTCCATTTCGGACACCAGACCCGTCGTTGGAACCCAAAGATGAAGCGATTTATCTTCGCTGAGCGCAATGGCATCTACATCATCGATATTCAGCAGTCACTTGGTCTGATCGATTCAGCCTATGACTTCATTAAAGACACTGTCGCAAAGGGTGGACACATCCTCTTTGTTGGCACCAAGAAGCAGGCGCATCAACCCATTATCGAGCAGGCCGCTCGAGTTGGAATGCCTTACGTTACCGAGCGTTGGTTGGGTGGAATGTTGACCAACTTCCCAACTGTGTACAAGCGTATTCAGCGTTTGAAGGAGCTTGAGCAACTCGAGCAGAAGAACGATCAAGTTTTAACGAAGAAGGAGCTATTGGTACTTCGTCGCGAGCGCGAGAAGCTCACCAAGAACCTTGAAGGTATCCGCAACATGACCAAGTTGCCTAGTGCGATCTGGGTAGTTGACACCAAGAAGGAGCACCTAGCGGTTGCCGAGGCGAGGAAGCTTGGCATCCCGGTCGTTGCTATCTTGGATACCAACTGCGATCCAGATGAGGTCGATTACAAGATTCCTGGTAACGATGATGCAATCCGCTCCATCGGACTCTTGACTCGAGTTATCGCAGATGCAGCAGTAGCTGGTCTTGCCGCTCGCTCAGCAGCAGCTGCAGCGCTCGCCGACAAAGTTACAAAGGCTGATGAGCAGTTCACAGAAGTTGAATCTGCCCTCGCTGCGACAGATCCCGTTGCTCAGGTGGAAGAGGCGCCAGTCGATGCGGTGGCTCTGACAGAAGTTGTAGTCAGTGAGGCACCAGTCGCAGAAATTACCGTAACAGAGACGACAGCACCAGAAGAAGTAAAGGGAGAATAATTCGTGGCTTCATATACAGCAGAAGATGTAAAGCGTCTGCGCGAGGCAACCGCCGCGGGCATGCTCGATTGCAAGAAGGCGCTGGATGAGGCCGATGGTGATTTTGATAAAGCCGTTGAGATCATTCGCGTTAAGGGACTCAAGGGAGTCACCAAGCGTGAAGGTCGCACAACTTCTAACGGAGTTGTTCTGGCCAAGGCTGAGGGCAACCTTGGCGTGATGCTGGAACTCGCTTGCGAGACAGATTTCGTCGCAAAGGGTGAGCGCTTTATTGAGTTGGCTGAAGAACTTCTGGCACATCTCTTTACCTCAAAGATTTCAGCTCTGGATGCTTTCTTAGCTTCGACCCTGCCTTCTGGCGCGACTGTTCAAGTCCGCATAGATGAGGGAAATGCAACTCTCGGCGAGAAGATTGAGCTTCGTCGTATTGCACTTCTTGAGGGTTCACCAGTTGCGATCTACTTGCACCGCACCAATCCTGACCTCCCTCCCCAGCTCGGAGTGCTTGTTCAAACAACAACCGAGGCTCCAGAGGCAGGCAAGGATGTTGCGCAGCACATTGCGGCTTTCGCTCCACAATATCTAGATCGAGATGCTGTTCCTGCCGAGGCCATTGCCAACGAGCGCCATATCGCTGAAGAGACAGCCCGCAATGAAGGTAAGCCGGAAGCGGCAATCGAAAAGATTGTGGCTGGCCGCGTTACCGGCTTTGTGAAAGAAGTTAGCCTCTTGGAGCAGGCCTTTGCGAAGGATGCCAAAAAGACAGTGCAGCAGGTACTAGACGAGGCAAAGACTGCCGTGTCGGCCTTTCACCGTTTCCGAGTTGGACAGTAATCTCAGCACCATACATTCTCTCGCTTAAAGTTCCACTTAAAGTTAGGAGCTCTTGCTTATGACCGGTTCAGCAATGACCACAAAGGGTTATAAGCGAGTGCTCCTTAAACTTTCTGGAGAAGTCTTTGGGGGAGCGAAGGGGATCGGAGTCGACCCCGATGTTGTGCACGATATCGCGGAACAGATCGCAGAAGTAGTTCGCAGCGGTACTCAAATTGCCATCGTGGTGGGCGGAGGTAATTACTTCCGCGGGGCAGAGTTACAGCAGCGCGGAATGGATAGAGCGCGCGCTGACTACATGGGAATGCTCGGCACTGTTATGAACTGCCTTGCGCTACAAGATTTTCTGGAAAAAGAGGGCATCGAAACTCGAGTGCAGACCGCGATTACCATGGGCCAGGTAGCGGAGCCATATATTCCACGCCGCGCGATTCGCCACCTCGAAAAGGGTCGCGTCGTAATCTTTGGCGCTGGCGCCGGGATGCCGTACTTCACGACCGATACCGTTGCTGCGCAGCGCGCCTTAGAAATTGGCTCTGAAGCGCTGCTTCTTGCCAAGAGTGGGGTAGATGGGGTTTATACCGCCGACCCCAAGAAGGACCCCATGGCCACTAAATACTCCGCAATTAGCTTTGATGATGTGATTGCCAAGTCCCTTGCGGTTGCAGACGCTGCGGCCTTTAGCCTCTGCCGCGAAAATAAGTTGCCGATCGTTGTTTTTGACCTCAAGAACAAGGGCAATATCGCTCGCGCAGTTCGCGGCGACGCAATTGGTACTCTAGTCTCCTAAGGTTCCTCCTTAGCGATTTTCGCTAGAGCGGACATCAATTTGATTCAATGCAATTGCCTCACCTTGAAGGAGCGAGATGTCTGATTTAGCAACCACGCTGGCTGATGCTGGCGCCAAGATGAGCAAGGCCGTTGAGGTCGCCAAGGAAGACTTCGGAGCGATCCGCACTGGACGCGCCCACCCAGCTATGTTCCAGAAAATTATGGTGGATTATTACGGGAGCTACACCCCGCTAGCCCAACTCGCCACCTTCCAGGTTCCCGAGGCGCGGATGGCGATCATCTCTCCCTTTGACAAGGGGGCGATGTCTGCAATTGAGAAGGCGATCCGCGACTCTGATCTTGGTGTTAACCCCGCAAATGATGGTGGAGTGATTCGCGTCAATTTTCCACAGCTCACTGAAGAGCGTCGCAAAGACTTCATCAAGGTAGCTCGCGTCAAGGCGGAAGAGTCTCGAGTCTCCATCCGCAATATTCGTCGCGCCGCAAAAGAGACGATGGAGAAGTTAGAAAAGGATGGCGAGATTGGGAAGGATGATCTCTCCCGCTCCGAGAAGGAGCTAGAGAAGGTCACAACGGATCACGTTGCCAAGATCGACGAACTTTTAAAGCATAAGGAGGCCGAACTCCTCGAGGTGTAATTTCACTTCAAGGGTTTACTCAGCTATGGATGATCTGCATTCGATCAACGATGCAATAAATAAACGCGCTGGCAGAGATCTGCTTCCATCGATCGTTGTCTCTATGGGAATTTTGCTCATCGTCTTTGGATCTCTCAAACTTGACCCGATTATCTTTGCCATAAGTACTTGGGTGGCGGTGTTGCTCGCGATGCGCGAGATGCTGCGGGCTTATAAATTTGGCGGAATCGATATTTCAGAGCTTCCTCTCTACGTGGCCGCGACGGGAATTCTCAGCGCTACTTGGTTCGGCAAGATCGAAGGTCTTTCGATCTCTTTAGCCGTTGCCATCCCAAATGTGATGGTCTATCTCCTTCTGGCCTCACCGAAGGATTTCGTGAAGCGCTCCACCGCAGCAGTCTTTGCGATCTTCTATATTCCATTCTTGGCCGGCTTTGTACTTCTGTTAGCTCACTCACCGAACCCCATATCCAAGGTATTCACCTTGGTCGTTCTGGTCAGCTTCAATGATACCTTCGCCTACTTTTCTGGCGTGCTCTTCGGCAAACATCCGATGGCTCCGCACATCAGCCCGAAGAAAACTTGGGAGGGGCTCTCGGGGGCCATTGTCGCGACCACGATCGGGGCCGGCTTGGTCTTTTTTTATATCCTTGATGATTACTGGTGGCTCGGTGCGCTCGTCGGTGTCCTTGGCGTAATCACCGCGACCTGCGGTGATCTCATTGAATCAGCTGTTAAGCGCGATCTCCGGATAAAAGATATGGGGACTATCTTGCCGGGCCACGGTGGAATCCTCGATCGGATTGATTCACTCCTCTTTACAGCGCCCTCGGTCTGGTTCGTCTTCGAACTCATTCAACACTTCAAGTTATAAGGCGGCAGATATGAGTGAAGATAACTCTCTAAAATTGATCTTTGATGAACCCAAGCAACGTGTCAAACCCCCCCAGCACTTTGCCGACCTAGATCCCGAGGGTCGCAAGGCGTTAGCAGTTGAACTGGGGATCCCAGCTTTCCGAGCTAACCAAGTCGCAACTCACTTCTTTACGCATCACAATGACGATACCGATTCATGGACCGACATTCCAAAAGAGATGCGTACGTTGATGGCTGAAAAGTTCACGCCAAAGTTGATCTCTCTCGTCCGCTCTATCGAATGTGATGGAGGAACCACACGTAAAGATTTGTGGCGATTGCATGATGGGGTTCTTGTCGAAAGCGTTCTTATGCGTTACAGCGATCGTACTACCGTCTGTATCTCTTCACAGGCGGGCTGCGGAATGAACTGTCCGTTCTGTGCCACTGGCCAAGCTGGGCTGACCCGAAATCTCACCGCCGGCGAGATCACCGCCCAAGTGGTAGCTGCAGCGCGCGCATGTGCTTTAGGGGAACTTCCTGGTGGACCCACTCGTCTCTCTAACGTGGTCTTTATGGGAATGGGTGAACCCCTCGCTAATTACAACGCAGTTATCAGAACCGTTCGTAACATCACTGCGCCACAACCTGATGGTTTGGGCATCGGTGCTCGTTCAGTGACAGTCTCTACGGTCGGCCTGGTGAACGGGATTGAAAAGTTAGCGAAGGAAGATATCCCCGTTACCCTGGCGGTCTCACTTCACACTCCCGACGATGAACTCCGTGATTCATTGGTCCCGATTAATTCACGCTGGAAGGTCAAAGAAGTTTTGGCAGCAGCTGACGCCTATGCCAATAAGACTGGTCGGCGTTACTCAATTGAATATGCCTTGATACGCGATATTAATGATCAGGCTTGGCGCTCTGACTTGCTAGGACGGCTACTTAAAAATCGCAACGCCCATGTGAACCTCATTCCGCTCAATCCAACACCGGGATCAAAGTGGACTGCTTCTCGCCCCGCTGATGAAGCAACCTTTGTCTCCATCCTGGAAAGTTATGGCGTTCCAGTAACAGTTCGTGACACCCGTGGTCGTGAGATTGACGGCGCTTGTGGGCAATTGGCGGCGGCAGAACTCAACAGCGTTACAGCCGAACAGTAGAAAGTAAAGTCATGCGCGAGATTGTCATCCTGGGTTCGACAGGGTCAATCGGCGTGCAAGCGCTCGAGGTAGTTGCTGCCAACCCCGATAAATTCAAGGTGATTGCCCTTGCATCTGGTGGTGGAAATCTGGCAGCGCTGATGGCGCAGGCACAGGCTTTCGATGTAAAGATTATTGGAGTGAGTGCGCACGGAGCCGCTGCACGAGCTTTGGCGGGGGATATTCAAGTTATTGATGGTCCGTTAGCATCCTGCGAAATCGCAGCCATTACTTGCGACATTGTTCTCAACGGAATTACTGGTTCCATTGGACTTGGACCGACCCTGGCCGCCTTGGGCGCGGGGAATATGGTCGCTCTTGCTAATAAAGAGTCATTGGTCGCTGGCGGAAGCCTCGTCACTGCCTTTGGTCTAGATCGAATCATTCCAGTCGATTCTGAGCACAGCGCGCTCTATCAATGCTTCATGGCAGGGTCGCGGAGCGAGGTAAAGCGCGCAATACTTACGGCAAGTGGAGGGGCGTTTAGAGATCGCAGCGACCTTTCTAGTGTGACACTCACCGAAGCTCTTTCCCACCCAACTTGGTCGATGGGTCCAGTCGTCACGATTAACTCCGCAACACTTGTTAATAAAGGTCTGGAAATTATCGAAGCGCACTATTTATTTGATCTCCCTTACGAGAAGATTGAGGCGGTTATTCACCCACAGTCGGTTATTCACTCGATGGTGGAGTTTGTCGATGGTGCAAGCATTGCGCAGTTAAGTCCTCCTAATATGAAAGGCCCAATTGCGTATGCGCTGGGTGCTCCTCACCGGACCCCACATGCAACTACAGCCGTAGATTGGACTTCAACTCACACGTGGAACTTTTCGCCCATCGATCCCAGGCGTTTTCCTGCCATTGATTTGGCCCGCCACTGTGGCACGCGCGGAGGTGGACTCCCAGCAGTGTTTAACGCGGCCAATGAAGTTGCGGTTGCTGCATTTATGGATGGTGAGTTAGATTTTATGGCGATCGTGGAGATCGTCGCTGCAACAACACTGCACTTAGATTCCTTAGGGGATTCACAGGTAAGAGATATCTCAGATGTCAGCGCGATCGAGCAGGATGCTCGTCAGGTTGCCCGATCCCTCATTTTGGAGAGTAAATAATGTTGCAAGCCCTCGGAGTGCTCGCCTTTGTCGTTGCGCTCTTGACATCAGTAATGATCCACGAATTTGGTCACTTCTTCTTTGCCAGAAAGTTTGGTATGAAGGTCACCGAGTTCTTCCTGGGCTTTGGTTATAAAATCTGGTCCTTCACTCGCGGTGAGACAGAGTTTGGTGTGAAGGCGATTCCAGCTGGCGGCTACTGCCGCATCGTTGGCATGTCGATCCATGAAGAGTTAGAACCCGCAGATAGCGAGCGCTCATTTGTTCGCGCATCTACCCCTAGGCGTCTGATCGTTCTGGGCGCAGGGTCGGTAAGCCACTTCATCATTGGTTTCCTTTTAATCTTTACAATCTTCTTTGGGATCGGCACCTCGACCTCCCTACCCATCATCAATCAAGTGCTGCCTTGCATTAATCTCAGTACAACCTCCAACATTTGTGCTAAGAGTGCAACTCCTTCACCAGCGCTGGCCGCTGGACTAAAAGCCGGCGATCGCATCCTCTCGATCAACGGCAAAGTAGTTAAGAATTGGAGCTCGGATGTACGTGTTATTCATGACTCTGCTGGAAAACCGCTCACACTTGTAATCAACCGAGGTGGTCAAACTCTGACCATTATTGTGACCCCTGCCGTTGTGAGCGCTAGCGGTAAAGAATTTGGAATGCTCGGAATTATGAGCAAGATTGGTCTGCGGCGCGAGGGAATTGTGACCTCACTCCACGATACTTGGAGCCTCGGCTCGAGCTTCTTCACAACCAGCGCTACCTCGCTGGTGACGCTGCCAGGAAAGGTCCCCGCACTCTTTCGCCAAACCTTCTTGGGTCAGAAGCGAGATGCGAATGGGCTGGTTGGCGTTGTCGGTGTGGCACAGGCCTCTGCCGCTACAGCCAGCGATCAGGCTCTAAGTTTCGGTAATAAGTTAGAAACCTTCCTCCTGATTATTGCCAGCCTTAATATCTTCGTTGGGATATTCAATCTCCTGCCCCTTCTCCCACTCGATGGTGGCCATATGGCGATCGCGGTGGCCGACGGTTTTCGCAGGTCGCGTGCACGCCGATCCGGACGTCCCGCCCCAGATCCCATCGATCTCGAAAAATTAATGCCGGTGACAGCTGTGGTCTTTATCTTCTTGGTGGCGCTCTCGTTGATGCTGCTTGCAGCCGACATCTTCAATCCAGTCCACTTCAATCTCTGATTTGAGGCAGAATAAAGACATGGTTGATCTCGGAATTCCTTCAGCGCCCCCTCCCGTTCTCTCCCCACGCCGTAAGAGCAAGCAGCTCAAGGTGGGAAGTGTCTTGGTTGGTGGGGATGCCCCGGTAAGCGTGCAATCGATGTGCACCACGCTCACCTCAGATGTGAATGCCACCCTTCAGCAGATCGCTGAGCTCACCGCCTCAGGTTGCCAGATCGTGCGCGTCGCTGTTCCTAGCCAAGATGATGCCGATGCCTTGAAGTCAATCGCCAAGAAGTCCCAGATTCCCGTTATCGCCGATATTCACTTCCAGCCCAAGTACATCTTCGCTGCCATAGATGCTGGCTGCGCCGCGGTGCGCGTCAACCCGGGCAATATCAAGCAATTTGATGACAAGGTAAAAGAGGTCGCCAAGGCCGCTGGAGATGCCGGAATCCCAATCCGCATTGGAGTAAATGCTGGTTCGCTAGATCCTCGCCTGCTCGCCAAATATGGCAAGGCCACCCCAGAAGCCCTTGCTGAATCAGCGCTCTGGGAGGCATCACTCTTCGAAGAGCATGGCTTCTCTGATATTAAGATCTCTGTGAAGCACCACGATCCTGTGACGATGGTCAAGGCCTATCGCCTCCTCTCCGCACAATGCGACTATCCGTTGCATCTTGGCGTGACTGAAGCTGGTCCAATCTTTCAAGGCACCATTAAATCTGCCACCGCATTTGCCATTCTTCTCGCCGAAGGAATTGGCGACACCATTCGCGTCTCACTCTCAGCGCCCCCCGTTGAAGAGGTCAAGGTCGGTATTTCAATTCTTGAGTCCCTCAACTTGCGCCAGCGTAAGTTAGAGATTGTCTCCTGCCCATCGTGTGGTCGCGCGCAGGTAGATGTGTACTCCCTTGCAGAGAAAGTGCAGGCAGGGCTGCAAGGAATGACAGTTCCGCTTCGCGTAGCGGTCATGGGTTGTGTTGTGAATGGACCGGGAGAGGCGCGCGAGGCAGATCTTGGTGTTGCATCTGGCAACGGTAAAGGTCAGATCTTTGTGAAGGGTGAGGTCATTAAAACCGTTCCTGAGTCGGAGATAGTGGAAACTTTGATTTTTGAAGCCAATCGCTTAGCCGATTTGATGGCCGCTGCGGGCGCGGCATCTGGTACACCAACGGTGAACGGTCTTTAAGACTTTCTGCGTTAGATAGGGTTCTCGCATGTTGCGAATGTCGACCCTTTTACTGCGTACGCTACGCGAAGATCCTGCCGATGCAGAGGTAGCGAGCCATCGCCTCTTGGTACGCGCCGGCTACGTGCGCCGCGTCGCTGCAGGAATTTACTCTTGGTTGCCTTTGGGGTATCGCACCTACCGCAACGTCGAAAAAGTGATCCGTGAAGAGATGGATAACGCCGGTTTTCAAGAGGTGCATTTTCCATCGCTACTTCCCCGTGAACCGTACGAAGAGACCAACCGCTGGCACGAATATGGCCCCGATCTCTTTCGGCTGAAGGATCGCAGAGGTAATGACTACCTTTTAGGTCCTACTCATGAAGAGATGTTTACCTTGATGGTGAAGGGCGAGTTCTCCTCGTACAAAGATCTGCCACTTTCCATCTATCAGATCCAGACAAAGTTCCGCGATGAGCCGCGGCCGCGCAGTGGAATTATCCGCGGCCGCGAATTCGTGATGAAAGATTCTTACTCCTTCGATATTGATGATGCAGGCCTCGAGGCCAGTTATCAGCGCCACCGTGAGGCATACATTAAGACTTTCAATCGCTTGGGGTTGAAGTTCAATATCGTCTCCGCGATGTCTGGTGCGATGGGTGGTTCTAAATCCGAAGAGTTTCTGGCACCCTGCCCGACTGGTGAAGATACCTATGTTCTCTGTGAGAAGTGTGGATTCGCGGCTAATGTCGAGGCGATGGTTACCAAGGTTGCGCCATATAACGGCGAACTCCCTCCAGCTCTTGAAGTGTTTGACTCTCCAAATACCCCAACGATTGATTCTCTCGTTGACCTGGTGAATTCAAAATTTGGTGTGACAATAACTGGAGCCGATACCCTAAAAAATGTTCTGCTTCTGGCCGATGGGAAAGCCATCTCGGTTCTAGTTCCGGGTGATCGTGAAGTTGACCTGAAGCGAGTGGGCGCCAACCTTGTTGGGGTACAAGAGATTCGCCTCTTTGAAGAGGAAGATTTTGCCAAGTTCCCTGGACTTGTTAAAGGTTATGTCGGACCTCAAGATGCCGCAGAACTTGGCATTACCGTTTACGCCGATCCTCGCATCGTTATTGGATCACAGTGGATCACCGGCGCAAATGCTCGCGATAAACATGCGCGCTACGTGACCCACGGGCGTGACTTCACTGTCACCGCTTTTGTAGAGGCCGCGGAGGTGAAAGCCGGCGATCCATGTCCAAATTGTGAAACACCAGTTGTGATTGATCGCGCCATCGAGATCGGCCATATCTTCCAACTTGGTCGAAAGTATGCGCAGGCTCTTGGACTTACGGTTCTAGACCAGAACGGCAAAGCGCAGGTTGTGACAATGGGCTCGTATGGAATTGGTGTATCGCGCGCTGTTGCTGCGATCGCAGAGCAGAGTTATGACGAGATTGGGCTCAACTGGCCCCGTGAGATCGCCCCCGCCGAGGTGCACCTCGTCGCAGCTGGCAAAGAAGATGCCATCTTTGACTACGCGGCCAAGTTAGCAATTGAGTTGGAGTTGGCTGGACTGACAGTGCTCTTTGATGACCGCCGAGATGCTAGTGCTGGTGTGAAATTCAAGGATGCCGAGTTGATAGGTATTCCTTACATCGTCATAGTCGGCAAGTCGCTAGCCGAAGGCAAGATTGAGTTCCGAGTCCGTGCAACCGGAAGCAAGGAAGAGTTTGTAGCAGAAGGTGCCCACGCAGAGATTCTTAACGCGATTAATTAATGTCGGTTGCAAACTTTCTCTTCTTAGCCCTCGCGGCGGGCTTCGCCGGATTTGTTGATGCCGTTGCCGGCGGTGGAGGACTTGTCCAACTTCCGGCGTTACTGCTTGGAATTTCCAATAAGCCGATTCCATTGATTCTCGGCACAAATAAGATCCCCTCGATCTTTGGAACATCTACCGCTGCCGCTTCGTACTTCAAGAAGGTAAGACCAGACCTCCGACTAACCACAACGATGGCGCTACCTGCCCTTGTCGGATCAATTGCTGGGGCGCGTCTTGCATCGCATTTCCCAACGACGGTATTTCATCCGTTGATTCTCACTCTCTTGGTGCTAGTCGGGATATACACCTGGCGTAAACCTGAACTCGGATTAGATGAACGTCTGCGATTCACAGATACAACGCGCCTTTGGATCGTCGCTGGCTGTGGACTCCTCATCGGTTTCTACGACGGAATCTTTGGCCCGGGTACTGGAACTTTTCTCGTCTTCCTGCTTGTCATCATTGTTGGATACGAATTCTTAAAGGCGAGTGCGACGGCGAAACTCGTAAATATCGCAACGAACTTCGGCGCAATCCTGACCTTTCAAATCACGGGTCATATCTGGTGGCGCCTGGGATTAGCGCTCGCTTTTGCCAATGTTATCGGCGCGCTAATTGGCTCTCGACTGGCGATTCGAGGCGGTTCACCCCTCGTGCGTCGCATCTTCCTATTTGTGGTGGCGGCCCTGATTGCGAAGTTGAGTTATAGTTGGGTTATAACTAAATAGCGGAAAGTGAGCCAGTAATGAGTGTTATTGAGGCAATTACCTCGAGCTTAGCCCCGATTGTTGCGGCGGCTGGCGTATATCTTGAAGAGGTCACCCTTGAAGGTGGCTCACCTCGACTCCTCACCGTTGTTATAGATGGCGATCTCCCCCTGAATCTCGATCAAGTCACCGTGGTCACCAAAGAAATCTCTGAAATATTGGAAAATCTTCCTGAACTCGGTGAGCACCCCTTTACTCTCGAAGTCACGACTCCCGGTACAGATCGAGCACTGACCCTCCCGCGCCACTGGCGTAAGAATCAAGGTCGATTGGTCACCGCAACTCTCATCAATGGCTTAATAAAGAAGGGTCGCATTGGAGAGCAGGCGGAGCAGAACGTAGTAATTGATGGTGAAGTGGTCGCGCTCGCTGATATCTCTCTCGCCCAGATTGAAATTGAATTTAAGTCACTCAACAAAGGTGAGCAAGAATGAGCGTTGATGTTGATGCACTTCTTGCCATGACGGTTGAGAAGGGAATCCCCCTGGAAAAATTAATTAACTCTATTGAGCAGACAGTGACCGAAGGCTATTGCGAGATTCCCGAGGCAAAGCCACAAGGTCGTGCCGTCCTCAATCGCCAGACCGGTGAGATCTTGATTCATGTTCCACAATTTGATTCCGAAGGAATTTACTCCGGCACCATTACCGATATGCCAGAAGGATTCGAATCGAAGATCAAATCCCTGGTTCGCAAAGTCTTGAAAGAGAAGATGCGCGCCATGAATGATGCTGGAATCGTCGCGGAGTTCACGGGGAGTGTTGGGGACATCATCTCTGGAATTGTTCAACAGGGTCGTGATGCAAATATCGTCTATGTGGACCTCGGACGGGTGGAGGGCAAGGTACCCCTGAACGAGCAAGTGCCGACCGAGCACTTCAAGCACGGGGATCGCATCAAGGCCTATGTTGTCGACGTGCGCCAGGGCGAGAAGGGACCTGAGGTCACTCTCTCGCGCACCCATCCCATGTTTGTAAAGATGCTCTTTACCCTCGAAGTCCCTGAACTCAAGGATCGCGTCGTTGAGATCATTGGTGTCTCCCGCGAACCAGGACATCGCTCCAAGGTGTCAGTCCGCTCTAACCGCGTGGGGGTCAGTCCAAAGGGCGCTTTAATTGGCCCAATGGGCGCACGATCAAAGGCGGTCACCGACGAACTTCATGGCGAGAAGATCGATATCGTAGATTTCTCGGAAGATCCCGCCCTCTACGTTGCCAGCGCTTTAGCACCGGCGCGGGTGACTAGCGTTGAGATCGTGGATTTAGCCGCAAGGTCAGCCAAGGTCATCGTGCCTGATTTCCAGCTCTCCTTAGCGATTGGCAAGGATGGCCAAAATGTCCGGCTCGCGGTCAAACTAACGGGTTGGCGGATGGATATTCACCCCGATAACCCCGTCGAACGGTTACTGAAGCCGAGTGATATTGCTAAGGCCTCAGCTGCGGCAGAGGCTGCGGCAGCCCAGGCGCTCGCCGCTGACAGTGAGGATTTACGCCTCTCCGCCCCGAGCGAGTAAGGTTCTCCCTAATGGTTCAGATGCGCAGCTGTATCGCCTGTCGGAACCGGGAGAGTTCGAAAGGACTCCTCCACCTAGTCGCAATTGATGGTCAGGTAACTCCAGATCCCGATCGCGAACTCCATGGTCGAGGAGCGTGGCTACACCCGAGATGTTTCGAGTTGGCAACGCAACGCCATTCCTTCACAAGGGCTTTTAAGTCCAGAGAAGAACTTGGCACTATCGACCTTGAGGATTTCCTCAAAAGAAGTCTTACGAATGAGCGTTATACGAATAACCGTTTAACGATTGATAGGGAGCAAAAATGAAGGCACATACACAATCATGAGCACCTCGCGCTCATGAGTAAGGCACTTATTTAGGCTCCGCGATAGACGCAGGGGCCGAGAACCAGGAAGGCAACTGTGGCAAAGGTCCGCGTTTACGAATTAGCAAAAGAGTTAGGGCTCGATAGCAAAGAGCTCCTCACCAAGTTACAAGAAGTTGGTGAGTTCGTTAAGTCAGCATCATCGACTGTTGAAGCACCCGTGGTGCGCAAGTTGATGGAGAAGTTCCCCGATATGAAGCCGGCCGATAGCGCGCCGGTTAAGAAGGCTGCTGCCAAGAAGGCAGCGCCAAAGAAGCCAGAGCCAACTCAGGCTGAAATTGACGCAGCTATCGCACAACTCGATGAGAGCACACGTAACCAGCTAGGTATATCAGCGGGATCTACTGCTCCGGCATCGGCGGTACCCCGTCCACCGGTAGTACCGGTACTTCCTGTTGCACCAACAACAGCAGCCCCTGAGATTAAATCACCAGCAGCCGATGGCACGCTTCCAAAGCCACCGCGTCCAGGTAACAATCCCTTTGCCACCCCAAATCCAGTTCAGGGTGCTGGTGCAATTCCACGCCCTCCGCGCGCTGGAAATAATCCGTTTACATCTGCAGTCGGCGGTGCAATTCCACGTCCACCTGCAAATCGTCCAATTCGTCCAGGTGAGCGCCCACCCATGGCAGGCAATCGCCCTGGCGCAGTTCGTCCTGGTTTTGCAGCCCGTCCAGCGGGTGCAGGCGCTCCACGTCCAGCGGGTGCAGGCGCTCCACGTCCAGGAGGAGCTTCTGGTGGCTCCCCGTATCGTTCCCCTTCAGCAGCTCCAGCTGCAACGGGTCCATCAAACTTTGGTGGCAAGGGTGGTGGTCGCCATCAACGTGGCGGTACCGCTGGTGCATTTGGAAAGCAGGGAAGTAAGAAGGGCAAGGCGCATAAGAGTAAGAAGGCGCTACGCGAAGAGTTCGACAATATGGCGGCTCCATCTCTGGGAGGCGCGGTTGTTCCTCACGGTGATGGTAAGACCGTAATTCGCTTACGTCGCGGCGCAAGCCTGATGGACTTTGCCGAGAAGATTAATGGCGATCCAGCATCATTAGTCTCTGCTCTCTTCCACTTAGGTGAGATGGTTACTGCTACGCAATCTGTTGATGAGGATACCTTCAAGATCCTGGGCGGTGAGCTTGGTTTTGTTATCCAAGTCGTTAGCCCAGAGGATGAGGATCGTGAACTCCTTGAAGAGTTCGATATCAACCTAGAGCAGGAGCTCGAAGATATTTCCGATGAAGATCTCGTCGTGCGCTCACCAATCGTGACCGTCATGGGTCACGTTGATCACGGTAAGACTCGTCTCTTGGATGCCATCCGTAAGACTGAAGTTGTTAAATCTGAGGCTGGTGGAATCACGCAGCACATCGGCGCATATCAGATTCACCGTATGCATGATGGCGTAGAGCGCGCAATTACCTTTATCGATACCCCAGGTCATGAGGCTTTCACGGCTATGCGTGCTCGTGGTGCCAAGGTAACCGATATCGCGATCCTCGTTGTTGCCGCGGATGACGGCGTCATGCCACAGACTATTGAAGCGCTTAACCACGCTCAGGCAGCCGATGTTCCAATCGTCGTTGCAGTTAACAAGGTTGATAAGGAAGGTGCGAACCCCGATAAGGTCCGCCAGCAATTAACCGAGTACAACTTGATCGCGGAGGAATACGGCGGAACTACAATCTTCGTAAATGTCTCTGCCAAATCGGGTGAGGGTCTCGATGAGTTGATTGATAGCGTGCTACTTACTGCAGATGCCGCTCTGGATCTGCGCGCCATCGCCGACGATGTTGCTCGCGGTGTGGCTATTGAAGCCAACCTAGATAAGGGTCGCGGACCCGTGGCAACCGTTCTCGTACAACGAGGAACTTTGCGCGTTGGAGATGCAATTGTTGCCGGTGGTGCTTACGGACGCGTGCGTGCCATGCTCGATGAGAATGGCGATGCAGTGGCTGAGGCTGGTCCATCTCGCCCGGTACAAGTTCTTGGCTTTACCTCGGTTCCAGGCGCTGGTGATTCCTTCATTGTCGCTGAAGATGATCGTACCGCTCGTCAGATAGCTGAGAAGCGACAACTTGCAATGCGTAACGCTCTGCTCGCTAAGACTCGTAAAAAGGTCTCTCTGGAAGACTTCATGGAGCAATCAAAGGTCAGCACTCTTAACCTCATCCTCAAGGGTGACGTTTCAGGTTCAGTTGAAGCTCTTGAAGATGCCCTGCTACAACTCGATGTTGGCAGCGAGGTTGATCTTCGCGTTATCCACCGTGGCGTTGGTGCGATTACCAAGAACGACGTCACGCTTGCATCTGCCTCCACAGCTGTCATTATCGGCTTCAACGTTAAGCCAGAGCCACAGACCGCAATCTTCGCTGATCAAGAAGGTGTCGAAGTTCGCTTCTACACCGTCATCTATCAGGCGATTGAAGAGATCGAGGCATCCCTTAAGGGTCTACTCAAGCCAGAGTACGAGGAGGTTGTACTCGGTAATGCAGAGGTCCGCGATATCTTCAAATCAAGCAAGGTCGGAAACATCGCTGGTTGCTTAGTTCTTGATGGATTTATTCGCCGCAATGGCAAAGCTCGCACTTTGCGGAACGGAGCGATCCTTGGTGAAAACTTGACGATCGAGTCACTGCGTCGCTTCAAGGATGATGCAACAGAAGTTAAAGATGGATTCGAGTGCGGTATCGGACTCGGTTCATACAAGGAGCTTGAAGTTGGCGATGTAATCCAGGTATTCGAGATTCGCGAGAAGAAGCGGGTTTAACCATGGCATCAAATCGTGCACTTAAAGTGGCTGATCGCATTAAAGAGGTGATCGCGACAACGATCGAGACCCGGGTGAAAGACCCACGTCTTGGCTTTGTCACGGTCACCGATGTTCGCGTTACCGGCGACCTGCAACAGGCATCTATCTTCTACACCGTACTTGGTGATGCCGATGCTCAATCGGGAACCGCAGCGGCCCTGGCTTCGGCCAAGGGGTTGATTCGCCGCGAAGTGGGTAACGCGCTGGGATTACGTATCACCCCAAGCCTCGAGTTCTTTGCGGACGGACTACAAGAATCTGCCAGCGCAATGAACGATCTCATGTCATCAGTACTTGCGGCAGATGCCGAGCTCGCAAAGTTACGTGAGAACGCCAAGCCCGTAGGAGATGCCGACCCTTACAAGGTCACCGAGTAACTCCGCACTCATGGATGGTTTCTTGCTCGTTGATAAGGCGAGCGGTCTGACGAGCCATGATGTTGTGGCGAAGATTCGGCGCCGCTTCGGTACAAAGAAGGTCGGTCATGCAGGAACTCTCGATCCGATGGCCACCGGGGTATTGGTAATTGGTATCGGTGATGCCACCAGACTCCTGCAATATGTTGTCGATGGCACCAAGGGCTACGACGCCATAATCTCGCTCGGGAAATCAACGGTGACTGATGATGTGGAAGGCGAAGTTCTCACAGTTGCTCCTTACTCCGTTCTAGAAGCGATTACCGACTCTGCCATTTTTGATTCATTGCAGAAGTTGGTTGGAACTATTTCGCAGCGCCCGAGCAATGTCAGCGCAATCAAGGTTGATGGCAAGAGCGCACATGCCAGAGTCCGTGCGGGTGAAGAATTTGAACTTCCGGCTCGCGAGGTCACGATCACGGCAATTGAAATTCACTCCATTCTCCGATCTGATACCGCGATCACGGTAGATATATCGGTCCAATGCTCGGCGGGTACCTACATTCGTGCAATTGCACGCGACCTGGGAAGCGCCTTAGGCGTCGGGGGACACTTATCCGCACTCCGTAGAACTCTTGTCTCACCCTTTGATATCAGTGAATGTCTGGATTGGCAGAGCGCGGAGCTGATTTCTACGGCTCTTGGAATTGCACGAATCTTGCCGATTCGTGAGCTGGCTCCCGATGAGCTGATCGAAATTTCATTTGGTCGGGCGATAACTCCAAACCTTTCTGAGGGTCCGGTTGCCGCACTCTCACCAGGCAGCTCCTTCGTGGCCTTGCTAGAGAACAGATTATTTGGTGTGAAGATGCAGGCGACACCGACTCTCGTTTCCATGAAAGAATCTGTAACGTGACTCTTATGACTTCCGTGGCTATTGGAATCTTTGACGGCGTTCACCGCGGTCACCAAGAAATATTGAGTGAAGCTGCCAAGCATGGACCAGTAACGGTGCTGACCTTTCACCCACATCCAACCTCGATCTTTGCACCAGAACGAACCCCTAGCGCCTTAGTCAATCTCGATGATCGTATTGCTCTCTTAAAGGCCCATGGAGCCTCAGAGGTAGTCGTTCTACCTTTTACCCGCGAGTTTGCTAGCAAATCTCCCGACGATTTCATTGCAGAAGTTCTGGTTGAGCGCTTAGGCGCTACACACGTAACCGTAGGAGCAAACTTCACCTTCGGCTTTAAGGCCGCCGGTAATGTTCAATATCTCCACGAGCGTGCCCACGGTTTTGAAGTGAGCGCCGTACAACTCGAAGAGAATCGAGGCAGCGCGATCTCCTCCTCTCGTATTCGAACCCTAATCGTCGATGGCGATGTCGAGCGAGCTGGTGAACTTTTAGGTCGCTCCTTTTATCTTCGTGGACCGGTTGTTCACGGCGAGAAGCGGGGACGCACCATTGGCTATCCCACTGCCAATATTGGTTTGGCAGACAACGCGACCATCCCGGCAGATGGCGTTTACGCCGGCTGGTTAACCGTGGGTGAAATCCGCTGGGCTGCTGCCATCTCTATCGGAACCAATCCCACCTTTCCAGGAGTGCGCGGCCGCCAGGTCGAGGCATACGCAGTGGATCAAGTCGGTCTAGACCTATACGACCAAGAAGCCAAATTGGAATTCGTCTGGCGATTGCGTGACACTCTCAAATTCGACAGTTTAGATGAGCTGCTAGTGCAGATGGCGCTGGATTGCGAGCAGACACGGAAATTGATTTTGCAGAGTTGATTTTCTCGACATTTATTTAAATATTTCTGTGAAGTACTTCCCTTTTTCTCTCTTGAACCGCAGACTATTGTCACGAACAAGGTGGGAGCTCGTAACCTTGTCCAAGTTGTATTCAACCCTCAGGAGGAGATATGTCCGGGAAGAAACTCATTAAGAATCTCAATGTTTGGGAGGCGATCGGAATCTCTGTCGCCTTGATGGCGCCCTCCATGGCTGCAAATATCAATCCACAAGGAACTGCTGGGGTGGTGGGCAGAGCGGTCCCTGTCGCCTTTGCTTTAGCAACACTCGGCGTACTCCTTATCGCATACGGCTTTGTCCGCCTCTGCCAAAATTTTAACCACGCCGGAAGCGTCTATGGTTTTGTTGGCGCAACTATGGGTCCACGATCCGGTGTTGTTGCCGGCTGGGGCCTGCTTGGAACATATATTTTTTATGGTTGTGTGACTTCAATGGCAGCAGGAATTTTTGGTTCCACCTTCCTGGATGAGTTAGGCGTTTGGCACCATCAGCCAGCCTGGTCTGGCTTCGCAGTTGGCGCGATAGCTCTCGTGCTCGCCTACTTCCTGGCAGTCGCACCGGCTCGCAACGGAACACGAGTCCTACTCACTGTAGAAGGAATTACGGTTCTCCTAATTTTAATTACTACGGTCATCATCTTTGCCAAGTTGGCCGGGGGTCACGCACCTGACAACCACCATGTTGATTGGTCGGTCTTTTCCATTCCAAAGGGAACCGGCACCAGCGGCGTCTTCCTCGGAGTTGTCTTTGGATTTCTCTCCTTTGCGGGATTCGAAGCGGCATCGACATTGGGCGAAGAGACAAAGAACCCGCGTCGCGATATTCCTCGCGCCATGCTGGGAACTGCCATTTTCGGCGGAGTGTATTTCGTCGTTGTCACCGCAGTTGAGGTAATGGGCTTTGGAACTAATGCCGCAGGAGTGAAGGCCTACATCGCTTCGGGCTCCTTACTCGGTGACCTCGGTACCAAATATGTTGGATCCTGGATTGGAACGACAATTACTCTGGGTGCGGCGGTGAGCGCATTTGGCTGCTGTCTCGCTTGTGTCGTCGGTGGCTCCCGCCTTATCTTCTCCCTCGCTCGCGATGGAGGGAATCAAAAACTCGCCACTGTTTCAGAGAAGAATGGCGTCCCGGTCAATGCAACTCGAATAATCGTTGCTACCTCGGCGATCATCATGATTCTGTGGAAGTTAATCTGGCACGTTAAACCGTTCGATATCTTCCTTGGAAGTGGTGTGATCGGAACCCTGATCATCCTAGTTGCCTATCTCTTGGCAACCGTTGGAGCGATAAAGTTTCTCTTCTTCTCTGGAAAGAAGCGGGTCAGACAATGGGAGATCATCGTGCCAGTGGCAGGAATTGCGCTCCTTATTTACACGCTCTACAAAAATGTACTGCCCTGGCCAACCACAGGTGCTGGTCGCGCTTATCCAATAGCGGCAATCCTCTGGTTGGCGATTGGGATAGTTGCGATCCTCTCTCGTCCAGCGTTAGCCTCTAGAATCGGAGCACAACTGACGGCTGATGAAAACCTCTCGGAAGCTCGTTCATAAAGGCAGGTAACTCGTCAAGGTCTGGAGAAAAATGCTCAACGATGTGAAGGTTGTAGATCTCACGATTCCATTTGGTTCGGATATCGTGATGTGGCCCGGGGCACCTGCCCCGGAAGCGGAGACAATGGTTACCGTGGCGCACGATGGTTTTTTTGCCAGGAAGGTCACCTTCTTTGAACACTCTGGAACGCACTTTGATGCTCCTTGCCACTTCATCGAAGGTCAATCCACCGTCGATCAAATTCCTGCTCAATCATTGGTTCGCCCCATCGCAGTGATAGATATTTCTGCGCGGGTTGGGGAAGATGCCGATGCCCTGCTTAGCCTCGATGAAGTTCTTGCCTTTGAAAGTGCGCATGGTCAGATACCGGAAGGTGCAGCGGTCTTTCTTCGCACCGGGTGGGAAGAGAGAAATAGTGATCCGATCAGGTACGCAGGTCAACCTGGCGATCTTCGCTTTCCTGGCTTTGGCGTGGAGGCGGCAGAGTACTTAGTGAGCAATCGAAAGATTGTTGGCTTGGGGATCGATACCTTGGGCATCGACTCCGGCGCGGCGACTACCTTCCCAGTGCACACACAAGTGACCCATCCCAGAGGGCTTTGGCACCTAGAAAATCTGCAGAATCTCAGACTCCTCCCTCCAGTGGGGGCTTGGGTTGTTGTTGGAGTGCTGCCGCTTATCGGTGGATCCGGGAGCCCAGCACGAGTCATCGCGCTACTTCCTTAATTACGCCTCATCATGTTAGTGAGAGCAGAATAATCTCTGTTGAAAGATCGATGAAAGGTAGTTCTGTGTCTGAATTTTCTTGGAAGATTGAGCCATCTGGACCCGCCTCGGATTTTTTGGCTGGTCTACCTCTGGTTGATCATCATGTGCATGGCGTAGTCCGAGAGAACCCTTCCCTGGAAACTTTCACCCACATGATCACGGAATCTGATCGCACGCCTACCTCATTGAGCGAAGCTATGAACACCCAAGTCGGATTTGCTACCAGGCGTTGGGTGGCTCCTCTTCTTGACCTACCAGCCTCAACAGGTGCGATGGAGTACTTCACTCGCCGTCTGGAATTAGGAGCGGAAGAGGTCAATCGTCGACTGCTGCAGGCATCTGGGATCGGTCACTACTTCATTGAGACAGGACTCAAGGGCGCCGACATTCATAGCCCTGCGGGAATGGCCGAGTTAAGTGGAGCAAAGGTAGATGAGGTAGTCAGAATTGAAACCGTGGCTGAGGAGCTTGCCCGCTCCGGGGTCAGCGCTGCGGGTTTTGCTGAAAGTTTTATGAATTCATTGCAGGATCAATCAAGGGATGCACTTGGGTTGAAGTCGGTCGTTGCCTATCGCATTGGTCTTGATTTTGATCCCACTCCGCCATCCAAGTTAGAAGTTGAACAAGCAGCCGGTAGGTGGTTCTCTGAAGTCGCCACCACTGGCAAGGCGCGAGTAAGTGATCCCATTTTGTTACGCCACTTAATCTTCGCGGCTGCCACACTACAAAAACCGCTGCAATTTCACATCGGCTTTGGCGATCCTGATCTGTACCTCAATCGTTGCGATCCGTTACTGATGACCGATTTGATTCGGGGCTTTGAAGAACGCCAGATTCCGGTCATGCTCCTTCATACTTACCCCTACCAACGCAACGCCGGGTATCTCGCCCAAATGTTTCGCAATGTTTACATGGATGTCGGCTTGGCGATTAATTACACGGGCGCCAGGTCCACTGCGATCATCGCTGAGTCACTTGAACTCGCTCCCTTCCACAAGATTCTCTTCTCCTCTGATGCGTGGGGGCTTCCTGAGCTCACCTATCTCGGCGCACTGCTCTTTCGCCGCGGCTTAGGAGAAATATTGGATTCATTTATCGCTCGCGGCGATTGGTCGCGTGATGACGCTATCTCTGTGGCTCAACAGATTGGGCGCGACAACGCGCTCTCTGCCTATGGAATCAACGGTTAGGGAGTAGAAGATGAAGAAGAAGGAAGTTCTCAAGATTGCCGAAGAGCAGAACTTACGTTTGATCCGTTTTCTCTATTGCGATTTGGCTGGAGTCATTCGTGGCAAGACAGTGCACTTGTCACAACTCGACTCCAAGATTTATGAAGGCGTTGGGTTAACTAAAGCGCAGAATGCCGTCAACCTCTTTGAAGATTTGGTCCATGTCGATGGGATGGAGCCCGTAGGGGAGGTTCGCATAGTTCCGGACTCTGACACCTTTGCGGTATTGCCTTGGTTAGATCGAACTGGGGCGATGCTCAGTGATTTAGAGGAGAAGGATGGAAGTGAGTGGGGCGGATGCACCCGCAGTGTTCTTAAGAGAGCGCTGGCCGCCCTGGATTCACAAGGAATTGAAATGATGTCGGCATTTGAATCCGAGTTTTATCTTGCGACCGAGTCAGATTCCGGCCCCGTTCCATGGATGAACGGTCCGTGCTACTCCAGTTCTGGAATGGATCGTGCAAGTGAGGTTACCGATCGTATGGTCGATAACCTGGTTGCACAGGGGATCGTCGTAGAGCAGGCAATCAATGAGTATGGACCTGGGCAGCAAGAGATCGCCATCAAGTACGGTCCTGCGTTGCAATCAGCCGATCGCCACCTGCAATTTCGTGACACGATTCGCGGAACAGCTGAAGTTGAATTTGGGTTGTTAGCCTCTCTCGCTCCAAAGCCATTTAAAGATGGAATTGGCTCTGGCGCGCACCTGCACTTCTCGCTTTGGGATAAAGAGAAGAAGCTAAATCTCTTTTTCAACGAGGCAGAACCCACCAAGATCTCTGCCTTCGGTGAATCCTTTGTTGCTGGGATCTTGGAACATCTACCGGGCCTCTTGGCTCTCACTTGTCCCTCGTTCGTCTCCTACCTGCGTCTGCAGCCGCATGCCTGGGCGGGAAATACGATCTCCTGGGGTTATGACAATCGCGAGTGCGCGGTGCGGGTGGCGAGTCCCTTTAAAGGTCGAGAGATGCAATCGATTAATCTCGAACTCAAGGCCTGTGACGGATCTGCCAACCCCTATCTTGCGGTAGCGGGCGTTCTTCTCGCCGGGATGGATGGAGTCGCGCGAGCTCTTAAGGCTCCCAAGGCGGCGGAACGAGATCCTGCTCTGCTCTCTGCGGAGGAGAAGATTGCCTGCGGAATCAAGCAGTTTCCGGCCACCCAACTAGAAGCCCTGGATGCTCTGGAGAGTGATTCAGTCCTCACCCAGGGGTTGGGGGAGCTCATGACACGCGCATACTTGGCAACCAGACGGGCAGAAAACGCAAAAGCAGCCGCTAAGGGCGATGAATGGGCGCGGTTAGAGACCTTCAGGACCTTCTAGCCGATTTCTCCGCTCAGGCGCCTCGCTGGTAACCTTTGCGCACAAGCGAGAAAGCGCGCCTTCGTGATTCCCACCGAGGCCCTCGTGAAAGTCAAGGGAGTGCCACTATGGCGTTACAGCCTGCAGAAAAGCTAGAAATCATCACAAAGTACGGCGCTTCCGCCACCGACACAGGAAGCCCAGAGGCACAGGTTGCCCTGCTCTCTCGCCGTATCGAAGAGATTACCGAACACCTCAAGACAAATAAGAATGACCACCACAATCGACGTGGACTCTTGTTGCTGGTTGGTAAGCGTCGTCGTCTGCTGCAATACCTTGCAAAGATCGATGTCACACGCTACAGAGCGATTATCGAAAAGCTCGGTATTCGTCGTTAATTAATAATTAATTAATTAAAAATTAGAAATCAGCTCTCTGGTTAGTAGATCGGTCCTCGGTAGTGGTTTACGGGACAAACTCCGTGAACTTCGATCGAAGATCCATTTCCTAATGCGAGAGAGCTGAGAAATGGAGATGACCCATGGAGGGTCCAGATGTTACGTTCGCCGTTGCCACAATTGATAACGGCAAGTATGGAAAGCGCGAGATCCGTTTTGAAACCGGACGCCTCGCACGCCAAGCTGCAGGAACTGCAGTTGTCTATCTCGATGATGATTCAATGTTGCTCTCAGCGACAACTGCTTCAAAGCAGCCTAAGGATCAATTCGACTTCTTCCCACTTACAGTGGATGTTGAAGAGCGCATGTACGCAGCGGGCAAGATCCCAGGATCTTTCTTCCGTCGCGAAGGTCGCCCTTCCGAGGATGCAATTCTCACCTGTCGCCTGATTGACCGCCCACTTCGCCCAGCATTCGTAAAGGGTCTGCGTAACGAAGTTCAGGTAGTTGTCACTGTGATGGCGCTGAACCCAGATCACATGTACGACGTTCTCGCTATCAACGCAGCATCAATGTCGACACAACTTGCAGGCCTTCCATTCTCTGGTCCGATCGGCGGCGTTCGCGTTGCTCTGATCGAAGGCCAATGGGTTGCATTCCCAAATCACTCGGATCTTGAGAAGGCAGTCTTTGACATGGTCGTTGCTGGTTCTATCGCCGGAGATGACATTGCTGTCATTATGGTGGAGGCAGAGGCAACAACTCAGACGCTCGATCTCATCAAGGCTGGCGCTCAGGCTCCAACCGAAGAGATCGTTGGTCAAGGCCTGGAGGCTGCAAAGCCATTTATCCGCGCACTCTGCGAGGCACAGAACCAACTCGCCAAGGTCGCTGCAAAGCCAACTGGCGAATTCCCAGTCTTCTTGGAATACCAAGACGATGTCTATGCCGCAGTGGATGCTGCTGCTGGCGCCAAGATTTCAGAGGCTCTCACAATTGCTGGAAAGCAAGATCGTGAGACAAAGCTTGACGAGGTCAACGCCGCTACCAAGGAGCAATTGGCCGCGCAGTTCGAAGGTCGCGAGAAGGAAGTTTCTGCCGCCCTTCGCTCAGTCACCAAGAACTCAGTTCGTCAGCGCGTGTTGCGCGACAAGATTCGTATCGATGGTCGCGGCGTCCGCGATATCCGTGCAATCACCGCCGAGGTTGAGGTAATTCCTCGCGTTCACGGTTCTGCAATCTTTGAACGTGGAGAGACTCAGATCCTTGGGGTAACCACTCTCAACATGCTTAAGATGGAGCAACAGCTCGACACCTTGAGCCCTGAGCATCACAAGCGTTACATGCACAACTACAACTTCCCTCCTTACTCAGTTGGAGAGACCGGTCGCGTTGGCTCACCAAAGCGCCGTGAAATTGGACATGGTGCTCTTGCGGAGCGCGCCTTGCTTCCAGTTCTTCCAACTCGTGAAGAGTTCCCTTATGCGATTCGTCAGGTCTCAGAAGCGCTCGGATCAAATGGATCAACATCCATGGGCTCTGTCTGCGCCTCGACCATGTCGCTACTCAATGCTGGTGTACCTCTCAAGGCTCCAGTTGCGGGTATTGCGATGGGCCTAATCTCAGATCTCGTCGATGGCAAGACCGAATATGTCGCACTTACTGACATCTTGGGCGCTGAAGATGCCTTTGGAGATATGGACTTCAAGGTTGCTGGAACAAAGGAATTTGTTACCGCCCTGCAACTCGATACTAAGCTTGATGGAATTCCAGCCTCTGTTCTCTCTGCAGCCCTGCTGCAGGCGAAGGAAGCTCGTCTCTTCATCCTTGACATCATGAATCAAGCGATTGATATGCCAGATGAGATGAGCCTCTTGGCTCCTCGCATCATCTCCATCAAGGTCCCAACCGAACTGATCGGTGCGATCATCGGACCGAAGGGCAAGATGATCAACCAGATTCAAGATGAGACTGGCGCAGATATCACCATCGAAGATGATGGAACTATTTACATCGGTGCAATCGAAGGTTCACAGGCAGAGGCCGCTAAGGCAATGATCGAAGCGATCGCAAACCCAGTGATTCCAAAGGTTGGAGAGCGCTACAACGGCAGCGTTGTAAAGCTTGCGACATTCGGCGCCTTTATCTCACTTGTTCCTGGAAAAGATGGCTTGCTCCATATCTCGCAGATTCGCAAGATGCACGGTGGAAAGCGCATTGAGAACCTTGAAGAGGTTATGAAGGTTGGCGACAAGATTGAAGTTGAGATCAACGAGATTGATCCAAAGGGTAAATTCTCCTTGGTTCCAGTTCTCGCTGATGGAACAACTCCATCTGACGCGCCTTCTGAATAAATAGAATAATTAGAATAAATAGAACTGAGTAAGTAGTTAATGCCACGCACCACTCTGCCTAGCGGCTTGCGGATTGTCACCGAAGAGGTTTCAACCGTTCGCTCTGCAACATTTGGTGTCTGGGTCAATGTGGGCTCCCGCGATGAGACGTTACCCGTCGCGGGAGCTTCACACTTTCTAGAACATTTATTATTTAAGGGCACCAATCGTCGCGACGCTATGGCTATCTCTTCTTCTATCGAGGCTGTAGGCGGCGAGATGAATGCCTTCACTGGCAAGGAGTACACCTGCTTCTATGCCCGTGTTATCGATACCGACCTGCCTCTTGCAGTGGACGTTATCGCAGATTTAATTACCTCCTCCCTCGTTGCAGCCTCAGATGTAGATGCCGAGCGCACTGTGGTGCTGGAAGAGATGTCCATGCGTGATGACGACCCCTCTGATCTCATTCATGACTTATATCTTGAGACTTACTTCGGGGATACCCCATTGGGTCGATCGATCCTAGGCACTCCTGAGTCGATCAAGGGAATGTCCCGTAATTCCATCTTCAATTATTACAAGAAGCGCTATCGCCCTGAAGATATGGTGATTGCGGTTGCGGGAAACATCAGCCACAAGAAGGTCGTCAAATTAGTCGAGCAGGCCATGAGCCGCGACGGTTTCCTTGATGTACCCGCTGCCCTTCCAAACCTGCGCCACGCCCCTAAGGTGAAAGCGCGAGGTATAGGCACGGTTGGCATCATCGATCGAAAGACTGAGCAATCTCACCTTTTGCTCGGCGTCGAAGGCGTCGAACGGAGCGATGATCGTCGTTTTGCCCTCAGCATCCTCGCCTCTGCCATGGGTGGGGGAATGTCATCCCGACTCTTCCAAGAGATTCGCGAGAAGCGCGGACTGGCGTACTCGGTCTACTCCTATGTTCAACAATTTTCGGGCGCTGGCACTATCTCCTTTTATGCAGGTTGCCAGCCCAATAAGGCCGTCGAAGTCATCAAGATTATTCGCGACATCTCCTTTGATATTGCCGAGAACGGTCTGACCGATGAAGAGATCAGCCGCGCAAAAGGCGCCGTCACCGGTTCCCTCGTTCTCAGCCAAGAGGACACCGGATCACGCATGATGCGTATTGGCAAGAGTGAACTCGTCTACGGCGAGGTGATGAGTTTCGATGAGATTCTCAACAAGATATCGCTGGTAACACCCGATGAAATTAGGGCAATTGCCCACAAGATTCTCCCTCGACCTTCTACCCTTGCCTTAGTCGGGCCCTTTAAATCGGGCACCAAATTTGAGAAGGTGATTGCATGACCATCAAAGTTGCAGTCCTTGGCGCCAAGGGTCGCATGGGCCAAACCACGGTTGAAGCCATCAATGGCGCTAGTGATCTTGAACTCGTTGCCACACTCGACATCGGAGATTCCCTAGATCTCCTGGTCACAAGTGGCGCACAAGTAGTCGTTGACTTTACCCATCCTGATTCTGTGATGGGCAACGTGGAATTTGCAATCAATCACGGTGTGAGCGTGGTTGTTGGGACAACTGGTTTCAATACCGAGAAGTTAGCCACAGTCGTTACCTGGCTCAATTCCAACCCAGGGGTTGGGGCACTTATCGCACCAAACTTTGGAATGGGTGCAGTTTTGATGATGCAATTCGCCGCTCAAGCTTCTAAATATTTTGAATCAGTTGAAATTATTGAGCTTCATCATCCCAATAAGGCAGATGCTCCTTCCGGCACCGCCTCCCGAACCGCAGAATTGATTACCGATGCGCGTAATTCCGTCAATAAGTCAGATATGCCCGATGCAACATCCTCTGGTTTAGAGGGTGCACGCGGCGCCAAAGTAGGCGATGTACCTATTCATTCTCTCCGCCTGCGTGGTCTCGTGGCTCACCAAGAGGTGATCCTCGGTGATTTGGGTGAAACACTCACCATTCGCCATGATTCAATCGATCGCACCGGCTTTATGCCAGGTGTACTGCTCGGTATACGCAAAGTGATCGCAACTCCGGGCCTCACATTTGGACTCGAGCACTTCCTCGATTTGAAATAGAATTCGTTTAACGACAAGGGAGTAAAAATAATGACTGCTCAAATCACAATGTACGGCGCTGCTTGGTGCGGAGATTGCCGTCGCTCAAAGGCTTATCTAGATTCGCATAATGTGGAGTACAACTACATTGATGTTGAGGCAGATGAATCAGCATCAGAGAAAGTTATTGAAATTAA
>JANXZW010000051.1 GCA_025355305.1 Actinomycetes bacterium | reverse complement strand
ATTGCCCAATATTCCCCACTGCTGCCTCCCGTAGGAGTCTGGGCCGTGTCTCAGTCCCAGTGTGGCCGGTCGCCCTCTCAGGCCGGCTACCCGTCGTCGCCTTGGTGAGCCATTACCTCACCAACAAGCTGATAGGCCGCGAAGTCATCCTCCACCGAAATTCTTTCAAAACTCAGTGATGCCACTTATGTTTCAATATTCGGTATTAGCCCCGGTTTCCCGGAGTTATCCCAAAGTGGAGGGCAGATTCTTCACGTGTTCCTCACCCGTTCGCCACTAATCCATCCCGAAGGACTTCATCGTTCGACTTGCATGTGTTAAGCACGCCGCCAGCGTTCGTCCTGAGCCAGGATCAAACTCTCCATAGAAAGTTGTGATCTGGCAAAAAACAAAACTAGCGTTTATAGCTGTTTATGTTTTACCAATTGTTTTTGTTTTGTAATGATCTCAAAAAGAGAAAATACAAAGGAATTTGGACTTACTACGGACATGCGAACATGACCATATAAGCCCTTTGATTGGCATTGATTTTTGCACGTTGTTGAGTTCTCAAGGTACGAGCGCGCTCCACTCACGGTAATTTCTCACCGCTTGCAGGGCAGACTGCTTAACTTAATGCAATATGGACATTAGGTCAATTTCACATAGACCACGACCAAACACAAGCTGTTTGCAGAATTGTCGTCGCACGGCCTCTTTTCAGTCCGTTCCGCGAGCGAGGTGGAACCATAACCCGAAGCGGGGCCAAGGGTCAAATCGTGTTCGCAATCGCACTCTATATCCCGGCCAGATCTCGACCTTTTTATGATGGTATGTACGGTGCGGGAAGGAAAGGAGCCCTAAAACCATTGATCGGTGGTGGTTATAGGGCTCCTTGTAAAATTCTTCGGTTTTACTCTGGCAAGACCTCAACGGTCGCGAGGTCACGCTTGCCTTTGCGAAGCAGCAGGAAACGCCCGAAAAGTAGGCTCTCTGGAGTGGGGATAAAGCTTTCTTCCAAGACCTTTTCATTGTTGAGATATGCACCACCCTCTTTGACGATGCGACGCGCGGCAGATTTCGAGTCAACAACCCCTGTTGCTGCTAGGAGGTCAACCCAGGAAGGCAAGGGCTCCCCCGCAGCGACAGTGGTTCTGGGCAGTTGCGAAAGAGCTGCCACTAGCGTCCTCTCCTCCAATTCGAATAAGTCACCGTGACCAAAGAGAGCCTGTGCGGCGCGTTCAGCGGCCTCACATTCCAAATCACCATGAACGAGGCTTGTTAACTCCCTTGCTAGCGACCTGTGGGCCTCGCGCAATCCCGGGTTTCTCTCGTGGGTCGCGATCAGAGATTCGATCTCTACGCGGTTCTTAAAGGAGAAAACTTTTAGGAAGCGCGGGATATCTGCGTCATCGCTATTCAGCCAAAATTGATAAAAGGCGTACGGCGATGTCATATCAGGATCGAGCCACACGCTTCCCCCAGCTGTCTTACCAAACTTGCTTCCATCGCTCTTCATCAAGAGAGGGATCGTTAAGCAATGCGCTGCTCCACCTTCAACCTTTCGAATGAGGTCGAGCCCCGCAACGATGTTGCCCCATTGATCGCTGCCTCCCATCTGAAGTTTGCAATCGTGTCGCCGGTAGAGCTCAAGGAAATCAAGTGCTTGTAGAACTTGGTAAGAAAACTCTGTGTAGCTTATTCCACCACTCTCTAACCGCGATGAAACACTATCTTTGGAGAGCATTTGATTGACACTAAAGTGTTTGCCGACATCGCGAAGAAACTCCAAAGCGGTGAGTGGTTTCGTCCAATCTAAATTGTTCGTCATCACTGCGGCATTTGCTCCGCCATCGAAATCTAGAAACTTCGAAAGCTGATTTCGAATTCGTCCCACCCAATGCTCCACCAATGCAAGATCATTTAGAGAGCGTTCCTCATTGCGTCCACTCGGGTCTCCCACCAACCCTGTCGCGCCTCCTACAAGCGCGATTGGTTTATGACCGGCGAGCTGAAAGCGACGCATGACAAGGAGCACAACCAAATTTCCAAGGTGAAGTGAAGGAGCGGTTGGATCAAACCCGATGTAAAACTTTGTTGAGCCTTCGTTGAGCTTCTCGAGTAGCGCTTCCATGTCGGTGGTCTGCGCGATTAAACCGCGCCATTCGAGGTCAGCAATAAGTGCAGAAGTCATGCGCCCATCATGCCCGAAAAGCGTTTGCGCTCGCTGGCAATCCAGCTGGAATAGCCGCGAATTTTCGCTTCAAGTTGGAGAAGTTGAGCTGTGACGCTCTTGGTGGAAGTCCCATTGATTGAAATACGCGAGTCGATCGCCGCCTCGGCGGAGAGCAGCGCTCGCAACTCCCCCGTCAAGCCAGGGTCGATTGCGGAGAACTCCGCATCGATCAGTTCGTGTACCTCGACACCCTTACTCTCGGCCAGCGCTACCGCTTCACCCGAAATTTCATGTGCCTTGGCAAAGGGGATGCCACTTCTGACCAGAAAATCTGCGATCTCCGTCGCTAGCGCATGCCCGGAAAGCACTCCCCGAGCAATCTTTTCGCCGTTAAAACTTGCTGTTTGAATCATGCCGCGTAGGGCCGGGAGAAGGGTCAGCAGCTCTTCAACTGAATCAAAGACCGGCTCCTTATCTTCTTGCAGGTCACGGTTGTAGGCGAAGGGCAGTCCTTTCAAGGTCACCAGGAGTGAGGTTAGGTTGCCAATGAGACGCCCAGACTTTCCGCGAGCCAGCTCTGCGATATCTGGATTTTTCTTCTGTGGCATGATCGATGAGCCTGTTGAAAATGCGTCGTTTAAAGTGACCCAGCCAAATTCTTGAGTATTCCAAATGGTGAACTCTTCGCCAATGCGCGAGAGGTGTACTCCGAGCATGGCAAATATAAAGAGTGCTTCAGCGACGAAATCTCGATCGCTAACGGCATCAATACTATTCCTAGCGACACCTTGGAAAGCTAACTCCGCAGCGATTATCTCTGGATTAGGCACGAGCGCGGAACCCGCCAGGGCTCCCGAACCCAGGGGCGAAATCGAGTTACGTGAGAGCCAATCCTTCATTCGATCCACATCGCGTAAAAGAGAGTGTGAATGTTTAGCAAGTTCATGCGAGAAGAGGATTGGCTGAGCATGTTGCAAATGAGTGAAACCAGGCGCTACTAAATCGAGATGTTTGCTCGCAACTTCATCGATCGTTGTTACAAGCTCTATGGATTCGTGAGCGATTTCGAGCAAATGATCGATCAGGTAGAGTTTGAAATCCGTGACGACCAGATCATTGCGCGAACGACCAGCGCGAAACGCCCCACCTAGTTCTCCGAGTTTAGAAACCAAGCCACGTTCTACCGCACTGTGGACATCCTCGTCAGCTTCGGTGTATGAAAAAGCTCCCGTGGAAATCTCATCAGCCAACTCCTTTAATGCCACCGTAATCTCGGCGGCGACTGCTTCGCTGAGAACTCCAGCGCGGCGCAGACCGGCGACATGGGCGATGTTGACTCGAACATCGTAGGGAGCCAATCTCCAATCAAAGTGCACACTTCGCGAGAGTTTTGCCACGGCCTCATTCGGACCTGTTGAAAATCTTCCACCCCATAACGCCATTACAACCCCTTTCTAAACATTATTTCGATGCTCTTTGCTAAAAGAGCACCTCCAGTTGCGGTTGATGAGATCACCAGAACCGTGTCATCACCGGCGATCGTGCCGATCGCCTGCGGAAGTCGGGCAGCCAAAATCGCAGAATCTAATCTGCTCGCTACGAACTGGGCAGCGGCAGGTGGAGTCCTTAGCACAACGGTGTTGGCGCTGGAGGCGACCGAGAGCACCAAATTAGCTCCAGCGGGTGAGATCGATTCTCCTCCCAAGACATAACGCAGCTTGCCACTTGCCGCTTTAGTACGTATCGCGCCGAGTTCTTGCAGGTCTCGACTGGCAGTGGCTTGAGTTACTTCAAGGCCCTTCGCTTTGAGTTCCCGCACAACGTCAGCCTGCGAGTGAATCTTCCCAGACCGAATTAGCGCCGCCACGATCTGCTTGCGCTTCTCGGTTGAGCTAGTTACAGACTTAACCATTGAGAACCTCACCCAAGCTCTTCGCGAAGATCTTCACGAACTCTTTTAGTTGTGCCTTTGAAACGACGAGTGCTGGAGCAATTCGAATAACATTTTTATTTGGCGCATTTAGAAGTAACCCGTGCGAGGCCGCTTTGTTTGCCAATTCGGTAGCTACATTAGAATCTAGAACAATTCCGAGAAGCAATCCGCGCCCTCTGACCTCTTGCACGCCACCGATCATAGAAAGCTCCGCCTTTAGAAACTCCCCTGCCTGCGCTACCTTCCATAAGAGATCTCTCTTCACCAGGTGGTCAACTGCTGCGTTAGCAGCCGCACATGAAATTGGATTACCTCCAAAGGTCGAACCATGTTCTCCCGGTTTGAATGCCGGAACCCTTTTACCTAGCGTGATCATTGCACCAAGTGGCAACCCACCACCCAAACCTTTGGCCAGGGTAATAACATCAGGAGCTATTCCTTCGCTCTCAAAACCGAACCACTCACCAGTGCGCCCCATGCCGGTTTGGACCGCATCGATAGCAAAGAGGGCGCCTTTCGTATCGCAGAGCTCTCTTACAGCCTTAAGATAGCCAATCGGAGGAACCACAACTCCGTTCTCCCCTTGAATTGCTTCGAGAATTACCAGAGCGGTCTTCTTTGAAACAGCGCGACTCATTGCTTTGACATCCCCATACGGAACGAATCTCACATCTGGGAGAAGCGGTTCAAATGGTCTGCGCTTTCCCTCTTGCCCAGTAATCGAGAGCGCTCCGGTTGTTCTTCCGTGGAATGCGCCTAGCGCAGCAATAATTTGCGTACGTCCGGTAAGGCGCGAGATCTTAATCGCAGCCTCGTTAGCCTCCGCTCCTGAATTACAGAAGAAAATTCGCGCTGAGGGATCGTTGGTCATATCCCGCAATTTTTCGGCGAGTTCGACCCCAGGCTTGTGCGCATAGAGATTGCTCACATGGGAGAGCTCGCGAATCTGACTGCTTACAGCCTTGACGATCGCTGGATGGGAATGTCCCAAGATATTTGTTGCAATTCCCCCAAGAAAGTCTAAGTATCGTCTCTCCTCATCATCCCAAACCTCAACTCCATCACCCCTCACCAAGGTAATCGTTGGAGTTCCATAATTGTTCTGCATTGCGCCGTGCCATCGCTCTTGGGTATTCATGCGCTCACCACCGTTCCGCCGTGACCTACTAAGGCCGCCTCTAGATTCGCAATGTCTCTACCATCAATAATCCGAGCTCGCTTAGCGCCGGAAGTGAGAGCTGTTAAAACCGCACGAACTTTCGGGGCCATGCCATCTGCAAACGAGTCAGCTATCTCTTTAAGTTCCCTCGCGCTTATCTCATCAATGAGAGTCGATGGATCAGGCCAGCTCCGATAAATGCCAGCTACATCGGTGACGAAGAGAATCTCAGTGGCTTCTAGGGCCCCAGCAATACTGCCCGCCGCGAGATCCCCATTAATGTTGAGCGCCTGTCCGTCTGCTTGTACTGCCACTGGCGAGATGATTGGTAGGTAGCCATTGTGGAGAAGAAGTTTAAGAAATGCCGGGTTACTTTGCTCTGCCTCACCAACTAGTCCTATATCTATCGCATCACCATTTACGATTGGCTGGTACTTACGAGCCCGCAAGGTGCCACCATCTGCGCAAGAGATGCCGACCGCATTTACACCGTGTGCAATAAACTTATTGGTTAAGTCGCGCAGAACCCCACCGGACAAGATACGTTGAACCACCTCCATCGCCTCGGGGCTGGTCACGCGATAACCGGAATTCATCTCGCTTTTTACACCATGAAAATCTAACTCCGCGTCAATAGCAGGTCCGCCCCCATGGACCACAACTACCCTCCCACCATTTATATGGAACTTTGCAATGGCCTCAACAATTTTATTGTTGACCTCACGATCTTCCAATACGTGACCGCCGTACTTGATAACGATCATGACCCTAGCCCGATCGCCGAAAGACCCGAAGCTTCTGGAAATCCCGAGATGAGATTGGCATTTTGAATTGCTTGGGAGGCAGCGCCTTTACCCAAATTATCGATCGCAACAGAGATAATAAGACGATCAGTGTGAGAATCCACCGCTACCTGAATCTGCACTCCATTGGAACCGACGACTGCAGATGTCTTAGGCAGGAGAGTCTCCTCAAGAACAGTAACAAATAATTCCTGCGCGTAAAAGTCGCGATAGAGCTCGTGAGCCTGCCTAGTTGCGAACTGCGGATTTGTAAAACTTTTATTTAACTTTGCGGTAACGGTCGCGAGAATTCCCCTGGGCATCGGTGCCAAGATTGGAGTAAAGGAGATTGTGACACCGCTACCTGCAACCTTAGAGAGCGTTTCTTCAATCTCAGGAGTGTGCTGATGAACTCCACCGAATTTGTAGGAGGTAAGTGAGCCCATGATCTCGCTCGCCAGTAAATTTGTACTTGCCCTGCGACCCGCGCCAGTTGTCCCTGAAGCCGCAACGACGACAATATCCTCCCCAACAATGACTCCTTGTGAGAGCGCCGGGGCGGCGGCGAGAGCGATTGCCGTGGCGTAACAACCAGGATTCGCAACGCGGTTGGAGTTGATGATTGCACCTCGTTGGCCAGGAATCTCGGGAAGACCATAAGTCCATGTTCCAGCGTGTACTCCTCCGTAATACCGCTCCCATGCCGTGGAACTACTTAACCTGAAGTCTGCCCCTAGATCGACCACCTTTACTTGGGGATTTAGAGATGCGATCAACTTAGCGGATTCCCCTGGGGGTAGAGCGAAGAAGAGCAGCTCACATTGATTCATGCGATGTAACTCCGTCGCCTCAAAACGAGCAGCACCGAGTGAGGATAGTTGCGGGTGCACCTGCGCGATGAGGGAACCGGCTTGTGCACCGGCAGCTAAATATGCAATCTTGAAATTCGGATGCTTAAGAAGAAGGCTGATGAGCTCCCCGCCGGAATAGCCGCTTGCTCCAACGACTCCTATTTTCATAAATCGAGTTTAAAGAAGTTTGTATAATTATGCAATAACATGAATAATTATGCGCGTACGATCGCTCCGCACTCCCGCGCTGCAACTTGGACTGCGCTCTCGCGGTACCCGCTCACCTCATCGGAGGTGAGGGTGCGATCTGCCGCCCGAAATGTCAAAGTAAAAGCCAGGGAAACCTTGCCATCTCCTAGGTTCTCGTAGCGGTCAAAGAGGACGATCGACTCAAGGAGCGGACCTGCCCCTGAAGAGAGAGCAGCTTGAACCTTGGCGGCGGGAATAGATGCTTCGAGGATGAGGGATACATCCTGAGTTGCAGCCGGCATCGCAAAGATCGGCTTCGCGCTCTTCGAGGAGAGTACCGGCACCTCGGAGAGATTGACGGCAAAGGCACAGGTGCGAGGTGGCAGCCCCAGCGCCTCCAGAGTCCGAGGATGCAACTCACCTGCGTGAGCTACCGGCTTGCCTCCAACCTGGATCTCTGCACATCGCCCCGGGTGCCATGGCGCTAATTCAGATTGCACGATCACTCCAGTATTCCCAGTCAATTCCACGATATCCAACGCCATTTGAGTGGCGTCTGACCAATCAAAACTTCGGCCACCACCCCACCAACCTGAACGATCGAGAGAACCCACCACTACTGAGGCGACAAAGAGCGGTTGCGGAGGAACGCTCGCGTAAATATCGGCGATTGTCTCGGCTGTTGGTCGAGATGTGGTCGACACCGGAGAGAGATGGGCCAATTTGGAGACGTCGCGAAAGACTGAACCAATCTCAAAAATTGCAACATCTTTCGCCCCGCGACCAAGATTGCGCTTTGCAGTATCAAGCAGACCAGGGAGTAGATGGGTCCGAAGTAACGGCGCTTGTTCAGAGATCGGATTTGCTAGCTTAAAGCTGGCGGCTCTAGCGCCTGTGAATCCAAGCGTTGTGACCATCTCTGGGCTAACAAAGGGATAGTTGTACACCTCGGCAAAACCGCGGTTGGCCAGGTGGTGCGCTACCCCGCGTTTGCGATATTGCATCGGACTAAGTGTGGCTGCAGCCCTACCGATCGGCAAAGTTCCTTCAATTGCATTTAGCCCTACGAGTCGACCAACCTCTTCAACGAGGTCAGAAGGGGTCAGAAGGTCACTGCGCCAAGTTGCCGGTGTGACGTACCAGACCGAGCCACTCACGACCTTTATGGAACATCCCACCGTTTCCAAATGGGATGCCACAGTTTCAACTGCAACCGCTACGCCCAACAATCGTGAGACGAAGTGTGGATCAAAAGCAATTGGTGTGCCGACAGGTACGGAGCCCGCACTAGCACTGCCCACATATTTTGCTCCTCCAAGTTCGATCAAGAGCGATACAGCTCGAGCGCTCGCAATGGCAGAGAGAGCCGGATCTACGGCTCGCTCAAAACGGCGTGATGCCTCCGAGGAGAGGCGATGAGAGCGCGAGTTCTTAGCGATAGAGATGGGATCAAAGCGAGCGGCCTCGATCGCCAACTTTGTTGTCGTTGAAGTGACCTCAGAGGAGAGCCCACCCATTGTGCCGGCCAAAGCGAGAGCACGAAGATCGTCTGCCACTAAAACATCAGTGGGGGCTAGCTTGCGCAGTTGATTATCGAGAGTAGTGAATTCACTTTCACGGATAGCCCGACGAATATGGAGAGAGCCGGTAATTTGCTCCGCGTCAAAGGCGTGCAGAGGCTGTCCTAGCTCAAGCATCACATAGTTTGTAACATCAACAGCAAGGGATATCGAGCGCATTCCACATTTTTCAATGCGGCTGCGCATCCAAATCGGTGAAGGAGCAGCAGAGTCAAAATTCTCGAGTGTACGAATGTGAATGACGCTAGCCGCTGTGGGGTCATCAATAGTGACTTGAACCCCGAGAGCATTACTCTCCAGGAGTTCAGGCGAAACGCTCTGCGCTGGATCCGAGTACGGGAGCTTTAGCGCCGTCGCCAATTCGCGCGCCAAGCCACGGATCGACAGTGCATATCCGCGATCCGGATTTACGGCCACATCAAAGATCACATCGTTAATTTGCAGCAGCGCTATAGCATCCTCGCCAGGCTGGCCTTCGCTTAAAACCATAATGCCTGCGTGATCTTCGCCAAGCGCAATCTCCCGCAGGGAGCAGATCATTCCGTTAGAGATATGACCATAAGTTTGGCGCGCAGCAATGGCAAAATTCCCGGGCAGGACTGCGCCTGGTAGCGAAACCACGACGAGGTCTCCGACCATAAAGTTGCTGGCGCCACAAATAACAAAACGCGTTTCCCCTTCGCCACAATCTAACCCCACATAGCGAATTGGCTTCTTCTGACCCAACACCTGCTCGATCGATACAACCTTGCCAACGACCAAAGGTCCAACGAGATCCTTACCCCGTTCCTCGATTCCTTCAACCTCAAATCCCACCGAAACAAAGGCCTCTTCAATCTCCAAGGTTGAAATCGATTGCGGCAGCGAAACGTATTCACGTAGCCACGAGAGAGGTGCTTTCACTTCACACCCGTTCCAAAACTTTGCGAGAAGCGCATATCTCCCTCAACGATGTCATGCATATCTGTGATTCCATGGCGCACCATCAGAGTTCGTTCAAGTCCCATCCCAAAGGCAAAACCACTATAAATTTCGGGATCGATACCGCAAGCAACCAGCACCTTTGGATTGACCATGCCACAACCGCCCCACTCAATCCAACGTCCATTGAAGTAGAAATCAACTTCAGCGCTCGGTTCGGTAAATGGGAAGAAGGAAGAGCGCAGACGGGTCTTTACCTCGGGGCCAAAGATAGCTCGAGCAAAATGATCGAGCGTTCCCTTGAGGTCGGACATGGTGATTCCCTTGTCGATCACTAGCCCTTCGACCTGAGAAAAGACAGGGGTATGCGTTGCATCCAATTCATCAGCGCGATAGGTACGCCCAGGACAAATAACGTAAATAGGTGGCTTCTCTTCTAGCATCGTGCGAACCTGAACAGGTGAGGTGTGAGTTCGAAGCACGAGGTGAGAATCGAGAGGTTCAATAAACAATGTATCTTGCATGGTTCGCGCGGGATGGTCTGCTGGAATATTCAGTGCATCAAAGTTAAGCCACTCTGCCTCTAGTTCTGGTCCTTCGGCTACGCGGTAGCCCATCCCTAAAAAAAGATCGCAGATCTCGTTTGTGAGGATTGTAAGAGGATGGAGTCCACCTTTTGGGGTGCGTCGTGCAGGAATTGAGAGATCGACTCGTTCTTCAATCAGGACTCGTGCGTCGCGCTCCACCTCTAAAACGCGAGTTCGAGCCTCGAGGGCAACAACTACTGAGTTCTTCGCCTGACCGATAATCTTTCCGAAACTAGCGCGCTGCTCTGGCGTTAAAGCGCCTAACTGTTGATTAGCGCGCGCAATAGGAGATTTATCTCCTACGTGGGCAACTTTGACTTCTCTAATGGCATCTAATGATCCGGCGGCACTGATAGCGGCCAGAGCATCATCCCTTGCAAATGCAATCGCGTCTTCGGAAGGGTCCATGGGAGAGAATCTTACTGAAACCCGAGTTAGTTGGAGAGAAAATACATTGTGATCGCGGCCGCGCTGGCAACATTAAAGCTTTCGGCATGACCGCGCATTGGAATCGAAATTCGCTGAAATGCCGGAGCGAGTTCAGGTAGGCCGTGACCCTCATTTCCAAAGACCAGAGTCGTCGGAAGGCTCTTATCAAGATCAGCGAGAGTTTGATCGGCTCCACCATCAAGGGCTACCAGAGATAGGTTCTTCGAATACGAGAACTCTTCGAGGAGATCGAGTGGGACATCATCTATCACCGGAATATTCCAGAGCGAGCCAGCGGTCGAGCGGACAACCTTGGGGCTATAGATATCCACGCTTTGATCGCTAAAAATCACAAGATCAAAGCCACATGCATCAGCAGTCCGAATAGCCGTTCCGGCATTGCCCGGATCTTGGATTTGCCAGAAGTAAGCCACCTTTGTCAGGGCAGAAGCTGCAAAGCGCGAAATATCAGAGGGTAGATATTTGCAGAGCGCCAGAATTCCCTGAGGGGATTGCGTATCAGCCATGGCATTCATCACTTGGTTGCTCACCATGATGATCTCTCGCTTATCGAGTACCTCTTGCGCGAACTCTGATCGCAGTTTCTCCAAGCCAGCATCGGTGAGGTACAAAAGATCGATCAGCGGAGCCGTCGGAACGCTTGGAACTAATGCCGAACGTAGAGATTGCAGACCATCGGCGACAAAGGTCCTCTCCATGGTCCGCAACTTTTTACCTCTAGGACCCAAAAGAGCCTTCACTCGCTCCACATGGGGCGAATGCAGGCTCGTAATAGGTGCGTGCGTCAAAAGCGAGTTTAACTACGCGTTGACGACGTGCTGACGCGCTACTTCAACCAGCGCTGCAAATGCTGCAGGGTCATTGGTGGCAAGTTCAGAGAGAACGCGACGATCCACTTCAATGCCAGCAGCCTTCAGGCCTTGGATGAAACGATTGTAGGTCAAGCCATGGGCTCGTGAGCCAGCATTGATCCGTTGAATCCAGAGTTGTCGGAAGTCGCCCTTTTTATCCTTACGGTGATCGAAGGCATAGACCATACTGTGGGTGAGTTGCTCTTTAGCCTTTGTGAAGAGGCGAGAACGCTGACCGCGATAACCAGCAGTGCGTTCCAGGGTGGTACGGCGCTTCTTGGCGGCGTGGACGCCGCGTTTTACTCTAGCCATTTACCTGCTCCTTACTTCAAACCGAGCATGCGCTTGGCTGTCATTGTGACTGTCTTCTTTCCAGTTGCATCATTACTCAAACGACGAGTAACTCGCGAAGATTTGTGTTCAAGAAGGTGGCGCTTCCCAGCGCGCTCGTGCATGATCTTGCCGGTGCCGGTCAGACGGAATGTCTTCTTGGCCCCACTGTGGGTCTTCATCTTTGGCACTTAATACCTCCTGATAGAACTTGCTTCTTAGACTGATTCTGGCCCTCTTATTAGAACTTTCTTGCTTGAACTCTCTTGCTTGAACTTTCTTGCTTGAACCTATTGAGCAACTTCTTGCACGGTGGGAGCCGCAGGCATCGCTGCTGCCTTTGGCGCAGGTTTCTTGACAGCCTGGCTCTTCTTCAGAACCGGTCCCAAGACCATCGTCATACTCTTACCTTCTTTTTTTGGCGCGAATTCAACGAAGCCAAACTCCAGAACCTCTTCCGAAAGTTTCATCAACAATCGATAGCCCATCTCTGGGCGCGTCTGCTCTCTTCCCTTGAACTGAACGGTTACCTTGACCTTGTCCCCACCTTTGAGAAAGCGCTCAATGTGAGTTCTCTTTGTCTCATAGTCGTGTGGCTCAATCTTTAAACCGAAACGGATCTCTTTGACCACGATATGGGTCTGGTTCTGTCTCGCCTCGCGTGCTTTCTGTGCGATTTCGTACTTATATTTTCCGAAATCCATGATTTTGCAGACGGGTGGTTTAGCATCTGGGGAGATTTCAACGAGATCGAGGCCAACTTCTTCTGCCATGGATAGGGCAGTCGTGGTAGCTACGATTCCAACTTGCTCACCAGAAAAACCGATCAGACGAACCTCTGAGGCTTTGATTCGATCGTTGATTCTTTGTTCGGCGCTGATAACTCTTCCTCTCTAGAAAAATAACTTCTACAAGAGGGATTAGTCGCGCACAAAAGCAGACCCCCAAAAATGGGCGGCTATCTTCTTGACCAATCAGCCGAGGCCGATGAGGTGGGAGCGACGAACTCCACTTGATGCCCGAAGGATACCCCGAGGGTGAGTAAAGGGAGAAATCGGTGGTTATCCCCCGATTGCGTGCAGACCCCCATCGACGTGAATGATCTCCCCGGTGGTCTTTGGGAACCAATCGGAGAGAAGGGCAATCGCCCCGCGCGCGGCAGGCTCTGGGTCTGCGAAGTCCCAGGTTAGAGGCGAGCGGGAATTCCAAATATTTTCAAACTCTCCGAAACCAGGTATGGATTTGGCTGCGATAGTGGTGATTGGCCCAGCTGCTATCAGGTTGACCCGCACATTCTCTTTGCCAAGGTCTCGGGCGAGATAGCGTGAGGCAGATTCAAGGCCAGCCTTAGCCACGCCCATCCAGTCGTACTTTGGCCAGGCGACGCTGGCGTCAAAGGTTAGACCAACGATGCTAGCGCCGGATTCTGGAAAGAGATCACGGACCGCCATAGCGAGTGACTTATAGGAGAAGGTTGAGGTATGGAGAGCAAGCGCTACATCCTCCCACTCGGTGTTAAGGAAATTCCCTCCCAAAGCCGCTTGCGGCGCAAAGCCGATCGAATGCACGAGACCGTCAAGGCGCGGAACATACTTCCTGATCTCACCGCTGAGCGCCGCCAACTGCTCCTTATTGGTGACGTCCAGTTCGATAACGGGGGCAGGGTGCGGCAATCGACCTGCGATCCGCGTGGTCAAACTGAGGCCTCTCCCAAAACCAGTGAGGAGAACATTTGCGCCCTCTTCCTGAGCTAGCTTGGCGATATGGAATGCGATTGAACCATCTGTCAGGACTCCAGTCACCAAGATGTTCTTGCCAGTAAGTAGTGCCATTAGTGCCCCATCCCCATTCCTCCGTCGACCGGAATAACTGCTCCTGTTATGTAGGCCGCCTCGGGTGAGGCGATAAATTTAACAACCGCGGCGACCTCTTCAGGGGAGCAGAAACGTCCCAGCGGGATCGCTCCTACATACTTCTCACGTAGCGTCTGACTTAACTCTGCGGTCATATCTGTCTCAACAAAACCTGGCGCAATGACATTAAATGTCAATCCGCGTGATCCATACTCGCGCGCTAAAGCTCTGGCCATGCCAACCAACCCGCTCTTCGTGGCTGCATAGTTAACTTGACCCGCAGATCCCATGAGTCCAACAACAGATCCGATAAAAATAACTCTTCCACTACGCTTTTTCATCATCGGCGCAATAGCTCGCTGAACGCTGCGGAAAGCGCCAGTTAGGTTGGTTTCCACTACTGAAGTGAAATCTTCTTCGCTCATACGCATGGTCAATCCATCGCGGGTTATTCCTGCGTTCGCAACAAGGACATCCACAGGGCCAAATTTTGCTTCTACTTCTGCGAATGCGGCGTTGACGCTCTCTTGGTCAGTTACATCCATCTGCACTCCCGCAAGGCCATTCGGTACACCGCCTGTGCGATAGGACACAATCACAAGGTCTCCTCCTGCGGCAAATGAGCGCGCGATTGAAAGACCTATCCCTCGGTTGCCACCTGTCACAAAAACAATACGCGGACCTGGAGGCGTCGATGTCATAGGAGCAGGCTAACTGCTACTGAGGCGTAGTTAAAAGAGGCGCGAAGAACCTCACACCTCTACTCTTAAGTCATGTTCCTAGGACGCAACTATTCCGGAAAGAAGCAAACTCCGGTCATAATCACCAGCGCCTTCGACCCTCTCTCGGAAGAGCAGCGCGGAAGACAACGCCGCTACTTCATCTCAATGATGCTCAGGACCGCCTGTTTCATCGCTTCAATCTTCCTACCAAATCCTTATCGGTGGATATCGATGGGTGGAGCCGTTCTGCTCCCATATGTGGCGGTAGTCCTTGCAAATGCTGGACGTGAAAATAGCTCGGGACCAAATTCATTAATAGGAGAGCAACGTCTTCAGATCTCGGGGAAGACAAAGGAGTTTCTACAAGGCGGTATTTAAAACCTGTCGTTGATAGAGATCGAAGTACAGCCCTTGCAATCCCACCAAAAATTCGTGTGTGCCTTGTTCGACGATACGACCATCTTCTAAGACTAAAATTTGATCCGCCTTCTGGATAGTAGAGAGCCTGTGGGCAATCACGATGCTAGTGCGTCCTTGCAGCGCTATCTCGAGAGCGGCTTGCACAAGTGCCTCGTTCTCAGAATCCAAATGCGCAGTTGCCTCATCGAGAATGACGATACTAGGAGCCTTAAGGAGCAGTCGTGCGATCGCCAAACGTTGCCTCTCTCCACCACTAAGACGGTGTCCTCGCTCTCCAACCACGGTCTCCAAACCGTTGGGAAGCGATTCGACGAAAGACCAGATCTGCGCTGCTTCGCAGGCCGCTTGGATTTCGGCCGCAGTGGCATCGATCTTGGCATAGCGCAGGTTTGCTTCAATCGTGTCGTGGAACATATGTGAATCTTGGGTAACGACACCGATCTCGTTGCGAAGTGATGCAAGAGTTAACTCTCGAATATCAACTCCCTCAATTTGAATGGAACCGCGCGTTACATCATAAAGGCGAGGAACCAATCCGGAGATAGTGCTCTTACCCGCTCCAGAAGGACCCACAATCGCAGTAAAAGTTCCGGGAGCGCAGTAGAACGAGATATCTTGGAGAACTATTCCTGAATCAACCATCTCTTTCTTTGCCGCTAATTCGAGAGAGGCCAAGGAGATCTCACTGGCTTTTGGATAAGCAAACTGCACGTGATCGAAGGTGATAGCTGGACCCGTGGTAGTGATAGCGGCTGCATCCTCCCTATCGCGCACCATTGGTTGGAGATCAAGTACTTCAAAGACTCGCTCAAAAGATACGAGAGCAGTCATGACATCAACTCGAACATTGGAGAGCGAGGTCAATGGTCCGTAAAGTCGAGCCAAGAGTGTTGTGATTGCAAGAAGTGAGCCGACGGTAATCGCACCTGAGATAGCCAGATGCCCACCAATTCCGTAGGCAAGAGCAGAAGCGATCGCGGCGATTGTTGTGATCGCCATGAAAAAGATTCGGTTGAGCATCGCTGTCTGAATTCCAATGTCGGCAACGCGACGCGCCTTACGGCGAAAACTCTCCTTTTCGCGCATGGGCTCGCCATAGAGTGTCACCAGCAACGCGCCAGAGACGTTGAAGCGCTCGGTCATCGTTGAAGCCATCTCAGCGTTTAACGTGAAGGATGCCAGCGTCAGACCCTGGATCTTCTTTCCCACCCACTTGGTGGGAATCAAAAACAGTGGGAGGAGCAAGAGTGAGGCCACTGTAATCTGCCAGGAGAGGGTAATCATTGCGGCGGCTACGAGAGTCAAAGTGAGAGCGTTGCTAAGAATTCCCGAGAGGGTATCGGTGAAGGCATTTTGAGCCCCCATCACATCAGAGTTGATTCGTGATATCAAAGCACCGGTTTGGGTACGGGTGAAGAAGGCAATTGACTGCTTTTGAATATGAGCAAATACTTGGGTGCGCATTTCGTAAATGAGACCCTCACCGATTCGCGAGGAGTACCAACGCGAGACGAGATTTACTCCGGTATCGACTAGGGCGATAACTCCCACGATAATTGCCAGTTCAGTCACAACTTTGCCGTTTCGCGGAATGACACCCTTATCGATCAAATTCTTAAGGAGAAGCGGAGTCGCCACCGTCAAAAACGAGTCAGCGATAATTGTGAGGAGAAAGAAGAAAAGGTAAAGCTTAAATGGGCGAGCGAACTCCCAGATCCGTTTGACAGTTCCAGGTTTCAACTTCATATCTTTCACCGCGGGATCGCGAGTTAGAGAGCGCATTGCAGAACGCGCTCCACCTCCGCCACCTCTAACACCCATCGACATAGATGATCCTTAAAAACAATTAAACGGTGAAACCGATAGCGCGAAGTTGTTCGCGTCCATCGTCAGTAATCTTGTTTGGCCCCCAAGGTGGCATCCAAATCCAGTTAATGTGCACATCAGAGGTGATATCAGCGAGCACCTGTCGCGCCTGGTCTTCAATGACATCTTGCAAAGGGCAGGCGGCGGAAGTTAACGTCATACCAAGGATGGCCACATTTTCTGGGTTGACGGTTATCTCGTAGACGAGGCCGAGGTCCACGACATTGATCCCTAATTCAGGATCGATCACATCCTTGAGAGCCTCCGTAACTTCATCCAAGGTCGCTAGCTGTTGACTCATATCTCTGCTCCATTCTGAATCGCTGCATCTTTAAATGCCATCCACCCCAATAGCGCACACTTTACTCGCGCAGGAAACTTCGAAACCCCCGCAAGGGCAATTGCGTCCTCTAGAACTTCTTCATTGCCCAAAATATTCCCTTTGCTCTGCATCAGCTCGGTAAATTCGCGAAGCACCTCGGCAGCCTGCGCCACCGTCTTTCCACTTACCAAATCGCCCATGATTGAAGCGCTCGCCTGTGAGATGGAGCAGCCGACTCCATCCCAGGTCAGATCTACGAAAACGCCATCTTTGATCTCCAGGCTAAGGGTAATTTCATCCCCGCAATTGGGATTTACGTGGTGGACTTGAATCTCCCCCGCGGGCAACCCTTTATGGTGCGGTTTCTTGTAGTGATCAAGAATTACCTCTTGATAGAGCGAATCGAGTTCCATTATCGCTTCCCGAAATAGTCTCGAGCCCCAACAACTGATTCGAGAAAGATATCAACATCTGAGAAATCATTGTAAAGATAGAAAGAAGCGCGGGTGGTTCCCGTTAACCCCAATTTACGTATCAAAGGCCAAGCGCAGTGATGGCCGGTTCGAACAGCCACTCCATACTGGTCCATGACCTGACCTACATCATGAGGATGCAAGCCTGCAATTGTGAAGGAGATGACTCCCCCACGATCAATAATCCCCTGCGGTCCGACTACCCTGACGCCTTCGATGGCCTTTAAACCGTCCAGGGCATACTGAGTAAGTTCAAGCTCCCAAAGATGAATATTGGCCATTCCCACGTTAGAGAGATAGTCGAGGGCAGCTCCAAGGCCTACAACCTGGGCCATATTTGGCACGCCCGCCTCAAATTTCTTTGGAGCTGGTGCCCATGTTGCTCCCGTCATCGTGACGGTTTCGATCATAGAGCCGCCGTAAAGAAATGGCTCCATGGCATTGAGAATCTCTGCGCGACCCCAGAGTACGCCAACGCCTGTAGGACCCAACGCCTTGTGCCCAGAGAAAACCATAAAATCCGCGCCGAGGGCTCGTACATCAATCGGCTGGTGTGGCACTGATTGACAGGCATCAAGGACGAAGAGGGCTCCGACCGCATGAGTTGCAGCAATGATGGGCGCAAGATCGGGGACACTGCCCAGCACATTTGATTGGTGAGTAATCGCAACAATCTTGCATTTCGATGTGATGACTCGGTCCATGGCAGAAAGGTCTAACGAACCATCTTGCTCCATCTCAAACCATTTCAGAGTGGCACCTGTTCGTTTGGCTAACTGCTGCCAAGGCAAAAGATTTGCGTGATGCTCAAGTTCTGACACCACGATCTCATCACCGGGTCCAATGGCTAAGCTTCCTGTACCGCGTTCAAAGGAGACGGCAAGCAGATTTAAACTCTCGGTTGCGCTTTTGGTAAATACAATCTCTTCAGGAGCCACTCCTAAGAAGTCTGCAACTTTCTGCCGTGAGTTCTCAAATACTTCACTCGCCCGCTCCGCCAGGTAGTAACTGCCACGGTGAACGGCGGCATTGCTCGTTGTGTAGAAATTCCGCTCGGCATCCAATACTTGAATAGGCTTTTGGCTTGTCGCCGCACTATCGAGGAAGACCAGCCGCTTTCCGCCGCGCATCTCCTCATTAAAGATAGGAAAATCTCGTTTGATCGTTGCAACGTCAAGAATTGAGCTCATGATTATGCGGTGATGTACTCCGCATATCCATTCTCTTCTAGCTTATTTGCAAGCTCTGGACCACCCTCTTCGACGATGCGACCACCCGCAAAGACGTGGACGAAATCAGGTTGGATGTAACGCAGAATTCGAGTGTAGTGCGTGATGAGCATGATGCCGAGATCTTGGTTCTTTTTAACGCGGTTAACTCCTTCTGAAACGATACGAAGGGCATCTACATCGAGTCCAGAGTCTGTCTCGTCCAGGATCGCAATCTTCGGCTTTAACAACTCCATCTGCAAAATCTCGTGACGCTTCTTCTCTCCTCCGGAGAAACCTTCATTTACGCTGCGCTCGGAGAAGGCAGGGTCCATCGAGAGAGCGGACATTGCCTCTTTCACCTCCCCAACCCAGGTTCTGATTTTTGGGGCCTCGCCGCGAATCGCTGTCACCGCCGTGCGCAGGAAGTTAGAGACTGAAACTCCAGGTACCTCGACGGGATACTGCATCGCTAGGAAGAGCCCAGCCTTAGCGCGCTCATCAACGGTCATAGCTAGAACATCGACTCCATCAAGGGTGACTGATCCTGAGGTGATGGAGTACTTCGGGTGCCCGGCGATTGAATATGCAAGTGTCGATTTGCCTGAGCCATTTGGTCCCATGATGGCATGGACTTCGCCTGAGTTGATGGTCAGGTCCACGCCACGGAGAATCTCCTTGGAGCCCTCTTCGGTAACAACAGCGACATGAAGTCCCTTGATCTCTAATGTGCTCATTTAGCTCTCCTTCATTTTTTGAATTTTTTGACTAATAATTAAATTATTTCCGTCACGGTGAACAGCAAAGGTTTCAATCGCTTCAGTGGCCGGAAGAGTAAGCGCCTGTCCGGTACGGAGATCAAAGTCGGCGCCATGTAGCCAGCATTCGACCGCGAAACCTTTTATCTCGCCATCAGACAATTCGGCGTAGGCATGCGAACAGATATTTGAGACCGCAAAGACCTCTTCTCCAACGCGGGCCACACAGACTGGCTTCCCATCGACATCGATCTGGATTGGTTTTCCAGGTACGAGAGAATCAAATTCAATCTGGGTCACGAGCGCACCGCCGCAAGCTCGCGATCAATACGGCTCATGATGCGCTCCTCAATTTCTGGCAGATCTAATTTGGAGACGATCTCAGCGAAAAAACCTCGAATTACAAGGCGACGAGCCTCCTCCGACGGGATTCCTCGCGACATAAGGTAGAAGAGTTGCTCGTCATCAAAGCGACCGGTTGTACTCGCATGTCCAGCCCCGACGATATCCCCAGTTTCAATCTCTAAATTAGGAACTGAATCAGCGCGCGCTCCGTGTGAGAGCAAGAGATTTCGATTGAGCTCGTAGGTATCGGTGCCTTGCGCAGCAGCCCGGATGAAAACATCTCCGATCCAGACGGTGCGCGCTAGCTCACCATTGAGAGCACCCTTGTAATTAACTCGCGACTTTGCTCCAGGTACTCCATGTTCGACATGCACCCGATGCTCGAGATGTTGACCATCAGTTGCAAAGTAAAGGCCATAGAGATCTGCGCTTGCGCCGGGCCCTGTGTACTCCACCGTGGGCAGAATACGAACCAAATATCCCCCGACAGTAATCACATACGAAGTGAATGTTGCATCTTTTGCGATAATTGCATGATGGCGTGCTACGTGAACCGCACGACCAGCCCATTCTTGAAGAGTGACGAAGCGAAGATTTGATCCCGGTGCAAGGTTAAACTCAATATCCTCAGCGAATACGCCCTCTCCCGAATTGGAGATAACGACTGTCGCATGGCTATGCAGACCGGCATTCACCTGCACCCGTGAGATCTCTGGCACCATATCTAGGATTTTGCGAGAGAGCACAATCGGCTCCGCAATCTCGGCGTTGTCTTTAATCTCAACGAGCAGAACCTTTGAGACGCCTTCGCGAACGCGCTGCACAACCTGATCTTCGCTCTTTGAGAGAGGAGCAAATGCCGCCGCATCTTCGATGGTAATGCTTACACCCGCTGGGATATCAGCAGGTTCAAGAGAAATTCGATCATGCAATGTAAATGCAGGATCATGAAGTCCGGCGAGGCGATTTAAAGGTGTGAAGCGCCATGGCTCTTCCCGACCGGTCGGGGTGAGGTAGTTAGATGTTGCAGCAAGAGACATTAGCCAACAGCGCCTTCCATTTGCATTTCAATAAGACGATTGAGTTCAAGTGCATACTCCATTGGGAGCTCACGAGCGATCGGTTCAATAAAGCCGCGGACAATCATCGCCATCGCTTCATCTTCAGAGAGACCCCGTGACATCAAGTAGAAGAGTTGGTCATCGCTTATCTTTGAAACGGTGGCTTCATGACCCATCGATACATCGTCTTCTCGGATATCAACGTAGGGATATGTGTCTGAGCGGGAGATCGTATCGATCAGGAGAGCGTCGCACTTCACCGTGGACTTTGAATGGTGGGCACCTGGTTGCACCTGCACCAAACCCCGGTACGAAGTACGTCCTCCACCGCGCGCAACAGATTTAGAGATGATCGTTGACGAAGTATAAGGCGCAGCATGCACCATCTTTGCACCCGCATCCTGGTGTTGTCCCTCGCCCGCAAAAGCGATCGAAAGAGTTTCGCCCTTGGCATGTTCACCCATCAAGAAGACCGCAGGGTACTTCATAGTTACCTTCGAACCGATATTTCCATCGATCCACTCCATTGTCGCACCTTCTGCGCAGGTAGCACGTTTGGTAACTAAGTTATACACATTGTTCGACCAATTTTGAATCGTCGTGTAACGAACACGGGCATTCTTCTTCACAATGATCTCTACGACAGCTGAGTGCAATGAGTCCGATGAGTAAATAGGAGCGGTACATCCCTCGACATAGTGAATATAGGAATCCTCGTCGGCGATGATCAGTGTGCGTTCAAATTGCCCCATATTCTCGGTATTGATTCGGAAATAGGCCTGCAAAGGAATATCAACGTGAACGCCCTTGGGCACGTAGATAAATGAACCACCCGACCACACTGAAGTGTTGAGCGCGGCAAATTTATTGTCTCCAACTGGGATTACCGTTCCGAAGTACTCTTTAAATAATTCTTCGTGCTCACGAAGCCCAGTATCGGTATCAACAAAAATTACGCCAAGCTTCTCAAGATCTTCGCGGATTGAGTGATAAACAACTTCTGACTCGTACTGCGCTGCAACACCTGCGACGAGCCGATTCCTCTCTGCATCTGGAATTCCAAGGCGGTCATAGGTATTTCGAATATCTTCTGGGAGTTCCTCCCATGAGGTCGCTTGCTTCTCAGTGGAGCGCACAAAATACTTGATGGTGTCAAAGAAGATCCCCGAGAGGTCAGAGCCCCAAGATGGCATCGGCTTCTTTTCAAAGAGCGCGAGTCCCTTGAGCCGCAGGTCGAGCATCCATTGAGGTTCAGATTTCTTTGACGAGATATCTCGAACGACCGCCTCATCGAGTCCGCGTTTTACATTAGCTCCTGCTACATCTGAATCGGACCAACCATATTCATACGTTCCGATTCCATCGAGTTCTGGATGGAGGATTATCTTGCTCATGCCCGTGCTCCCTTTTTCTTAGGTGAAAGTTGCGGTAAAGCGCCGCTTTGAACTTGCTTCATTGCCGGAATGAATGTGGTACAAATTCCATCGCCACGCGCAATCGTTGCCAAGCGCTGTACATGAGTTCCCAGCACGCGGGAGAAGGCCTCGGTTTCGGCCTCGCAGAGTTGGGGAAATTCGGAGGCAACGTGAGCGATCGGACAGTGATGTTGGCAGAGCTGGACACCTGACTCGGTAATTTTGCTCTCTGCTACATAACCCTCTGCGTTAAGAAAGTCAGCGAGCGCACCAATCTGCTTGAGTGGGGAGAGCGCTGCCCGCGTCGCCTTGACAACACGACGCTCAATATCGTTAGCTCGACTCGCAGCAAATGCTCCGACCAATCCAGGCTCTTCCAGTGAATCAAGAAAGCGCAGCGCCGATAGGGCGAGGTCGTCGTAGGAGTGCTCGAATTTTTCACGCCCTAGATCGGTGATAACAAATACCTTGGAGGGGCGACCGCGTCCGCGCAACGTAGTCGCTGCGCGATGTGGCTCTCGCGGCTGGAGAATGCCCAATTCAATGAGAAGGTCTAGATGGCGCCTGATTCCCGCAGGGGTTAGGTTGAGGCGCTTAGCTAAATCGACGGCGCTCTGCGGGCCATTCTCGAGGATCGCGCGGGCGACAAGGTCCCTCGTCTTATCTTCGCTCTTTTTCACAACATAAGTGTTGCGTAATTCCCTCCTTTTCGCCAGTCGAGGATTGCAGCACTCCTCCCTGCAATCTTGCAGGCAATAGGCTAAGAGGGTGAATCTAGCCAGCTTGATATACACAGCGCTTGTCATCCTTCAAGTGGGAATCATTGTTACGGGAGGCGCGGTCCGGCTCACGGGCTCAGGGTTAGGTTGCCCAACCTGGCCGCAATGCGTCTCGGGCTCGATAGCACCGGTCCCCCATCAGGCGCAGGGAACTCTCCACTCGTGGATTGAGTTTGGTAATCGCCTTCTTACCGTGCTGTTAGTTGTCGCGATCATTGCGGCGGTAGTGGGAGCTTTTCGCTGGGGCAAGGCACGTAGCGATTGGAAGATGATTCGACTGCTCGCCCTCACCCAAATCCTGGGCATCATCGCTCAAATCGTCCTGGGAGGAATAACCGTCCTGACCAAGTTAAATCCATTTACCGTCTCGGCCCACTTTTTACTCTCAATCGCCTTGATTCCTCCTACCCTCTCACTTCGTGAGCGGATTTTCGATAAGGCCCGCACCGTTGTTCTACCTACGACCCGGCTATTGATACGAATCGTGACACTTTTGAGTCTCATCGTCATCGCCCTCGGAACGGTGGTAACGGGGAGCGGTCCGCACGCTGGAGATATACAAGCAAAGCGCTACCACATGGATCCACGCACCATCTCATGGCTACACGCCGATTCAGTAATCGCGCTCATCTGCCTGACAATCGCACTTCTACTGGTGATTAAAGTTTCTGAACCGGTGCCCGTTCAATCCTTTATTGGCAAGAAAGTGCTTCTCTTTTTGGGAATCTCTCTCGGGCAAGGATTAATCGGATACATTCAATATTTCACGCACCTACCTGAAGCTCTTGTCGCTGCTCATTTACTAGGTGCCAGTTTAATCTGGCTCACCGTGTGGAATATCGGTTACAAATCCAACGCATTTAGTCGCCAGCCATTAATCAACCGTTAATCAGGACTTTGACCGAAGAGAACGTTTAATGGCCTTAAAGAGTCAACAATAATGAATATGAAAATAGGGAGATAACAGGCAATGGAACGCAACACCTGGAGCACGATCGACGATAGGGCAGTAGCAGTTGCCCGAGCCCTGGCCATGGATAGTGTTCAAAAGGTGGGCAACGGTCACCCCGGAACAGCGATGTCACTCGCCCCGCTTGCCTACACGCTCTTCCAACGTTTCTTGAAGCACGATCCCATTGATTCAAGGTGGTTAGGCCGGGATCGTTTTGTTCTCTCCTGTGGCCATTCATCCCTCACGCTCTACATCCAACTTTTCTTCTCCGGGTATGGACTATCACTCGATGACCTTCAGTCATTTCGAACTCACAACTCCTTGACCCCTGGCCATCCTGAGTATGGACATACCAATGGCGTAGAAACGACAACTGGACCCTTGGGTGCCGGTATTTCTAATGCGGTGGGAATGGCGATGGCAACTCGTTTTGAGAAGGGGCTGCTAGATCCTGAGGGTGAAACCGCGCTCTTCGATCACAACGTCTGGGTCATCTGCTCTGATGGAGACCTTGAAGAAGGAGTCAGCAGTGAAGCTTCCTCTCTTGCGGGAACGCAGGCGCTGGGCAATTTAAAGATGATCTACGACGATAACCGAATCTCGATTGAGGGTGACACACACGTAGCATTTACAGAGGATGTCACCGCGCGCTATCGCGCTTATGGCTGGAAGGTAATTGAAGTTCAAGCGTTGGAAGATGGCAATGTAGACCGCGAAGAATTAGAGAAGGCGCTGATTATTGCTGAATTGACCACAAATCAGCCAACGCTGATCCGGATGCATAGCGTTATCGCCTGGCCCGCCCCACATGCACGCGGCACCGAAGGTTCCCATGGCTCGGCGCTTGGCGCAGAGGAGATTGCTGCCACCAAGGTACTCCTTGGGCTAGACCCAGAGCAGAGCTTTATCGTTCCGGGCGATGTACTTGCCCATGCGCGCCAAGTTAGTCAACGTGGAGAGGAAGCCCATGCGAGATGGCAGATTGAATTTGCCAGCTGGCAACTGAAGCATCCTGAGCGTGCGGCGCTTCTGGAGCGGCTACGAAATAAGACCCTCCCCCTTGGTTGGGAGAACGCTCTTCCGGTATTTCCTGCTGGCAAGGATGTAGCGACCCGTTCTGCTTCAGGCAAAGTTATTAGCGCCATTGCCTCGGTGCTCCCTGAGTTCTGGGGTGGCTCTGCAGATCTTGCGGGGAGTAACAACACCACGATTGAAGGAAGCAAATCATTTCTCCCGTCGTCGAGTGAGATAGCGAACACCGACCCCTACGGCCGGCTTATTCACTTTGGTATTCGCGAACATGCGATGGGCGGAATTCTCAACGGAATCGCCCTCCATGGTTTGAGTAAGCCTTTTGGTGGAACATTCTTGGTATTCAGTGACTACATGCGTGGCTCTGTTCGCCTAGCAGCTCTGATGAACTTACCAGTCACCTTTGTTTGGACTCATGACTCGATTGGGTTGGGAGAGGATGGACCGACGCACCAACCTGTCGAACACATCGCCGCACTGCGCTTGATTCCAAACTTAGCCGTGATTCGCCCTGCTGATGCAAACGAGACTTCAATTGCATGGCGTGAGGTGATCACTCGCGGAAAGCCAGCTGGCTTCGCGCTATCGCGCCAAAATCTTCCGGTCATTGATCGAACCATCTTTGGTAGCGCGCAGGGCGTAGCCCAAGGAGCGTACGTCCTCGGCGATGCCGTTGGCACTCCGGATGTAATTATTATCGCAACCGGCTCTGAGGTGGCTCTTGCGATCGCCGCTAAGGAGTTGCTCTCTGCTGAAGGAATTTCTGCTCGTGTGGTGAGTGCACCATGTTTGGAGTGGTTTGCCGAAACATCCCGGGAGTATCAGGAGTCGGTTCTTCCATCGGAAGTTCGGGCTCGAGTAAGTGTTGAGGCTGGCGTGAGCGCCGGATGGCGTGAGTACATCGGTGATGCTGGAATCTCGATCGGACTCAACCACTTTGGAGCATCAGCTGCTGCCGGAATTCTCTTTAAAGAGTTTGGATTTACACCAGAGGCAGTCGTGATGGCCGCCAAAGAATCAATTGCGAAGGTGGGCAAGTAATGTCAACAAACCTCGAGAATCTGAGCGCGGCTGGTGTGTCGATCTGGCTCGATGATCTCTCCCGAGACCGGATACAAAGCGGGAGCCTGGCTGAACTCATCAACGGCTCGAGCGTGGTTGGCGTAACAACTAATCCCAGCATATTCTCCGCTGCGATTAAGGGCTCATCTCTCTACAAGAGTGATGTACTGGCCCTTAAAGCTCAGGGCGAGAGCACTGGATCCATCGTCACAACTTTGACGACCTCCGATGTTAAAAGCGCCTGCGACCTCTTACACGAAACCTTCACCGCATCCAAGCAGGTGGACGGTCGAGTCAGTATTGAAGTCGATCCATTCTTAGCGCACCAGACGGCCCAAACCGTGGAACAGGGAAAAACGCTTTGGACCTTGGTCAATCGTCCAAATCTCTTAGTCAAGGTACCTGCGACTATTGAAGGGCTGCCAGCGATTCAAGAGCTCACTGCGGCCGGAATTAGCGTCAACGTGACTCTCATCTTCTCTGTTGAGCGCTACCTCAAAGTGATGGACGCGTATATGACTGGACTCGAAACTCGACTTGCAGCTGGCCTTCCGATTAGCGAAATCCACTCGGTCGCTTCGTTCTTCGTCTCACGGATCGACACCGAAATCGATAAACGCCTGGATGCGATGGGTGCGGACACTGCGCTTCGCGGTCAGAGCGCTATCGCAAATGCTGTCCTTGCATATGAGGCCTACCTCCATGTCATCGCATCCGAGCGTTGGCAGGGTTTGGAATCTCACGGCGCCAATCAACAACGTCCTCTCTGGGCCTCGACCGGAGTGAAAGATAAGGCTTACGATTCCACGCGCTACGTCGTTGAGTTGGTTGCAGCGAACTGTGTGAACACCATGCCAGAGGGAACGCTTAATGAGGTTCGTGCACATGGCGCGGTCCGCGGAGACACAATCACCCCCGCCATCGCTGCAGCGCACTCCCACTTTGCCGCGCTTGCAGCGGCAGAGATTGATTTTGCTGATGTAGTAGCCCACCTTGAAAAGGATGGCGTCAAGAAATTTGCCGATGCGTGGCAAGAACTCCTAGACAATGTAAGTGCGGTGGCATAAATGATTACAGTTTCTGGTTCAGCCTTATCTCTCGCAACGCCAGAGACCATCAACGCTCTCAACGCAATTGTTGTGCGCCTCGCCGCTAAGGATCACACCCTCTGGGGCGCGCAAGCAGCGGCCGAGGCGGCGGTTCGATTAAATTGGATCGACCTGCCAACTAACTCGCGCGCTCTACTGCCAGAGCTCGACGCTCTCACTGCATGGGCGCGTAGCAGCCAAATCTCTTCCATCGTTCTGGCTGGCATGGGTGGCTCATCTCTCGCTCCTGAGGTAATTGCAAAGAGCTATAAGAAGAGCCTCACCGTTTTGGATACCACAGACCCAGATCAGATTAGCGCCGCGATTCCTGCTGATCTCACACACACCCTTGTCGTAGTTGGATCTAAATCGGGTTCGACCATTGAGACCGCCTCTCATAAAGCCTTCTTCACCAAACTTTTCTTGGAAGCTGGTCTCAACCCCGCCGATCACTTTGTCATTGTCACCGATCCGGGTTCTCCTCTTGATAAGTCGGCACGAGGGGATGGCTTACGCGTTATCAACGCGGATCCCAATGTCGGCGGTCGTTACAGTGCACTCTCAGCATTTGGCTTAGTTCCGGCCGCCCTGATCGGAGTAGATGCGTCACTCTTGATTGACGATGCCGCATCTGCGGCAGAGAAATTTGTTGACCCAGGATCAGTCGCCGTGCAACTCGCGGCAACGATTTTTGATAAGGGCGAACAGAACGTTGCCTTCTTTGACTCAGATTCTGATCTTCCAGGGATCTCAGATTGGATTGAACAACTTATTGCAGAGTCAACAGGAAAGAACCAGAGGGGCCGTCTTCCCATCGCTATTGAGTCGGCGCACGCTGCAATAGCGGGAGCCGCACTCAAGATTGGTTTTCATGAAGGTGCTACGGCCGACTTACTGGTCACTGGTTCACTTGGGGAGCAATTTATTCTCTGGGAGTGGGTCACAGCTCTCTTGGGATACAGCCTGCAAGTCGACCCATTTAATCAACCCAACGTCACCGAGGCGAAGGAGCGAACTGGCGCACTGCTTTCAACGTGGAACGACGGGAAGGTCCCGCGCTTTAAGGCTGCCTTCGAAAATGACCTTCTTGCGGTCTACAGCAGCTCTTCGGCTACAGATCTGGCCGGACAACTCACTGATTTCTTCGCACACCCCAGTCATTACATAGCGATCATGGCTTACTTATCTCGCGGAATAGATGAAGGAGCGAATCAACTCCGTCAGCTTGTCGCTACCAAGAGCGGTAAGGGAACAACTTTCGGTTGGGGTCCCCGTTTCTTGCACTCGACTGGTCAGTTTCACAAGGGCGGGCAGCACAACGGCGCCTTTCTACAGATTACCGGTGAGAACATCAGAGATCTTGCCATTCCGCAGCAGAATTTTTCTTTCCATACTTTGCTGATGGCCCAAGCACTTGGGGATGGGCAGGCCTTATCCGATCGAAAATTCCCACTCCTCCGGATCCATCTGAAGAAGCGCGACTTAGGACTGGCAGCGCTGCTTGAAGCTCTTTACTAAAGTTCAGTAAGAACTAGTCGTCGCCGCGGAGATTTGCAAGGGCATCGCCCAGAATCTTCTCCGCTTCCGCCTGGGTACGTCGCTCTTTCACGTAGGCGAGATGGGTTTTGTAGGGCTCATTCTTCACCGGCATTGGTGGCTTATCTTTATCAAGGCCTGCGGGGAAACCACAACGTGGGCAATCCCATTCATTGGGGATTGTGACCGTGCCATCTTCAGCAAAGGAAGGGCGAGTCTCATGGCCCTTAGCGCACCAGTAAGAAACCCGAAAACGAGCTATCGCCTCGCCGCGCTCAGCCTCTCCCATTGGGCCGGCTCCGACGCGACTACCGCGGATTGCGCTTCCTGCCATCTCTTGCTCCTTTTTCTTTAAATCTCGTTAACGCTACTTAGATATCAGAACTACTTGAGGTAGATCCCGAGGGAAACTACGCCTGCGAACCAGAGGAATCCAACCACGATCGTGATCCGATCAAGGTTCTTCTCAACTACCGAGGAACCACCATAGTTGGAAGAGATTCCGCCACCAAATAGGTCTGAAAGCCCGCTGCCCTTTCCCTTGTGAAGCAGAACCAAAAGAATCATCAGGACACTGGTAATCGCGAGAAGGATTGATAAAGCTAAAACCACAGTACGGCTCCTTTTATTTCTTACCGCCTCACCTTGCTTGGAGCAGGGTCAGGGGATTGTGATCGGAATCTTAAGACGCTTGGGGGTCAGGCGCTAAGGATAGCGTTTAATCAGGCAGCCTGGACGCGGTGGTACCTGGCGATTCGAGCAAATTCCTCAGGATCAAGGCTCGCTCCCCCAACCAAAACGCCGTCTACATCACTTTCTCGCATGATATCGATGATGTTCGCCGACTTCACCGAACCGCCGTAGAGGATACGAGCCCCGGCTGCGATTTCATCGCTTCCTATAGAGCGCAGAGCTTCGCGAATGGCTGCACATACCTCTTGCGCATCCGCTGGAGTAGCGGTCTTTCCCGTACCGATGGCCCAAACGGGTTCGTAGGCAAAAACCACTTTCTTGAGATCGGGCTTGTGGAGCCCCGCGACCGATTGAGTCAGTTGGGAAACCACAAAATCAACCTGATTCCCGGTTTCGCGGATGGAGAGATCCTCGCCAACGCAGAGGATTGGAACCATTTCATTCTCCAAAACAGCCTTCGCCTTGCGCGCCACTAGAGCGCTATCTTCTCCATGAATGGTCCGGCGCTCGGAGTGACCCACCAACACAAATGAGCACCCTAGCTTGTTGAGCATTCCCCCCGAAATATCTCCGGTGTAAGCCCCGGCGCGCTCTGGAGAGAGATCCTGCGCCCCATAAAGGAGACGAAGCCGATCGCCATCAATCAAAGTCTGGACTGAACGGATATCGGTAAAGGGCGGGAAGATGGCGACATCAACCGCATCAAAATCCCTCTCCTCTAAGGAGTAGGAAAGTTTCTGGGTGACTGCGATCGCCTCCAGGTGATTGAGATTCATCTTCCAGTTTCCTGCAATGAGCGGCTTACGCATAATTGAGAACCTCAATTCCTGGGAGAGTCTTGCCTTCTAGGTATTCCAGCGATGCTCCGCCACCAGTTGAAATATAGCCAAATTGGTCATCGGAGAAACCGAGGGCTCGAACCGCCGCGGCGGAATCACCGCCGCCAACGACTGAAATACCCTGCACCTTGGTCAGGCTGTTAGCGAGGACAGCAGTGCCATTGGCAAAGTTAGGAAACTCAAAGACGCCCATCGGACCATTCCAAAAAACGGTATGACATTTTTCAATAGCTGCCCCGAATGCCGCAGCTGACACTGGACCAATATCTAAGCCCATTTGGTCGGCCGGAATTGCAGAGGAGCTCACAAGAGTTGGCGTTGCATCTGCCGAAAAGGCTGGAGCAACGACGATATCTGTTGGAAGTAAAAGTTCTACACCGAGCTCTTTCGCTTCCCGCAGAAGTTTCCTAACTTCCGGAAGGAGCTCTAGTTCTACAAGAGAATTGCCAATTTCGTAACCCTCAGCGGCGAGAAAGGTAAAGAGCATTCCTCCACCGATTGCTAAGACATTAACCTTACCGAGCAAATTCTTAATGACACCGATCTTGTCAGATACCTTTGCTCCTCCAAGAACAACACCATACGGGCGCTCAGGGTTCTGCGTTAACTTCTTAAGGACTTCAATCTCTGCGGCAACGAGGAAGCCAGCAGCACTCGGAAGAATCTTCGCAACGTCATAAACCGAGGCGTGCTTACGATGCACCGCGCCAAATCCATCACTTACGAAGAACTCCATCCCAGCAGCAAGTTCTGCGGCAAATCTGGCACGCTCTGCATCATCCTTTGAAGTCTCTGCCGCCTCGTAGCGGATATTTTCAAGGAGCAGAATTTGACCTGGCTGCAGTGCGGCCTTCTTTGCTGTCGCCCGCTCTCCCACTATTTCCGGTGAGAAGAGGAGAGGCTTTCCGAGAAGTTCGCCCAGGCGCGCTGCAACTGGTGCAAGAGACATATCTGGATTGCGCAAACCCTTTGGTCGGCCGAGGTGGGCGGTGATGACGACGCTGGCGCCATGATCAATCAGATAGTTGATTGTAGGAAGCGAGGCCCGTATACGACCGTCATCACGGATAACACCCCCTTTAATGGGGACGTTAAAATCGCAACGAAGAAGGACTCGCTTTCCTGCAACATCAAAAGATTGAAGCGCAGTAAAACTCATTAGAGAGATTTAGCAACATAGCCGACGAGGTCAACGAGGCGATTGGAATAACCCCACTCATTGTCATACCAACCCAGAACCTTGGCAGTGGAGCCAATAACCTTGGTAAGTCCGGCATCGAAGATGCATGAGCTTGGATCGGTCACGATATCAGCTGAGACGATTGGGTCCTCGGTGTACCTCAGGTAACCTTTAAGTTCGCCTTCGGCAGCCTTCTTCATCGCGGCATTGATCTCAGCGGCGGTAACTTCGCGCGCGAGTTCAACAGTTAGATCGGTGGCAGAACCTGTTGGGACAGGAACTCGCAGGGCATAGCCGTCAAGCTTTCCCTTGAGGTTTGGAAGCACAAGGCTGATCGCCTTAGCAGCGCCAGTTGAGGTAGGAATGATTGAGAGCGCACCAGCACGAGCACGGCGAAGATCCTTATGTGGCTGATCATGCAGGGATTGATCGTTGGTGTAGGCGTGCACGGTAGTCATCAAGCCACGAACAATTCCAAATTCCTCATCGAGCACCTTCGCCATCGGCGCCAGGCAGTTAGTGGTACATGAAGCATTAGAAATAATGTTATGGGCGGTAGGGTCATATTTATCTTCGTTAACGCCTAAAACAATGGTGATGTCCTCGTCGGTCGCTGGAGCAGAGATGATGACCTTCTTGGCACCAGCCGTGATGTGCTTCTGCGCATCAGCAGCTTTAGTGAAGAAGCCAGTGGATTCAATAACGATATCCGCCCCGACCGCTGCCCATGGCAAGTTAGCTGGATCGCGCTCGGCAAAGACCTTGATGGTCTTTCCACCAACGGTAATTGAATCCTCCGTGTAAGTAACAGGGAGGCCTAGAGGGCCGAGAATTGAGTCATATTTCAAGAGGTGCGCGAGCGTGTGGTTATCTGTGAGGTCGTTGATTCCAACAATCTCAAATTCCGCCCCAGAGAGCAGTGCCGCCCGGAAGAAGTTGCGTCCAATACGACCAAAACCATTAATTCCAACACGAATCACTTTAATCCCGCCTTCTTGAATAATGAGTTATCAATTGAAGTACCCAGTTGGGCACTGAAGAAACATCACCACTCTGTGATGAGAAAATCCTATCAGTCAGGCTATTCCACCAATAAATCAGGTGTGAGCCCTGCTTCGGTATCAGGAATTCCTAGGTCATGTGCCCGCTTATCCGCCATTGCCAGCAGGCGGCGGATTCGACCCGCAATTGCATCCTTTGTCATAGGTGGAGCGGCCAGGGAACCCAACTCCTCTAGGCTCGCCTGCCCAAAGTTAATGCGTAATTCACCTGCCTCTTTGAGGTGACCTGGAATTTCAACGCCGAGAATCTCTAGTGCTCGCGCGACTCGCGCCGAGGCGGCAACGGCTGCCCGAGCGGAACGACGGAGGTTTGCATCATCAAAATTCGCCAAACGATTAGCGGTAGCCCTCACCTCTCGCCGCATACGACGCTCCTCCCAGGCCAGGACGCTGGCATGCGCCCCCAGACGAGTAAGCAGCGCTCCAATTGCATCACCATCGCGAATGACTACACGATCTACATTGCGGACTTCGCGCGCCTTGGCGGCAATTCCCAAACGCCGTGCAGCCCCTACGAGCGCTAGCGCTGCCTCCGGTCCAGGACAGGTAATTTCGAGAGCTGAAGAACGTCCGGGTTCCGTGAGAGAACCGTGTGCGAGAAAAGCGCCCCGCCAAGCCGCTTCGGCATCGCAGATTCCCGCTGAAACCACTTGAGGAGGAAGGCCGCGGATTGGACGAGCATTTGCATCTACCAACCCAGCCTGACGTGCAAGAGCATCTCCCTCTGAGAGCACACGCACTACGTATCGACTCCCCTTGCGTAACCCACTGGGTGAGAGCACCGAGAGTTCACTTTCATGGCCGTAAATTTCAGCGATATCTTTACGCAGCCGGCGAGCAGTTTGAGCGGTATCAAGCTCAACTTCAATCACAATCTTGCCCGAGGCTATATGTAACCCGCCGGCGAATCGCAGGAGAGCAGAAACTTCGGCCTTGCGACAGCACGGCTTAGCGACGTTGAGTCGACTCAATTCATCTTTTACTGAAGCAGTCATCGCCATGCCGCAATCTAAGCAGGCTTCACCCCATAATGTGTGCAAAAACTGAACGAAGTTTTTTCACATCATGGTGGTAGCTACCAGGTGATTGCGAAAGTGGTGCTACCACTATCTCTCCGCCCAAACTCTCAACTAAACCTTTAAGTTTTGCCGCCCCCTTCACTGCAGTGGGATCGATGATCGCATAATCAATGCGCAATTTAGGCAGATGTTGCAAGATAAATTCCAAGTGGTCCGATGCCGAAGAGCCTGCAAATTCATCGACAGAATCGGGTTCAGGGAGGTTGTGAACCATAATCCGTTTCGCAGGTGAAGCAACGACCGCTTGCGCTAACTCGGGAAGGAGCAGATGCGGCATCACGCTAGAGAACCATGAGCCCGGTCCGATAGTGATCCAATCCGCCGCGCGCAGCGCTGAAAGCACCTGAGGCGTTACACGTGGATCTTTTGGGATCAATCGAAGTGATTCAATCCGTCCTTTTGTCGTCGCAACTTCGACCTGTCCACGAACAATCTTTCTTCCGTAAGCAGTATTAAAGGTTCCTTCAATATCAAGCGGATCGAGTGACATGGGCAAAACCTCTCCAACAATTCGTAAGAGGTTTCCTACCTGACGAATGCCGCGCACCGTGTCGCCATCCATATCCCAGAGCGCAATCATTAGAAGATTTCCGAGGGCATGACCGCTTAACTCACCTGCGCCCTGAAAGCGATATTGCATAACCTCAGCCCAACCACGACCCCAGTCATCGTCACTACAAAGAGCGGCCAGCGCCATTCTCAAATCGCCCGGAGGTAGTGAACCAAAGTCACTACGTAAACGCCCGCTTGATCCTCCATTATCGGCGACAGTTACTACAGCTGTGATCTCTGAGGTAACTCCACGTAAGGCGGTAAGAGTCGCCGCCAGTCCATGCCCTCCACCCAGAGATACAACTCTTGGATCACCCACAGCCTAAAGCTCGCGCCCAAGATCACGGTGAATAGCCGTAGCTTCAATTCGTTGATCTCCAACAACGCCGCGTTCATTGAAAAGGCGAGCCAATTCTTCCGCGATAGCGACACTCCGATGTTTTCCACCCGTGCAGCCGATTGCGAGCGTTAAGTATTTTCTACCCTCTTGGAAAAATCCTGCAGCCATTGTCTCAAAAAGAGATTGATACTTGGCGAGAAAGTCCTGCACATTTTCAGTCCCGAGCACCCGTTCACGGACTGGAGCATCCAATCCAGTGAGAGAGCGAAGCGCTGGATCCCAATGAGGGTTCGCGATGAAGCGGCAGTCCATAACTAAATCAGCATCAACGGGGATTCCATATTTGTAACCGAAGGAGAGCAGATTTACACGTAGCTCCGCGGTCGATGAGGTCGCAAAGAGTTCGGCAATCTTCTGTTCTAGTTGGTGAATATTGAAGGAGGAAGAGTCGATCAGAACATCTGCGACCGAGCGGACCTCTCGCAAGCGCTCACGCTCTGTGGCAATACCATCGACAATCCGAGCATTGCCTTGCAAAGGATGGGGCCTGCGAGTGGCTTCGAAGCGACGTACGAGAACATCGTCATTTGCATCGACGAAAAGAACCTGGCGATCGATGCCGCGTTCTGCTAATTCGTCGAGGGCGCTACTTAGATTCCCGAAGAACTCGCGACCACGGACATCAATGACGACCGCAATCTGGGAGGTGCTGTTTGCGGCCATCTCACAGAGATTGGCTAGCAGCGCCGGTGGCAGGTTATCTACCACGTACCAACCGAGATCTTCCAGAGCGTGGGCGACGGTAGATCTACCAGCACCGCTCATTCCCGTAATGACTACGACCTTGCCATTCATAGCCGTCAGTCTAACCGCGGATCTCGCCAGTTCCCAGATCGATGGAGATATCTTGCGCACTCGCAAGCAGGGAGGACTCAATTATTCCAGCAATCTTCTCGCCGATTCCAGGTACCGCTGCGATCTCTTCCACACTTGCCTTCTTGAGGGCTGAGACTGATCCAAAGCGCGCCAAAAGTGCGCGGCGACGTACCTCACCCAGTAAGGGAATCTCATCGAGTAGTGATTCAAGCATCACCGCTGAACGCTTAGAGCGATGAAAATTGATCGCAAAACGGTGTGCCTCGTCACGAACCCGTTGCAACATGTAAAGGCCTTCGCTGTGGCGCGGCAGGATAATCGGATCGGAGCTGCCAGGAAGCCACACCTCTTCCAATCTTTTTGCTAACCCAACCAATGGAATCTTCTCCAAACCGAGAGCCAAGAGCGCTTGGTAGGCTGCACTGACCTGCGGAGCTCCACCATCCACGACAATCAATTGTGGCGGGTAGGCAAATTTAGGGCGCGCTCCACCCTGCATCTTCACCTCATTAATATCTACATCACGTTCTGCCAGATATCTCTTGAGTCGACGAGTAATGACATGATTCATAGCGCGCGTATCATCGAAACCTGCATCATCATCAATCGCGAAACGGCGGTAATCCGATTTCTTGGGTTGTCCATCTTCAAAGACGACCATGGAAGCAACCATATGCTTGCCCTGAATATTGGAGATATCAAAACATTCGATGCGCAGAGGTAACTCTGCAAGGCCGAGTGCCCCTCGTATCTCCTCTAAAGCTTTTCCGACCACGGCAACATCATTGGAACGCTTGCTCAAGTATTGAATGAGGGCATGATTTGCATTGCGCGCAACGGTACGCATCATCTCCAACTTCTCACCCCGTAGCGGTACCGAAATATTGACCTTTTGGCCGGCCATTCCACCAAGCCACTGCGCGACCGCCTGCAGATCCATTGGCTCACGATCTACCAGAATTTCAGTGGGCGCCTTGGTATCGACGTAGATCTTGGCAAGAGCAGCAGAGATAACATCTTGCTCTTCAAGCACATCTGAAAGATCAATAATCCAAGCACGTGAGGCGATGATGCGACCGCCGCGGATGGAGAAGAGCGAGGCGGCAGCATGGGTGACCTCTTGGTGAAGCGCAATCAGATCGGCGGAGAAATTATTATTAAGCGAGGTCTCAGTGAATTCCGTTGTCTTACCGAGGGCCTCAAGTTCATCCCGCAGTCGGGCTGCAAGTTCGAACTCCTCATCCGCGGAGGCGCGCTCCATATCGTGGCGCAGCGATTCCGCGATATCGGTGGGATTTCTGTCGAGATAGGAAACCAAGTTCTTCGCCAACTTGTCGTGATCAAGTTGAGAGATCCACTCCACGCAGGGAGCTGAACACTTCCCAATATCACCGAGGAGGCACTGACGCTTCGTGGCCACTGCACGATTGAAGTTAGATTGGCTACAAGCACGAATTGGAAAACTTCGTTGCAATACTTCGACGGTTCCACGCAGGGCCCAGGTATTAGTAAATGGACCGAAATATCTATTACCTTTCACGTGCTTCTGACGCGATACAAAGAGCCGAGGAAAAGGTTCTGAGAGTGAGACAGCCAAATAGGGATAAGTCTTGTCATCCTTGAATTGCACATTGAACTGCGGGTTGAAGGACTTAATCCAGGTGAATTCGAGTGCTAGCGCCTCAATCTCACTTCCAACGATCGTCCAATCAACTCGCACCGCGGTGTGGACCATGCGATAAGTCTTGGTGGCCAGGTTGGAGCCAAAATACGAGTTAAGCCGGTTCTTGAGGTTCTTCGCCTTCCCAACGTAAATGACACGGTCACGCGAATCATAGAATCTATAGACCCCGGGCTCGGTGGGGATATTGCTCGGGCGATAATCTGAAGGAATGCTCACGGCTAGCGCAAAACTTCCGCCAGGAATTTTCCGGTGTAGCTCGCGGAGACCTTTGCAATTAATTCAGGAGACCCTTCCGCAATGACGCAACCGCCACCGGCTCCACCTTCTGGGCCCATATCGATAACCCAATCAGCAGATTTAATGACATCAAGGTTATGTTCTATCACTACTACGGTGTTTCCTGAATCCACCAGGCGGTTGAGAACGAGCAGCAACTTACGGACATCCTCAAAGTGAAGACCTGTCGTTGGTTCGTCCAGGACGTAGATAGTTCGACCCGTGGAACGGCGTTGCAGTTCAGTTGCGAGTTTGACGCGCTGCGCTTCTCCCCCAGAGAGAGTTGGTGCTGATTGGCCGAGTCGAACATACCCCAGACCAACGTCGTTCAAAGTCTTCAGGTAGCGCGCAATTGCCGGGACTGATTCAAAGAAATGTGCAGCCTCCTCAATCGGCATATCAAGAACTTGTGCGATCGTCTTGCCTTTGTAATGAACCTCAAGAGTTTCCCGGTTGTATCGTGCGCCGTGGCAGACCTCGCAAGGTACATACACATCGGGTAGAAAGTTCATCTCGATGGTGATCGTGCCATCGCCGGCGCAATTCTCGCAACGTCCCCCTTTCACATTAAACGAGAAACGGCCCTGTTGATATCCGCGAATCTTCGCTTCCGTTGTCTCGGCAAAGAGCGCCCTGATCTTGTCGAAGACTCCGGTATAGGTGGCGGGGTTGGAGCGTGGTGTTCTTCCAATTGGAGATTGATCAACATGCACGACCTTGTCCAGCAGATCAATACCGGTCACAGTGCGATGGCGACCCGGAACGATACGAGCGCCATTGAGTTTATTTGCAAGAACTGAATAGAGAACATCGTTGACCAGAGTTGACTTTCCTGAGCCGCTCACGCCTGTGACTGCGACGAAGAGGCCGAGCGGAAAGGCGACGCTAATACTCTTTAAATTATTCTCCTTTGCCTCTTTGACGACGAGGGCACGCTTAGGGTCACGCTCTCTTCGAAGGGCAGGAATTGGAATAGAGCGACGGCCAGCAAGATAATCCCCCGTAATGGATTCAGGAGCGGTGATCAGTGCTTGATAGTCTCCCGAGGAGACGACCTTTCCACCGTGTTCACCGGCACCTGGTCCGATATCAACGATCCAGTCGGCTACCCGAATGGTGTCCTCATCGTGCTCAACAACAATCAAGGTATTCCCTAAATCGCGTAACCGGGTGAGGGTCTCGATCAATCGTCGGTTATCACGTTGATGCAGACCGATACTCGGTTCATCCAACACATAGAGAACACCAGTAAGTCCTGAACCAATCTGAGTGGCTAGTCGAATGCGTTGTGCCTCACCACCAGAGAGCGTTGCAGCTGGTCGCTCCAAAGAGAGGTAATCCAATCCCACATCGAGGAGGAAGCCGAGGCGAGCATGAACTTCTTTAAGAACGCGATCGGCGATCTTCTTTTCGCGAGCGTTGAGCGAGATCTTCTTGAGGAAGAGCGCGCAATCGGCGATCGATAGTTCGCATATCTCCCAAATATTCTTTCCACCTAGGGTGACAGCGAGTACTTCAGGTTTTAAGCGAGCACCCTTACAGACAGGACAGGGTGTTTCTCGCATATAGGCTTCAAATTTTTCACGGCTGAAATCAGAGTCTGTCTCTGAGTGTTTACGTTCAATAAACCCCAGCACTCCTTCGAAGCCCGTTGTGTAATTACGAACTCGACCGTAGCGATTCTTATATTTGACGTGGACCTCGTAATCAGATCCGTGGAGGACCGCCTCGCGAGCTTTAAGCGTTAACTTACTCCAGGGCTTATCCATGGAGAATCCGAGCTCGTCGGCAAGTCCCTGCAACAAACGGTTAAAGTATTCTGAGGAGTGACCTCCCGCCCACGGCGCTATCGCTCCTTCATTAAGAGAGAGCGAATCATCTGGAACTACTAACTCTTGATCAACTTCTAGACGAGTTCCAATTCCGGTGCACTCAGAACAGGCACCAAATGGCGAGTTGAATGAGAAGGAGCGGGGTTCCATCTCTTCAAAGGAGAGGCCACAATCATGACAAGCCATATGTTCACTAAAGGTGCGCTCTCTGTCAGGATCGTTCGCCTTCGCGTCGACAAAATCGAGCACCACCAGACCGTTAGCTAACTTGAGCGCGGTCTCAATTGAGTCTGTAATACGCGACTTGGACTCTCTCTTAACGGCAAGTCGATCGACAACTACTTCGATGGAGTGCTTCTCTTGCTTTTTAAGTTTTGGCACCTCGTTGAGCGAGTAGACCGTCCCATCAACGCGAGCACGGGAAAATCCTTGTGTCGTGAAGTCGGTGAAGAGATCTAAGAACTCCCCCTTACGCTCCCGAATAACAGGAGCCAGAACCTGAAAGCGAACTCCTTCATCCAGAGCCAGGATTTGGTCGACAATATTTTGAGGCGTTTGTCGCGCAATGGGCTTGCCGCAGTTAGGGCAGTGGGGTCGACCAGCGCGGGCAAAGAGAAGGCGAAGATAGTCGTAGACCTCTGTAATGGTGCCTACGGTCGAACGGGGATTGCGATTAGTTGACTTTTGATCGATAGAGACGGCAGGCGAGAGTCCTTCGATAAAATCAACATCTGGTTTATCCATCTGCCCCAAAAATTGGCGGGCGTAGGCCGAGAGTGACTCGACATAGCGGCGCTGTCCCTCAGCGAAGATGGTGTCAAAGGCGAGCGAGGATTTTCCAGATCCGGAGAGCCCTGTGAAAACAATGAGAGCGTTACGCGGTAGATCGAGAGAGACATCCTTTAAGTTGTGCTCGCGCGCTCCGCGAATAATGAGGCGGTCGGTACTCAAACGCCCGCCTCCTCCATACCTCGTAGTTCACGCTTGAGTTCGCGCAGTTCATCGCGTAGTCGCGCCGCCAACTCAAATTGCAATTCAGCAGCAGCCGACTTCATCTGATCAGTAAGTGAGTCTATGAGAGCCAAGAGCTCTTGTCGTGGCAGAGATACTCCCCTGGGGCGCTGATGCTTGATGGCTGGTGTCTGGTTTGCCTTGTTCTTGGATCCCAGAGTGAGCGCAGCGCTATCTTCCGCCTCTTTGGTTATCAAATCGGTGATATCTGCGATCTTCTTTCGCAGAGGAGTTGGATCAATTCCATTTTCTAAATTGTAAGCGACCTGCTTCGCACGTCTGCGGTTTGTCTCATCGATCGCTTGTGCCATAGCCGGGGTTACAGTGTCAGCGTACATATGGACTTCACCAGAGACGTTACGGGCCGCGCGGCCAATCGTTTGAATAAGAGAGGTGGCCGAACGCAGGAATCCCTGTTTATCCGCATCGAGGATTGCAACAAGAGAAACCTCTGGTAAATCAAGACCCTCGCGCAATAGATTAATTCCGATCAGAACGTCGTATTCGCCCGAGCGAAGCTCTCGTAGCAGTTCAACACGACGCAGAGTATCTACCTCAGAGTGAAGGTAGCGCACGCGCACGCCAAGACTCAAAAGATAATCTGTTAAATCCTCAGACATCTTCTTCGTCAATGTTGTAACGAGAACTCGCTCGTTGCGTTCGGCTCGCAATCGAATCTCACCAAGGAGGTCATCAATCTGTCCCTTAATAGGCTTAAGAATGATCGCGGGATCAATAAGACCAGTCGGGCGAATTACCTGCTCCACAACATCTCCCTGTACCTTCTCAAGCTCATACTTCCCAGGGGTAGCAGAGAGATACACGGTCTGACCCTTTCGGGTGAGGAACTCGTCAAAGCGCAGTGGGCGGTTATCCAAGGCGCTCGGAAGGCGGAAGCCATGCTCGACAAGAGTTCGCTTTCGGGATGCATCCCCTTCGTACATAGCACCGATCTGTGGCACGGTTACATGAGATTCATCGATAACAACTAAGAAATCTTCAGGAAAGTAATCGAGAAGACAGTTCGGAGGAGAACCCGCTCCGCGACCATCAATATGCCGAGAGTAGTTTTCTATGCCACTGCAGAAACCCAGTTGTTGCATCATCTCGAGATCGAAGGTGGTGCGCATACGAAGCCGTTGCGCCTCCAGCAATTTGCCAGCTCGCTCAAACTTAAGAACAGCTTCTTCCATCTCCTCACCGATATCGGCGATGGCACGTTTCATGGTTTCATCTCCCGCCGAGTAGTGCGATGCGGGAAAGATATACATCTCCGTTTCATCACGGATGATCTCACCCGTAAGTGGGTGCAAAGTCATTATCTTCTCGATCTCATCGCCAAACATCTCGATTCGAATTGCATGTTCCTCGTACATCGGGATGATCTCAATGGTATCGCCGCGAACGCGGAAGGTTCCACGTTCAAAGGCCATATCGTTTCTCTTGTATTGGACATCGACGAAGCGGCGTAGCAATTGGTTTCGCTCGACCAAATCTCCAACCCGAAGGCGGATCATGCGATCGACGTACTCTTGTGGAGTTCCCAGGCCGTAAATGCAGGAGACGGTTGCTACTACGATGACATCGCGCCGGGTAAGCAATGAGTTTGTTGCAGAGTGGCGCAGACGTTCAACCTCCTCATTGACGGAGGAGTCTTTCTCGATAAAGGTATCTGATTGCGGCACATAAGCCTCAGGTTGGTAATAGTCGTAGTACGAGACAAAGTACTCGACCGCATTATTGGGGAGGAGCTCCTTAAATTCGTTTGCCAGTTGTGCGGCGAGGGTCTTATTCGGGGCGAGTACCAAGGTAGGGCGCTGCAGTTGCTCCACGAGCCAGGCGGTTGTCGCAGATTTGCCGGTACCAGTTGCACCTAAAAGAACAACATTTTGCTCCCCTGCATGGATACGTCGAGTGAGATCCGCTATCGCTGTTGGTTGATCTCCCGATGGGGTGTACTCGCTGATTACTTCAAAGGGTTTTACTCTGCGTTGGAGATCGGTGACCGGTCTCATTCCATACCCATCCGGGCAGGGTAAAGGCGATCCTCATAAAGATTTTCTACCTGACGCAACAACTCGTCTTCGCTGCCCTCGTTGATCAAGATCGCGTCAGCGATCGCTTCGCGCTGCAGATCGCTCGCTTGTGCTTGCATTCGTTGCGCCACCTGAAACTCCTTCATTCCCCGTTTGATGAGTCGAGCGCGGCGAATTGCCGCTGAGGCACGGACGGTCACGACAAAATCAAAGGGATGGGCGCGCTCGCTCTCAGCCAGAAGTGGTATCTGGCTAACCAGAATCGCCTCAGACTCCAATTGACTCACGATCTGGTCGAAGGCGGCACGAATCTTGGGGTGAGTAATCGCCTCTAGCTCCTTGCGGGCGCCAGCATCGTTGAAAACAATCTCTGCCAATCGAGCCCTATCCAAATTACCCTCGCGGAGCACGTCATCGCCAAAACGGAGCAAAATCTCGTCAAAGCCCTCACTCCCCCGCTCCACCACATCACGCGCCAGCTGATCGAAATCGAGAATATGGGCTCCGCAAGCGGCGAAATACTCAGCGGCGAGCGACTTTCCAGATCCAATTCCACCGGTCAACGCAACAAGGAGCACTTAGTAAGCCTACTCATCACGATTTGCCCCGTCATTACGAGCCAACCCAAAAAATGCAAAAGGCCCCGACTTTACGTCAGGGCCTTCAACTTTAGGGGAGGGAGTTATTCAGCGTCCTCTTCAACTGCAGGAGTTGCGGCTGCATCTGCTGCCTTTGCCTCTGCCTTCTGCTTCTTATGAGCGAGGAAGCGAGCTTGGGCTTCTGCGTACTGACGCTCCCACTCTTCACGCTGGGACTCGAAACCTGGGCGCCACTCTTGGGAGTCTGAGTCAAAGCCCTCTGGGTAGATGAAATTGCCTTCAGCATCGTAGCGAGCTGGCATTCCATATTGCGATGGATCGAATGCTTCAATTTCAACTTCATGCCCCTCGTTAGCCTGCTTGAGGGAGAGGGAGATGCGACGGCGCTCCAGATCTATATCAATGATCTTTACAAAGAGCTCATCGCCAACTTGGACAACCTGCTCTGGAATCTCTACATGGCGTTCGGCCAACTCTGATATGTGAACGAGTCCTTCGATTCCTTCAAAGACGCGGATAAAGGCGCCGAATGGAACCAACTTGGTAACTTCACCAGGAACAACTTGGTTGATGGTGTGAGTCCGAGCAAAGGCCTGCCATGGATCTTCTTGAGTCGCCTTCAGTGAGAGAGAAACACGTTCGCGCTCGAAATCTACTTCGAGAACTTCCACGGTCACCTCATCGCCAACTTCAACGACTTCACTTGGGTGATCTATGTGCTTCCAGGAGAGTTCAGATACGTGTACCAAGCCATCGACTCCACCGAGATCCACGAAGGCACCGAAGTTTACGATCGATGAAACAACACCGGTACGTACTTGACCCTTGGTGAGTTGGTTGAGGAATGTTGTACGAGACTCTGATTGTGTCTGCTCCAGATAAGCGCGGCGAGAGAGCACTACATTGTTGCGGTTCTTATCGAGTTCAATGATGCGGCACTCAACTTCCTTACCGATGTAAGGCGTGAGATCGCGCACGCGACGCATCTCAACGAGTGATGCTGGAAGGAATCCGCGGAGTCCGATATCGACGATCAAGCCACCTTTAACAACTTCAATGACTAAACCGGTAACGACCTCATCGCGCTCCTTCTTTCCCTCAATCTCGCCCCAGGCACGCTCGTATTGAGCACGCTTCTTGGAGAGGATGAGGCGCCCTTCTTTATCTTCCTTCTGGAGAACCAACGCTTCAACGCGATCACCAAGCTTTACGATCTCTGATGGGTCGATATCGTGGCGAATGGAGAGTTCACGAGAGGGAATTACGCCTTCAGTCTTATATCCGATGTCAAGGAGAACCTCTTCGCGATCAATCTGGACGACTATTCCAGAGACTAGATCTCCATCATTAAAATTCTTTATTGTGCCTTCGATTGCGGCTAGAAAATCTTCTGCGCTACCAATGTCATTTACTGCGTGAATAGTGCTCAAGTTGCTCCGTAGGAATAAAAAGTAGTCGGTGACAAATCTCGCACGGCGTGCGAAAGGCTAAGGGTACGCAGGCGGAGATAGAGGGTCAAACCAGGTTTGTAATGCAGGGTCTAGACTGTCGTTGTGAGGGCTTATTGGGAGATTTTGCGAAATCCAAGAGCGCTGGCAATGATGCTGGCCGCCTTTCCCGCTCGCCTCGCCTACGGCATGGTCAGTTTGGATATCTTCTTCAAAGTCAGATCTGACACCCACTCCATAACAATTGCAGGCTTAGCGGCCGGTGCCAGCGGAATCGTTGGCTCCTTAAGTACCGGAATACGAGCCGCCGTCATTGATCGACTTGGCCTGAAGATTCCGCTGCGCGTATTTGTTCCCGCTTATGCCATCTCCCTTGCCTCACTCGATCTCTGCCATGGAGCGCGTCTTCTCATCATCTTCTCGGCGCTTCTTGGGGTGAGTGCTCCCCCCATAAATCTCGCCGTTCGTCCCATGTGGCGTACCGCGGTACCGGAAGAGCAATATCGAACGGCGATTGCCATCGACACCGCCTCTATGAACCTCGGGATCGTGCTCGGACCTGCCCTGGCGACGACGCTGGCACTCTCTGGCCACCCTTCCAGCGGGCTGATAGCTACCGCGATTTTGATCCTTATCGGAGGAATCTCACTCTCTGCGCTCAAATTCACTAAGGAGTGGCGCCCGGAACAACGAGAGGAAGGTGGACAGACCCTCTTTAAAACCGCTGGATTTCGCCTCCTGTTGGCCGAGGGAGTTCTAATCGGTTACGGGACAGGCAACTTTCAAATAGGTATTCCAGCCATCAGCTCCTTACATAACCACCCGCGTTTTGCCGGTTTGGCATTTGGTACCACAGCAGCTCTCTCCATCGTCGGAAGTTTGGTGGCAGGATCTCTTGGCAGAGAGATCGCTCCCGTTAAAGGTTTTCGGACTATCTACCTCTTCTGGTTTCTATCGACGATTCCAATGGCCTTTGTTAACCCTGGATGGTCGTTCCTCATTGTGCTTGCCCTCTTTGGATTTATCGGAGGAGCGGAACAGGTCTTCTACCTGGAGCAGTTAGAGGTCATTCGGCCGCAAGGCAGCGCAGCCACCGCAATTGGATGGATCTGGACGGTAGAGGGCTCCTTTGCGGCGATTGGTCAATCTACCGGTGGCTTCTTCTCGCAACACTATTCTCCCCACTTCTGCTTCGCGATAACGGGGATCACCTTTGCAATTGGCTTCCTCCTGATCGTGGCCGGTCAACGCTGGCTCAAGCCATTTGATAGGGAGAAGATCGCGCGCTAATGGGCAGCAAGGTCCCAGCTCTGCCCCACCCCAATATTTACTGAGAGTGGGAGCGAGAGCTCAACTGCTGATTCCATCTCGCGGCGAACTAGGGTCGAAAGTATTTCCTCTTCACCGCTGGCAATCTCAAAGATCAGCTCGTCATGGACCTGGAGCAATAGCCGTGATTCTAGAGCTGAAGTTTTCATGGCGCTCGCAACTTTGAGCATGGCCACCTTAATGATGTCAGCGGCGGAGCCCTGGATGGGCGCATTTAGTGCCATCCGCTCAGCGACCTCGCGACGTTGGCGATTATCACTTGAAAGATCAGGAAGGTAACGCCTGCGACCGAGTATGGTCTCGGTATATCCCTTTCTCCGAGCTTCATCCACCACGGTCTTTAAGTAATCCTGTATCCCCCCGAAGCGTTGAAAATATTGGTGCATGAGCGCCTGCGCGTCACCAGGTGAGAGATTTAACTGTTGCGCTAAACCATACGCAGATAGCCCGTAGGCAAGTCCATATGACATCGCTTTAATTTGGCGGCGCATCTCTGTGTTCACGCTTGATACCGGAACACCAAATACCTGCGAACCGACAGTGCTGTGCAGGTCCTCCCCGCTCTTAAAAGCCGCGGTTAGCCCAGCATCTTGCGAGAGATGGGCCATGATCCGCATCTCAATCTGGCTGTAATCAGCCGTCAAGAGATTTACATAAGGTTTTTCCGCAATGAAGCAGTCGCGAATCTGACGACCTTCTTCGGTACGAACCGGAATATTCTGGAGATTTGGGTTGGTCGAGGAGAGGCGACCAGTTGCAGCAACTGTCTGCTGGAATGTGGTGTGAATTCTGCCATCCTCGCTCCTCGCCGCGAGCAGCCCATCGACAGTGGTCAGCAACTTGCTCGTCTCGCGGATACGCAGAAGATGGGCCAAAATAGGATGCCCCGTCTTAGCTGCCAGGGCTTCCAAACTCTCTGCATCGGTCGTGTAACCGGTTTTAATTTTTTTGGTCTTGGGGAGGTTTAATTCATCAAAGAGCACAACCTGCAGTTGTTTAGGCGAGCCAATATTAAATTCATGTCCCGCAACTCTGTGCGCCTCTGCACTCTCGCGTGCCACCTCTTTCATAAAGTATGAGCGCAGCCCTTGCAGCTTCTCTAAATCAACTGCGATCCCAAGGCGCTCCATATCAGCGAGTTCCAGAAGGGTAGGCATCTCGAGGTTCTCATAGAGATCTGACAATTCTCGTTCGGCCATCTCCCGCTGTAATACAGGGACTAGTTCAAAGATCGCTCCTGCCAGTTGGGGGTTGTATCTAGCAAAGAGCTCCTCCGCGGGCTCCGAGAGACGACGCTCAAGAAAGCGTTGCATCAAATCGCTAATTTCTAGGTTTCGCCCGCCGGGATTTACCAAGTAGGCAGCGAGCTCGGTATCAAAGAGAACACCGCCAATCTCTTGCTTACGTAGAGATCTCTTTCCATCGTGAACCCACTTCGGAAGCGCTGGATCCATTATCCACGCGCCGGCTGGTTCATCTACTCGGTAAAGTTCACCCGCAGAGAGAGCAATTGCGAAGTTTCCCTCAGAGAATAACCCGTCCGTATAGAGCGCGATGGGATCCGTTCGATTCCTCAACTTAACTGCTAGTTCTCTATTCGAAATGGTTGCAACTTCTGCCAGTTCGTTGGCTTCTGGGGCGTGAGAAGAACTTCCCGCGAGAGAGTGAATTCGATCCTTCAAGGCCTTAATTTCGAGGGTAGCAAGGAGAGAATCTGCTGCTACAAGGTCTGGTCCGTGCCAGAGCAGTTCATCAATTGTGCTCGTTATTTCAAGATCGTGGCGCAGCGCAGTTAACTCGCGATTGAGTTGCACCAATGCAATATTGGAGCGCAGTGACTCCCCCACCTTTCCTGGGATGGTATCTATAGCATCCGTTAGTTTTTGCAGAGAACCAAAATCGGCTATCCACTTGGTCGCGGTTTTCTCACCGACACCCGGAACTGATGGCAGATTATCGCTTGGATCTCCACGCAGCGCTGCAAAATCTGGGTACTGAGTGGGCGTAAGTCCATACTTTTCAAAGACCGAATCTGGAGTCATCCGATTCATCTCGGTGACACCCTTCTTTGGATAGAGAACGGTGATCTCGGGTGTGACTAACTGGAAGGAGTCGCGATCCCCCGTACAGATGAGAACGTGGAAGCCATCTGCAGCGGCTCGCGTAGAGAGCGTTGCCAAAATATCATCCGCTTCAAATCCCTCGATCGCAAAGCGAGAAATTCCGAGAGCATCAACGAGCTCATTGATATAAGACATCTGAGAACGAAATTCATCGGGCGTAGCCGCTCGAGTCGCTTTGTAATCTGGAAACATCTCGGTGCGGAAAGTTTTTCGAGAGACATCAAATGCCACCGCAATATGTGTTGGCTTCTCACCGCTGATGAGATTAACCAACATCGAGCCAAAGCCGTAGACAGCGTTGGTTGGCTCTCCTTTACTACTGCGAAAATTCTCGACGGGCAGCGCGTAGAAGGCGCGATAGGCCATTGAGTGGCCATCGATGAGGAGCAACCGTTTCATTCGAATGATTCTAGAGTGGATTGGTGACGCCAGCGTTAGGATTGGACCATGACCGACTACCTTAAATTAATTGCAGAGCGCGGCATCGGAGCCCTCGACCAGAAAATGGGCATTGAAATCATCGAGGCTTCTCCAGAGCGCGTCGT
>JANXZW010000030.1 GCA_025355305.1 Actinomycetes bacterium | reverse complement strand
CCGGGATGGTGAAAAATACTGAACTTGCCATAATCAAGAAAGCTTCGGGCAAAAATCTTGATTCACTTTTTCTAAACGCCATGATCAAGCATCATCAAGGAGCCATCGTGATGGCTACTCCGCTGATAAAGTCGAAGAACTTTGAAGTGGCCTCACTTTGTAAAAATATCATTACGGGGCAGACCGCAGAAATCAAGGAGATGCGCCTGTTACTCTCACGCTAAGAGAGTTCAATTCGTTCTTTTTTTGTGAGGACTTTTAACAAATTGTTCCTCCGAGACTACGCATGCACGCATTTCTCTTCTCTCTAAGCGAGGAGAAGGTGAGCTCTCGCCGAATTGCTTCGGAGGATTCATGCTTTACGGTAGTTCTAAAGCTGACATCAGTTCCGAACTTGCACTCAAAAGGGGTCAAGCCGCTTATCTCATCTCCTCTGAATTGGGATTCCCATCTACTTCACCCAGCTCCTTCACCCATCAAAACAACACTCACAGGCGACACTGCGTTCAATTTCACAAGCGCCGTTTCTAAACAGAGCCCAGCCGTTTTAGCCGAAGTGCGATTCAAATTACCGCTATCAAAGACTCTTACGGGCAAGACGATCTCATTCACCATCTGTCTTTACAGCAAACTGGGTGTATCAAAACCATTTCCAGAAAAGTGAAACTCCCTTAATACTTGCTTCATAGTTTTGCAAAGATTCTCCTTCGCCCTCAGCTCTAGTAGTCCCATATCGGCTCTTTCGCCTCATAGACCTTTCCATTTTCGGGGAAGATCAGGTATCGATCGAAGCCTCGAGTAAACCAACGATCATGGGTAACCGCGAGAACAGTTCCTTGGTAGTCGTTCAAGCCTCGCTCCAACGCCTCCGCCGAGGCGAGATCTAGGTTATCTGTTGGTTCATCAAGCAAGAGCATTGTTGAGCCTTGAACCTCGAGCAAGAGGATCTGAAACCGCGCCTGTTGTCCCCCAGAGAGTGTTTCAAAGCGTTGCTCCGCCTGCTGGTTCAACTCATACCTACGCAACAGACCTTTGGCTGGCCCGAGTTGAAGAGAGGCCTCTTTCCAGAGAATCTCCACCAGCGTCTTGCCCGTGAATTCGGGGTGGGCGTGAGTCTGCGCAAAGAAGCCGGGGGTGACTCGAGCTCCTAATTTGAATGTCCCGGAGTGTTTGACTGTCGCGTCTCCCGCAAGCATCCGAAAGAAGTGCGATTTACCCGTTCCATTTTTTCCAAGAATCGCAATGCGATCACCATAAAAGAGTTCGAGACTGAAAGGTTCAGTCAATCCAGTTAGCTCTAAATTCCCGCAGGTTAAGACTCGTAACCCGGTGCGACCACCCTTCAAACCAACTTGAACGTCCTGTTCGATCGATGGCGCCTCTGGAGGACCAACCTCTTCAAACTTACGGAGTCGGGTCTGCATTGCGCGATACTTCGATGCCATGTCGGGGCTGTTGGCAGCCTGAACTTGTAACGTCCGAACTAACTCCTTTAATCGATCGTGTTCTTGCTCCCACCTCAGGAGCAGCTCAGCAAAGCGTGCTTGGCGCGCGCTGCGGGCCTCGTGCCACGTTCCAAACCCACCACCGTGCACCCACACGGTATTTCCGAGTGCACCGAGTTCTACTGTAACTATCTTCTGCGCGACCGTACTAAGTAATTCACGATCGTGGCTCACAAAAAATACTGTCTTGCGCGTTGCCTGCAACTCTTCTTCAAGCCAGCGCTTTGAAGGAACGTCAAGATAGTTATCCGGCTCATCGAGAATAAGTACTTCATCGGGTCCTTGCAACAACGATTCAAGCACGAGTTTCTTCTGTTCTCCGCCAGAGAGAGTATTGACCAATCGATGAGCGACCTGCTCGTACCCGACTCCCAAAGCTCTTGTGCAACAGATATCCCACATTACCTCAGCGTCGTATCCACCAGAATCGCCCCAGTCAGCTATCGATTGTGCATACTTCATCTGATCTTTCTCACCGCCAGAGGCGATCATTTTTGCTTCGCTCTCACTCAATTTCTTCGCCGCTGATTGGATCTTTGGTGTTGATACTGAGAGAAGAAGATCGTGGACCGTGCTCGCGTCTCGGACTTGGCCGATGAACTGGCGCATGATGCCTAGACCACCAGAGATGGAAACCTTTCCGGCGTGCGGGGCCAGATCACCAGAGATCATCTTCAGAAGGGTTGTCTTGCCGGAGCCATTGGGGCCAACAATTGCGACCTTTGCGCCTTCACCCACACGGAAATTTATATCGTTGAGAAGAAGTCGTCCATCGGGAAGCCAGTACTCAACTCCACTTACGTCGATATGGCCCATGGGTCGAAGGTTAGCGGGGCGAGCGAGTTACGCGAGAGGAGATTTCGTTTGTGGGCAGTGAGGGTTTCGAACCCCCGACATCTTCGGTGTAAACGAAGCGCTCTACCGCTGAGCTAACCGCCCGGTATTGAGTGCCCCACTGTACCTGAGTAAGTGGGGCAGGCCAAAAATACGTTGGAATACCGCTT
>JANXZW010000029.1 GCA_025355305.1 Actinomycetes bacterium | reverse complement strand
GGTGGACATGATGGGCACGGCCATGGGGGGCACGGCCATGGACCTCACGGAGGAGTTGGTGGGCCACTTGGTGGATCTACCGGAGCTCCTTCAATCGCTCCAAGTAATTAAGTAGCACTTTCCCCAAAGAAAATGCGGGATCTTCGCCAACGATGGCGGAGGTCCCCTTTTCTTTGAGAAGATACCTACATGAGAATTCATATCGGCAGCGATCACGCGGGACTCGACTTTAAAAATCGGATCGTTGTGCACCTCTCTAATCAAGGTCATGATGTTGTCGACCACGGACCGCACACTCTTGATCCGCAAGATGATTACCCCGTCTTCTGCATCCCAGCAGCTCAGGCGACGGCAGCAGAACCAGAGTCACTAGGCATAGTTCTGGGCGGCTCCGGAAATGGCGAGCAGATCGCAGCAAACAAAGTGAAAGGGATCCGAGCTGCGCTAGTTTGGAATGCAGCCACCGCGGTCGCAGCGCGCGAACACAATAATGCGAATGTAATTGCGATCGGAGGACGAATGCATACTGAAGAAGAGGCGCTCGCACTCGTAGATCTCTTTCTCGCAACCCCTTTTTCGTACGACCCACGTCATGTGCGTCGTGTCGCGCTTATCTCGCAATATGAAGAGAGCGGCAGCTTTTAAAGTTTTTTAAAGTACTTCAGATCTGTAACGGTATGACCTTTTCGGATTCCTTGGCCTTCAAATTTTGTGAGTGGTCGCCAGTCCGGCCGTTCGATAACGCCTCCCGTAAATAGGGTGCTCATTGCAAAAATCTCCTGAATCCATTCGGCGTAAGGAACCCAATCCGTAGCGATATGAATATATCCAGCAGGTTTTAGCTTGGCATGAATCAGAGCCAGAAATTCCGGCTCCACAATGCGACGCTTGTGATGTCGTCGCTTTGGCCACGGATCTGGAAAGTAAAGGTGAAAGGCATCGAATGATTGATCAGCAAAATGATCGCGCAAGATGACGTGCGCATCCTCTTCCATCAAGCGAAGGTTTTTAATCCCGAACCTCTCGATGTAACCGAGCAGAGCCCCAATTCCAGGGCGATGAACTTCGACACCAATAAATCCCGTCTCTGGAAATTGTTGCGCGATGAGAGCAGTGCCTTCGCCCATCCCGGTACCGATCTCCATAACCTGGACTGTGGTGTCAGGGAAGAGAGCGGCCAGATTAATGCTGCCCTGTAATTCGATACCAAACTTCTTCCATGAACGCTTGTAGGCGCTTTCCTGCGCCAAAGTCTGACGATCGCCCCGCAACTTGTAACTTCGATTATCTGGACGCTCAATCATCTTGTAGCCTCACCCCTTGACAATCACTTACTAACCGAGAGTGTCAGCCTAATCAATGCCGAGTCTGAGAGAGAAAAAATGCCTGGAATCAATATTTCGCGATCCGAAGCGCTCGAGCGTTCAACCCACCTGGAGATAGCAAGTTACGAGGTCTTCCTCGATGTCACCGAGAAAAACGATACCTTTTTTTCCAAGAGCACCGTCAGATTTGCGTGTAGCAAGCCTGGGTATGACACTTTCATTGATGCAGTAGCTCGTAGGGTCATCTCGGCAACTCTCAATGGAGCCCCGGTTCAGCTCGGCGGGTATGACGGAGAAACTATTTTTCTTCAGAATCTTGCGGCAGAGAACGAGTTAGTTATTGAGGCCGAGGTTGAATACACCAAAACCGGTGAAGGTTTGCAGAAATCTATCGACCCCGTTGATAACGAGATCTACCTTTACTCTCAAGGTGAGACCGCCCACATTCGCAACATGTTTGCCTGCTTCGATCAGCCCAACCTCAAGGCGACTTTTACGCTTTCCGTTCTAACGCCCGGCCATTGGGAAGCCATCTCGAACAATCCCGTGAAGAGCACCCGCGCTGATGGTGATGCAAAGTTTTGGGAGTTCACAACGACACCTCGCATTCCAACTTACCTCGCAGCGCTTGTGGCTGGACCTTACTCTCACGTGCACGATGAATACGTTGGTGAGAAGACAGTTCCGCTTGGTATCTACTGCCGCAAATCTCTGGCGGAAAGTTTGGATCCAGAAGAGATCTTTGAATTGACTAAACAAGGTTTTTCCTACTTTGAACGTACTTTCGGCCTCGCCTATCAATTTGAGAAATATGACCAAGTCGCAGTTCTGGATTTCAACGCAGGCGCCATGGAGAATGCTGGAATTGTTACCTTCCGCGAAGAGTTACTGGTCTTTCGTAGCCGTGTAACGGAGCGCAGCAGAGAGCACAGAGCCAATGTCATCTTGCACGAGATGGCGCACATGTGGTTCGGCAATTACGTCACCATGTATTGGTGGGATGACCTCTGGCTCAATGAGTCATTTGCCGAGTGGATCTCGTACTTTGCCATGCGCGATGCAACTCGATTCACTGATGGCTGGACCAGCTTTATTGTGGATCGCAAGAGTTGGGCTTTTAGACAAGATCAACTCGTCTCTACCCACCCCATTGCGGTCGACATGCCAGATATTGAAGCGGTAAATGCAAACTTCGATGGAATTTCTTATGCAAAAGGCGCCTCGGTCCTGCATCAACTCAGCGCCTATATCGGGCGCGAGAACTTCATTAAAGGATTGCGAAGTTACTTCGCGAAATTCGCTTGGTCCAATACCAAGCTCTCTGATCTCCTGCTCGAACTTAGTGCAGCGAGTGGTCGCGACCTTGATGCCTGGAGCGCCACGTGGCTCCAGACCGCCGGGATCAATACTCTGCGACCAATCGTCGAAGAGTCCGATGGCCTGTACACCAAGGTAGTCATTCAGCAGGAGGCGCCAGCTATCCCAGTTGGCTCAACAGAACTTCGTCCGCACCGCCTGATTGTCGCCCTCTATGACTTAGTTGAGGGTCAACTTATCGTGCGCAAGAAATCTGAGATCGATGTCACGGGCCAGTTCACCGAAGTTCCCGCGCTCGTCAACGAAAAGATTGCGGACTTCATGCTTATCAATGATGAAGATTTGACCTATGCGAAGGTCCGTTTCGATTCCCGATCGATCAAAACATTAAAAACGCAGCTCGTGAATATTAAAGATCCCGTCACCCGCGTGACGGCATGGATCTCACTCTGGGATATGTGGCGCGATGCCGAATTCTCAAGCCACGACTTCGGAGCGCTCCTGCTCCAAGGTTTAAAGAGTGAAACTCTCATCAGCGTCTCGGGCGGACTCGGCGAAGATCTCATTGGCTTGGTCGAAGTGAGTTCAGATCCCGCACGTCGCCACGCCCTGCAAAGTAGTTCAGCTACCTTTGTGCAAGAGCTCCTAGAAGCCGCTGAGGCTGGCAGCGACGCGCAGTTGCAGTTTGCGCGAATCTTTGCTGCTATCGCAACAACGCCGGAGCAAATCGCCCTCCTTAAATCACTACAACAAGGTGGCCTAAAAGGTCTTGCAGTCGATCGCGACCTGCGCTGGTTCTTTGCAATCGAACTCGCCAAGAGAGGTGCTATCTCGCGCGAAGAACTCGATGCAGTTTTGGCGAGTGATCCAAGTGTTACCGGTGAGCTCAATCATGCTGAGGCGATCGCCACCCTTCCAGACGCAGCGATTAAAGCCGCGACCTGGCAATCACTAACGAGTGGTGAACTCTCCAACTCACAGCGCTGGCATCTGGCCCGTGGATTTATGCAATCGCGCCAAGTCGAATTGCTGAAGGAGTATGTAGATCCTTACTTTGATGCACTCCTAGATTTGTGGAGCAGCACCTCATATGAGGAGGCAAGCACCAAGGTAGAGATGCTCTACCCACGTTTCGTCATTTCGCAAGAGACGCTGGATAAGACCGACGCTTGGCTCCATGGCGTAGGCAAAGATGCACCAGCGGTGCTGCGCAGATTGGTATCCGAGGCAAGAGATTCACTCGCTCGCACCTTGCGAATTCAAATTCGGGATAGTGCTAACTAAGTAAAAATAGTTAGTAGGTTTATTAACTCTTCTTTGGACGAGTAGCCAAGAGAACTACGGCGCTGATTCCAAGGAAGAGCCCCACTGGTGCCACAAAGAAGAGCAAGAAGGTCTGATACCACTTAAGACCGGATCCAGGATTAGCTCCTGGCTCTTGGGTGGTCATTGCAACATGGTTGAGGATGTGGGCGATCATAGGCGAAAGTGTATTAGACCCCTGTAAATAAATTTACGCTGATGCAGCAGATGCTTGCATCTGCTCAACGCCATATGGCTGCAGGTATGAGAGCCAGCGCACATCAGGACGGCCCGTTCCCAAAATTCTCCAGGCCGCTCCCACGGGTTCACGAGGGAGGTGGCGTAGGCGCCAGCCAATCTCTTTCAGGGTACGGTCTGCTTTCTGGTGGTTGCATTTGTGGCAGGCCGAAACAACGTTCTCCCACGAATGAGCGCCGCCGCGGCTACGCGGTTGCACATGGTCAATTGAAGTCGCCGGCGCCGAACAGTAAACGCACTTGCCGCCATCACGGGCAAAGATAGCCCGACGCGAAAGGGGAACAGCGTGGCGGTAAGGAATGCGGACAAACTTATGGAGCCTGATCACCGCAGGCAGAACTACTTCACCGCCGGAGTAACGCAATATGGTTTCAGAATTCTCCACGGCAATTGCACGCTGATTTAAGACGAGAAGTAACGCCCGTCTTTCTGTAACGACACCTAGTGGCTCGTAGGTGGCGTTCAGAACCAAAGTTTGTGGCACTGAACTTGCTCCCTAGAAAGCAGCGCGTGGCTCGCGCCGTTGGGGAAATCTTGCCCTACATCTCCCCAAAATGCAGGGAATTAAACGCTTATTTTGCGCCCGACGTGTGAACTCTCAGTAACAATTTGGTGAGAGATCGCCTTATTCGGGCTGATTGACCATTGAGGCGGCAGCAAACTCCATATAACTCCAGAGTTGCGCCTTAAGGTCAGCATCGACCTGCATCTCATCGACGGCAGACTTCATGCAGCGCAACCAAGCGTCATGCTCTTTCTGTCCGATATGAAAGCCAGCATGGCGCATCCGAAGTCGCGGATGGCCGCGGGTCTCTTGGTAAGTCTTAGGTCCACCCCAGTACTGCTCCAGAAAAAGCATCAGCCGTTCGGCCGCTTCACCGAGCTCGGTATCGGGGTACATGGGACGCAAGATGGGATCGACAGTGACCAGCGCGTAGAAGTGTGAGACCAAATTTTCAAAGGTCTGGTGACCCCCGAGGGCTTCGTAGATGTTCTGTTCGCTCATCGCTTATTTAATCCGCAACCAAATAGCGGTATCTGTTTCCAAAACATCGCTCTGCACCGGATTGGAGGCAACAAGAATCTCTCCAGCAGGAACATTGATCGCCTTGCCAAAATTCACGTAGCAGGCAAAACCACCGGGGCGTTTGAAGGCAAGAACACTCGAGCCTGCCTCGATCCACTCCATGGTGCCATCACCAAGACCTGCCTCCGAGTGGCGAACTGCGAGAGCTTGGCGATACAAATTCAAGGTCGACTCAGGATCTTTCTCCTGCAACTCAACTGAGAGAGTTCCCCAATGCTTAGGTTGTGGCAACCAAGAATCTTGATCACCCAATTTTGCATTGCTCGAAAAGCCATATGAACCAGCCACTTCAGCCCTCCATGGGATAGGAACGCGACAGCCGTCGCGACCCGGATCGGTGTAACCACTCAACTTCCAACGCGGATCCGTTAAGCGATCCTTGGGAATTCCCGTTGCCTCGGGTAGCGCGAGCTCTTCACCCTGGAAGATGTATGCGCCACCAGGTAAGGCCAACATCAAGAGCGCAGCAGCGCGAGCGCGCTTAGTTCCGCGCTTGATATCAAATTTTGAGGTGTCACCAAAACGCTTTGCGGGAGTATCAACTCCCCCGCCGCGCAATCCCAAATCAAATCTATTAACGGAGCGAGTCACATCGTGATTTTCCAGAACCCAGGAGGCCGGTGCCCCTGTAGTTGTTAATAATTCGAATGACTCTTTGATATTGGTTTTAAGTTCTTTGACATCCCACTTGGAATCCAAGAAGTGAAAGTTAAATGAGTTTGCCAGTTCATCAGGTCGGATGTACTTAGGCAACGACTCTTTTGAGACCCAGGCCTCGGCTACGCCCATCCGATGGCCAGGGTATGAATCAAAGATCTTGCGCCAGGCGCGGTAGATCTCATGGACGCCATCTTGGTCGAAGTACGGAGACTTTTGCGCGGTGAGCAGATCGGCAGATTTCAGTTCGTCAGGGAGACCCGCTTGCTTGATCATGCCGTGGGCGACGTCAATGCGGAACCCATCGACCCCCAACTTAAGCCAGAAGTGCAGCACATCTTCAAAATGCTCGCGAACTAGGTGGTTCTCCCAATTAAAATCAGGTTGCTCCACAGCGAAGAGGTGCAAATACCACTGGCCGAGCTTTCCATCGGCCTCGGTGATCCGCTCCCAGGCTGGTCCGCCAAAGATCGCCTGCCAGTTATTTGGGGGCAACTCCCCGTTTTTACCCTTCCCATCTCTAAAGACATATCGCTCCCGCTCTGGTGAACCTGGGGCGGCTTTGAGGGCCTCCTGGAACCACTTGTGCTTGTCTGAGGAGTGGTTGGGCACAATATCGATGATGAGCTTGATTCCCAGGGCATGAGCCTCATCTATCAAGCGCTTTGCCTCATCCAGAGTCCCGTAATCCGGCTCAATATCCATGTAATCGGCGACGTCATAGCCATGGTCCATTTGAGGCGATGGGTACCAGGGGGTGATCCAGATGGCATCGACTCCGAGGGTCTTCAAGTAGGGCAGTCGGGAGCGGATGCCTTCAACATCCCCCTTGCCATCTCCATTGGAGTCCGCAAAGGAGCGGATGTAGATCTGATACGTGACCGCATCGCGCCACCATGCTCGTTCGCTTCGAGTTGCAAGTGACATGGAAAGACTCCTTTATAACTCAGATTTATAAGTCAGAAATTAACGGGTCAGCTTGCGGTAGGTAACGCGATGCGGACGCGAGGCCTCGACACCTAATCGCTTGATCTTGTTCTCTTCATAGGATTCGAAGTTGCCCTCAAACCAGAACCACTGCGAATCGCCCTCGTAGGCCAAGATATGGGTGGCGATACGATCCAAGAACCAGCGATCGTGAGAAATAACGACGGCGCAACCAGGGAATTCTAGAAGGGCATTTTCAAGTGACCCCAAAGTTTCAACGTCGAGGTCGTTGGTTGGCTCATCGAGAAGGAGCAAGTTGCCTCCCATCTTCAGTGTCAATGCCAAATTCAAGCGGTTGCGCTCACCACCAGAGAGAACACCTGCGGGCTTTTGTTGATCGGGGCCTTTAAATCCAAAGCAGGAGACGTAGGCGCGTGAAGGCATTTCAACGTTACCCACCTTCATGAAATCCAAGCCGTCGGAAACAACTTCCCACAAGGTCTTCTTAGGATCAATACCGCCACGCGACTGATCGACGTAGGAAATCTTTACTGTCTCACCGATCTTCACATTTCCGGAGTCAGGAGTTTCAAGCCCCAATATGGTTTTAAAGAGTGTGGTCTTACCTGCTCCGTTAGGACCGATGACGCCAACAATTCCATTACGAGGCAGCGTGAAGGAGAGATCATCGATTAATAGGTGATCGCCAAAACCCTTTTTAAGATGATCAACTTCAACAACAATATTTCCAAGGCGTGGACCCATTGGAATCTGAATCTCTTCAAAATCTAATTTCCGCATCTTGTCGGCCTCCGCGGCCATCTCTTCGTAGCGGGCAAGACGAGCCTTTGATTTGGTCTGGCGTCCCTTGGAGTTCATACGAACCCACTCGAGCTCCTCCGACAAACGCTTAGCGCGCTTGGCATCCTTTTGACCTTCGATCTTCAAACGTGAAGATTTCGTCTCCAGATAAGTCGAGTAGTTGCCCTCGTAAGGATAGGCACGACCGCGGTCGAGTTCCAGAATCCACTCAGCGACATTGTCCAAGAAGTAACGATCGTGTGTGATCGCAACAACGGTGCCGGGATATTTAGAGAGATGTTGCTCTAGCCAGAGAACTGACTCAGCATCCAGATGATTAGTAGGTTCATCAAGCAGAAGTAGATCTGGTTGTTGCAAGAGAAGTTTGCAGAGAGCTACTCGGCGGCGTTCTCCACCAGAGAGCACCTTGACATCGGCATCCCCAGGCGGGCAACGCAAGGCATCCATCGCCTGTTCTAGTTGTGAATCTAAATCCCATGCATTGCGATGATCGAGTTGTTCCTGCAACGTTCCCATCTCGGCCAGGAGTTTGTCGTAATCGGCATCAGGGTTAGCCATCTCTTCAGAGATCTCGTTAAAGCGATTAAGCAGCGCCAAGGTGTCGGCAACGCCCTCTTGGACGTTCTCTAAAACATTCTTTTCCTCGTTGAGCGTCGGCTCCTGCAGCAAAATCCCCACGGAGTAACCCGGGCTCAAGAAAGCCTCACCGTTGGAGGCTGTTTGTAGACCAGCCATAATCTGGAGCACCGTCGACTTACCAGCGCCGTTAGGGCCAACTACGCCGATCTTTGCGCCCGGATAGAAAGCCAAGGTCACATCATCGAGAATTACCTTGTCACCATGCGCTTTACGCGCTTTCTTCATCGTGTAAATGAACTCAGCCATAGTATGAAACTCTATCGGTTGCGCCAATAAGCCCTAAATCCGGCAGATTTAGCTAACTGGCAGCCCTGTGGACCGCAGCAATTGTGACTGCGCGATCCTCGGCGCTTGTAGCCCAGTTGCTTACTGAGATGCGAAGAATCTTCTCACCCTGCCAGTAGGAACCTGAGATCCAGATCGAATGGTCGGCAATCAGTTTGGCACCGATCTCTTCGGTGCGCGCCTCGTTCTCAAAAGCAAAGGAGACCTGAGTGAAGACAACATCGTTAAGGACTCGACAACCTGGAATCTTCCTTAATTCGGCGGCCAATAGCTGAGCCGTTTCCACCATTTCTTCAACTAGCGCCACAACTCCCTCGCGACCTAGGGATAGAAGTGCGGCCCACACTGTAACTCCACGGCCACGTCTAGAAAGTTCTGCAACTTTTTCACTCGGCCAAAGTTGAGCATCATGCTCACTTGGTAGATAACTCGCCTCAACTCCGAAAACTCGGCGCAAAGCTGAGGGTTCCTTCACGATGCTCACTCCGCAGTCATAAGGAACATTTAAAGTTTTATGCGCATCTGTCGCCCAGGAATCTGCCAACTCTATTCCGCTCAGTAGGGGACGAAGTTTTGGAGAAGCCAGAGCCCAAAGTCCGAAGGCGCCATCGACGTGAACCCACGCACCATGTTGGTGCGCAAGGTCAATAGCTTCTTGAAATGGTTCAAATGCACCGGAGTGAATATTTCCAGCCTGCAGAGCGAGAATTGTTGGGCCACTTCCGGCTTCCAGCGCTCTTTTAAGTGCATCAATTTGAATTCGACCTTGACGGTCGGCAGCTACAACTTCTGGCTCCCCTAATCCAAGGTATCGCAGCGCAGTGTCGATGGTCACGTGCCGTTCATCATTCACTAGGACACGAATTTTTGGAGCGCCGTTTAGTCCCGCGACATTTACATCCCAGCCCACCTTTGCAAGGACTTCACCACGCCCGGCCATCAATCCGCCAAAATTTGCCATCTGGGCCCCTGTTGGGAAACCTACGGCAGCAGTTTTAGGGAGAGCCAATAAATCTAGAAGCCACTCGCCTGCTATATCTTCTAACGCCACCACAGTTGGAGTAAGCATTGGCGCACCGGCATTCTGGTCCCAAGCGCTAAGCACCCAGTCCGCAGCTAGCGGGGCGGGCATAGTTCCACCTATCACCCACCCAAAGAACCGACCTGATCCCATCGCCATCAACCCGGGTTCACCCAAAGTCCCTAAGCGCTCAATCACCTCCGTCGCATCGACACCAGTGTCGGGAAGTACATCGCCAAATGCCGCCCGCACCTGCGCAATATCCTGCGTTGGATTAATTCCTCGCTCTGGAAGTTCATCAAGCCATCTCTTAGCAAACTTCGCTGCACTTGCAAGGGGTGAGATAAAGATATCGCCACTATTTGTCATGCCAGCTCCCTGAGTATGCGGAGTTGAACTGTAAGCGAAAGAGAAGCCTCGTGACTAGAGAGGGAAAGAAAGTTCACCGCATTCGGTAGACTTTGCTCGTCACCCAGTTCTTCCATTTCATTTCTTTGCGCCTGTAGCTCAGTCGGATAGAGCACTCGCCTTCTAAGCGAGTTGTCGCAGGTTCGATTCCTGCCAGGCGCGCAAAAACCCGGCCACCCCCCTCGAGGTGGCCGGGTTCTCTCTATGCGTTTGTGGAACTACCCGATTTACTTGGTAGGAAGTTTTGCCAACAAGCTTGAAACAAGTCCGGCAACTGGGCCACCCTCTGCTGCGTAGCTTGAGACAGAGTTTGCGCACGCTGGTGAAGCGACATACTTCAAGAAGTCTGTCATTGCTGCGGCGCTTGCACCTGAAGCAGCGGTATCAACGATTGCGTAAGAAACAATACCGAGGATGTAGGCACCTGGTGTTGTTGTCTTGTAGTTGAAGGAGTAGAGACCAGTAGAGCCAATTGTTGCACCCGCGACGAATGCCGAGGTGTTAGCGGCCGTTGGACCAGCGAAATCACCGTTTGCGTTGCCGAGGAATACGGTACGTAGCTTGCCTGTTGCATATGAAGTTTCTGCATAACCGATTGAGTAAGGCGTTGCGCTGAGACCAGCAGCTACACCAGTTGAACCTGAGTAAGCCTGGATGCGACCAATATTTCCAGCGCCATTGATGACACCTGGGAATGCGTTTGCGAATGTCTTATCAGCAGGCTTTGTCCATACATCCGTGTTTGTCTTAACGAACAAGGTAACGAAGTTCTTTGTTGTACCTGATGCGTCAGAGCGAACGACGAGGTGGATGGTCTGGTTTGGAAGTGTGTAGTAACGCTTTGCACTTGTTGTACGAAGAACTACAGGAGCTCCAGTCTTATCCTTCTTGGTTGATCCATTTGCATTCTTTGCATAGACAACTGTTGGGATTGACTTGTTGTTATCAGCGGCGATCTCAGGATCGTTCCACTTTGTTACAAGGCCAGCGAAGATATCTGAAAGAGTCTTCTCTGAAAGGTAGAGAGGCTTTGAGCCAGGGAGATTATAGATAACGGCGATTGGTGCCATCACCAATGGGATGTTGATAACTGAAGCCTTTGCAGGAACGTAACCAGAATCGGTGAAGTTAGCATTGAAGATACCTGCATCTTCATTCTTCTGACCAGTTCCTGAATCTGAAGAGTTATAAGTGAATGTGTTTCCAGTACTTGTCTGCCAAGCAACCTTACAAGTGTTGAGTAGGTTGGCATCGAAGGATGATCCACCAGCTTGGATTGATACACCGCCGGCAAAGGCAGCTTGCGCAGAGAATGCAAGAGCAGCAAATGCTGCTACAGCAATCTTGATATTCTTTGAAACCTTCATGGAGTTCCTTTCAAGAACTTGCGTGTCGGAGGGTCGTAGGACGAAAGTTATAGATTTGAAGGAAACAGAAAGCCCTCACCGAGTAAACGGGGAGGGCTTTCTAAGTGAACAGCAGGTTAAATAAATGACTTAACCAAAGCGACCGGTGACATAGTTCTCAGTTCGTTCATCTTTTGGGCGAGAGAAGATGTCGTTGGTAGAACCCACTTCAATCATCTGGCCAGGGCCGCCATCGGATAAGAAGAATGCGGTGTAATCCGATACTCGGGCTGCCTGTTGCATATTGTGCGTAACGATAACGATGGTAACGCTAGAAGAGAGTTGAGAGATTGTCTCTTCAATGCGAAGTGTTGATCCTGGATCGAGAGCTGAGCAAGGCTCATCCATCAAAAGAACTTGAGGGCGCACTGCCAAGGCGCGAGCGATACAGAGACGCTGTTGTTGTCCACCGGAGAGCGCTCCCCCGTGAGTGTTGAGGCGATCTTTGACTTCGGCCCAAAGACCCGCGCGCTCAAGACACTCTTCAAGGAGATCATCCTTATTCTCAATCTTAAGTTGAGCCAATTTAAGTCCTGCTAGCACATTCTCGGCGATCGTCATTGAGGGGAATGGATTTGGCTTTTGAAAGACCATGCCTACCTTCAGTCGAATCTTTGTGACATCGACTCCAGCGGCATAAATATCTTCGCCATTAAGAAGAACTTCTCCAGCCATCGCCGCGGTTGGGATGAACTCATGCATGCGGTTGAGAGTGCGAATGAAGGTTGACTTACCACAACCAGATGGACCGATCAGGGCGGTTACAGTCCCAGGCCAGAAGTCGAGTGAGACATTTGCCAACGCATGCTTTTCTCCGAACCAGGCATGCACTCCGCGAGCTTCCAAGCCAACGCCGAGAGCGTTACTACCTGGTTGCTTCTGGGTGCGAGCCGCTGCTATCTCTGAGAGCGAACCCTTCGAGGTTGTTGCTTCCATCTCGTCTCCTTGATTCTCTTCTGATTCGGTAGTCATTACTTCTTGCCTACTTTTCTATTTCCAAGGACGCGAGCGGTCGTGAAAAGTATGACAACAATTATTAGCAAAACCAAGATGCCAGCCCAGGCACGCGTGATCGACTCTGGGGTTCCAGCGGAGAAGGCCTGCCACACATAGTTGGGAAGCGAGCCAAGAGAACCACTAAAGACGTTGTAATTCTTGGTTCCGCTACCACCAGTGAGTAGAAGAATTGGTGCGGTCTCACCGGCAACACGGGCGACGCCCAAGATCATGGCGGTAATCAAGCCGCTACGGGCGGCAGGAACCACTACGAGGGCGACGGAGCGGAATTGTGTGCCGCCGAGTGCAACTCCTGCTTCACGCAGGTCACTTGGGATCAATTTAAGAACTTCCTGCGAGGTTCTAGCAACCGTTGGGATCATCAAGATTGCCAAGGCAAGAGAGCCCTGAATTCCATTAACGGTCTTGGTGAAAGGAATCAAAATAGCAGCGTAGATAAAGAGACCAGCCACAATGGATGGCACACCAGACATTGCTTGAACAAGGAACTCAATTGGACGAGTAAAGCGACCGCGGATTTCAGTTAAGTACAAGGCGGTCAAGATTCCGATAGGAACACTGATAACCATCGCGACAATTACGAGCAAGAAGGTTCCAATAATCGCATGCAGCAATCCACCTTGACTGACCGGATCGGTGAATGAGTTGGAGTGCATATCCTTTGTAAAGAGAGTCCAGTGCAGACCTTTATGCCCACGAACCCAAACTGTCACCAAGATGCTGACAACCGGAGTAACTGCGATAGCAATGGCGGTGGTAACTAGTCCGCGGAACAAGCTATCGACCGCAGCAGGACGACCCGCCTTCTGAAAACTCACGACGAAGTCAATAATTAAATAAGCCAAGAAGAAGATCGCGGCGTAGGCAAGTTTGCCTTTCATTGGAGTAATTGCAACCAGCACAAAAGAGACAAGTGCGGCAGCGATAACGATTCCAGCCGTCTTGCTCCGATCGAGTGGAGTTGCCGCCCATGGCTTGCGAGGCTTAGGTGCCGTGACCTTCTCTATGGTTGACATTAGCGACCGCTCTTTCCGGTGCGAGAGACGATGATGTTAGCGAGGGAGTTCACAATCAGAGTGAGTACAAAGAGGACTAAACCCGCGGCCATCAAAGCCTTAATCTCGTTTGGTGAGGCTTCACCAAATTTGAGAAGAATCATGGATGCGACGTTGCCACCGGCGCTAAATAAAATGTGCCAGTTAACCTGATAGACGATATTAAGTACGGTATACACCGCGACCGTTTCACCCATTGCACGACCGAGTCCCAGCATGACACCGCCAACAATTCCAGAGCGGGCGTAGGGGAAAGCAACGGCACGCAACATGGCAAAACGAGTTCCACCGAGTGCATAAGCAGCTTGCATGCGATCAAGTGGGGTCTGCGAGAAAATTTCCCGGGAGATTGAAGTAACGATAGGAATGATCATGACCGCCAGCACAAGTCCAGCGATAAAAGGTGATCGTGTTACATAAGGTGCAGGCAACTTGAAAAAGGGAATCCAAGATAAATATTTATTAAGCAACTTCGCCCAATACTCCCCCGATGACTCCAGTACGAAGAAGCCCCAGAGACCGAACAGGACTGAAGGAAAGGCAGCCATGAGATCAATTGCCGAGACCATTATCTTCTTGATGAATTCTGGTGCGTAAAAAGTGAGATAGATCGCAGCGCCGACGCTAATCGGGACACCCACCACCACTGCAATAACCGCGACTAACAAGGTGCCGATCAACATCGCGGCAATTCCGAAATGTGATGCCTTTGGGTCGAAAGTTCCTGCGTCGTTAGTAACAGCCTGCCAGCTGCTGCTGGTGAGGAAGTGGATGCCTTGAACTTTTAGAGTGTTGTAACCGTTAAATAAAAGGAAGATTAAAATCAATCCCAAGATCACGAGGGAAGATAGGCCTCCAGTCGTGACCACCCCACGAAAGATTCGATCCGTGAGTCGCGGCTTGGTTGTTATCTCGCGCTTCTCAGGAATTGCCGGGGGCGTCTGGGTAAGTGTTGAAGTCACGAGGGAATACTTAACCCTTTTGGGATTTAAATAATGGAGCGAAGATGTCTAAAAGGTGAACGGAAGGTGAAATCGGTGCGTCCTGCGCCAGTACCGTAAGGTGCCGCCATGGGAAATGAGGCGCCAAACCTAATCTGGGTCGACTGTGAAATGACAGGGCTTGACCTAGAGAAGGATCTCTTGGTAGAGATCGCGGTCTTGGTCACCGACTCCCAGCTCAATATCCTCGGCGAGGGGATTGGCCTGGTGATCCACGCCTCCGAAGAGGCCCTGGGTGAGATGGGTGACTTCGTCCGCGAAATGCATACAACCTCGGGTCTGATCACCGAGATCCCCCAGGGGGTCTCACTTGGAGAGGCCGAAACTGCCATTCTGGAATACCTCAATAAATATGCCCCCGGGGCTGGAAAGTCACCTTTGGCTGGAAATTCTGTCTCGGTAGATCGCACCTTCATCGCCCGCTTCCTACCCGAGGTCAATAACTACCTTCACTACCGCACCGTGGATGTTTCTTCGATCAAAGAGTTGGCTCGCCGATGGTACCCCAAGGTCTATTTCGCCGCTCCCAAGAAGACCGGCAACCACCGCGCCTTGGGTGATATCCGCGACTCGATCGAGGAGTTGGAGTACTACCGAAAGACAATTTTTATCCCCAATTAAGTACAGTAGAATTCCGAATCCATGGTGGTCGTAGCTCAGCTGGTAGAGCACTCGGTTGTGGTCCGAGATGTCGCGGGTTCGAGCCCCGTCGATCACCCCACTTTTGTGTAGTACCCATAAGGTCTCGTCCCCCGCGCAGTGCATAGTCAGGAGTCCGTTTTGTCAGAGATGATCTTCGATGTAGTAATCGAGATTCCCGCGGGCAGCCGCAACAAGTACGAGATTGATCATCTCACTGGGGAGATCCGCTTGGATCGAATGCTCTTCACCGCGACACGGTTCCCGCATGATTATGGATTTGTGAAGAACACTCTCTCACTTGATGGTGACCCACTCGATGCACTGGTGATGCTCGATGAACCAACCTTTCCCGGGTGCATCGTTTCTTGTCGAGTAGTTGGAATGTTCCGTATGGTCGATGAAAAAGGCGGAGACGATAAATTGTTATGTGTTGCAGCGGGTGATATTCGCAAGAATGGGATTCGTGATATCTCTGATGTCGCCTCATATGAACTCGATGAAATCAAGCATTTCTTTGAGGTTTACAAGACTCTAGAACCAGGTAAGCAAGTGCAAGGTGGCGATTGGGTAGACCAGAAGAGCGCAGAGGAAGAGATTAGAAACTCTTATCAACGCTATAAGGAGCACGCCTAAATAGCGATTTAACAGGCAAAATCAGCGTGGGGAGCGTTTTGCCTAGCCTTCCTAAGCGCTGATAGGGTCAGCCCCCGCAGTACATTTTTCCCGCGTTGTTAGCTCAGTTGGTAGAGCAGGTGACTCTTAATCACCGGGTCGGGGGTTCGAGTCCCTCACAACGCACAAATTTTTTGCATTACTCCGCCCGATGCATGAACATATTTGGCTGGAAGTTTGTGCCTGCAAACCTAATTAACTATTGGGTAATGCCTTCTCTGAAGTAGCCTCAGATCGATAGCGAAAGGAAAATGCAGTGTCAATTCGGTTCAAACGGAATATTGATTAACCGTGCGTACACTTTTTCGTAACGCACAGTGCTGGTCTGCCGGAGTAGAAATTTTTGATGGCATTCTGGTTGAAGGTGGACATATCATCGCTATCGGTGAAGATGCTCTAACCTCCAAGTATGACGAGTTCATTGATTTTGACGGCGCTTTTTTAGCACCAGCTTTTCTCGACGGGCATGCCCACCCGATATTTGCAGGACGCGAAGCGGCCGGCCCGCAAATTAATAGTCTGGACTCAGTAGAGAAAATAGTCAGAGCTGTACATGAATATGCAGTAGAAAATCCCGAGTCACCTTGGATTATCGGCGGCGCATATGAAGCTGCCCTCATTGAGGGCGGAAATTTTGATGCACATTGGTTAGATGCCGTTGTAAGTGATCGTCCCGTGGTCTTGCATGCAGCAGATCACCACACGATATGGGTTAATTCAATGGCGTTAGAAATTGCGGGAATAACCGCAGCCACTAAAGATCCAGATGGCGGCAGCATTGCCCGCCGGGCCGATGGAACACCGCAAGGCACCTTGCGCGAACCAGAAGCGATCGCTTTAATTCTTGACAAAGCCCCGCTCCCCACCATTCAAAGCGATGTAATGGCTATCGCCCGTGCAACAAAGGCTTATCTTGATGTTGGCGTCACTACTGCCATTGATTCATGGGTTGAGAAAGATATGGCGCTGGCATATTTAGAGGCGGCCAAGACCGGTGATCTCAAGATCGCCATAAACCTCTCCTTTCTTGCAACACCAGCCACTTGGCGCACGAAAATCAAAGAGTTCAATGGGTTCCGAAAAGCGTTTGAAGCAATTCCAGATCCAACTCCAGTACTAGCCAACAGTATTAAGTTCTTACTAGACGGCGCCTTGTCGGCCGGGACCGCGCTATTGATGGATCCATACTTTGATAATCCGAAATCATCTGGAATCAAGATCTGGAAGGATGATGAACTACTCGATGCGCTGGTAACTTTTGATGGACTTGGGTACCAAGTTCATATTCACGCCATAGGCGACGCCGCGGTAAAACAGGGGTTAGATGCTTTAGAAGCGATGATAAAAGTTAATCCCGCGTGGGACAGGCGTCCCGTTATCGTACACGCCCAGCTTATTTGCGATGAAGACCTACCCCGCTTTATGCAGTTAGGTGTGATTGCAAATATTCAACCACTCTGGTGTTACCTAGATCCAATGAATAAAGAGTTAATCCTGCCTCGCATCGGACAAAGTAGAAATGATCGGCAGTATCGCCTTCGCACAATGCTTCGGAACGGCGCAACGATTGCATTTGGCAGCGATTGGCCCGTCACCAGCGAAATACCTTTACTGGCGCTAGCCGTGCCGGTCCATAGAACTAACCCAGCAAAACCGATTGGGCAGGGATGGAATATCGCCGAATCGATAACCATAGAAGAGTCACTTACCTGTTACACCTCCAATGTTGCCTATCAACTCTTCCGTGAAAACGAGCGGGGTTCATTAAAGGTTGGAATGGTCGCCGACTTTGTTGTCCTGGATAGAAATCCACTGAAAATTCATCCCGAAGAAGTTGCTTTCATCGCAATAACAGACGTCTATCAAAAAGGAATCAAAGTTCGTTAGCTTTGAATCATCAGCCGCCCCTGCGACATTTCTCCGTACAGTATGTAACTGAATCCTCTCATGCCACATTTCTACATATTAAGAAGCATCGGGCACTAATTGCTTGTTGTGTCTCGTTACTTTTGGAAGTTATTCATAACCTAGCTGAATCTGTTGATGGGATCTCCTCTGAACTCCGACTGCCATCGGTGACCCCTATTCACAAGTTGATCCGCAAACTCTTCCTCTGCAAGCCTCAACCGACTTATATATTGGTCATTTCGTGGAACTTCAATCAATACGAGCGGTTTCTGTGGCCTAAACGCTGCGTAAATAATTTTGTCTAGCTGTGACACCATTAAAATATGTTGGAGTTGACCGAAATAGTATGTCGGCACTGATCTTCTCGCCGCGGCTAACGAATATGCTTTTTCTCCGCACTTAATTTCAAAAACTTGCGAATGTGAGGAATCTATTGCGTCAAGACTTGCGGCAATGAATGGTAACTTCCCATCTTGAATTACGGTTGGCTTCAATTCTATGTTGTACTTAGTCGCAAGCATTCTTCTAGCTGTCGCCTCGAGTTGATTGCCTTCACGAGTTGCGGCATTACCAGTAAATTCTTCTCTCAACCCAAGTTTCTCTTCCATTAGAAATTCTGGACTTGACCATCTGTTCTCCCTCATGATCACCGGGGCATCTGATGCACCAATTACTCCTTTTCGCCATGTTCTCCAAATTTCAGTTCCTTGGATAAGTTCCCTAACTTCGAAATAGTGAAAACTGGTAGGAGCAGGGGTGCTTGGCCGTAAATTCAGTTGACCGGGAGTGAAGGAGTTTCTTTGAGGCTCGGAGCTTTGTTCGTTTGTTTTTTTTCGAAATAGCACGTTTAGATTCTTATCTGCTCGTAGAAGGCAACAGCTTCCCTGTCAACCTTTATATCCGCCGTGCATAACTTACGTGCAAGGGTAATGGCTTGAAGAGTACGCGCTCTAGAAAGAGCCACATAAGTTTGGCCAGTATCAAAAGCGCCAGCCCCGAGGTCCAAGTGAACCTTATCGAGTGTTAACCCTTGGCTTTTGTGAATGGTCATCGCCCAAGCAAGTCCTAATGGGAGTTGGGTATAAGAACCAACCTCCGCACGAATCACTTTTTTAGCTGTTCCATCATATTGATATTCATACTGAGTCCATTTATAGCGAGGCACTTCCACGCTCGCACCAGAGAGCAATAACTTAACAATAACCTTATTGGGGGTTATTGACTCCACTGTGCCAACGCTGCCATTCACCCAATTAGATGAGTTGTTCGCAAAAATCACCTGAGCACCAACTCTTAAAGAGATGCTATCGGGTACGGGCAAATGTCGTTCAGAAAACATCCCTTCAAGAACTCCATTATAAATTAATTCGGGTAATGGCAAACTCTCCAGTTTCTCTCTATTGATGATGTTCACGTCTCGATTTCGAGGCGCGAGGTAAATGGAACCCTTCGGAGGGTTTACTGTAACTTCGCAATACTGATTGAATTTATCCACGGTCGCTTCGAGATTTGTGCCCTCACGCAGATCCGCCAACAAAGATATGAGTTTTTCATCTTTTTGCCTAAATGGAGTTGTTAACTCAACGCCAGTAAGCGAGGAGCCGGAAATGGCTCTGGCTGCGAAAAACTTAGGCGAGCGGTATTCGCGCTTGAACAGAGGTTCCATCAAATTAGTCACAACCGGTGGAAGCTGAAATAAATCACCCACCATGAGCACCGTGACTCCTCCGAATGGCTCAGTTTCTTTGCGCTGGAGTTTAAAGAATTTGTCAAGGCCATCCAGAAGATTCGCATTCACCATTGAAATTTCATCAATTATCAGTATCTCGATTTTCGGCACAACTGACTTGGGGTCAATTTTAATGTCTTCGTCCACCAACCAAGCAGGAGGGAATTTGCAGAGCCTATGAATCGTCGTACCCGAAACGGTGAGCGCTGCTATACCTGTCGGTGCGGCAATAATTACCTTTCCCGTGAATTCAGCGTCGATCCACTTAATGAATGTACTCTTACCGGTTCCGGCCCCTCCCGTAACAAAGATCAATTTATGACCTTTATTCATGAGACCTCTTATGTAGAGATAATCAGCGGTTATTTCAATGTCTAGAATTTCTGGTTCTGGAGTTTGAGACTTGGATGAAATGATTAAGTCAATTTCCCCCATGGTTTTCGCACTTGTATTTAGGCCGGAAGAAATTCGCCTCATCGTGCCCACATCAATCCCAAAAATCTCCGCGCAGTCGGCTTGGGCCAATCAACTCGTATTACGACGCGCCTAACTTGACACTGACTAATCAAATGTTTGGCCACAACAAGCCTGCAAACCTCCATTTTCGGAGATTCCAGTTCTTCCCTAGGTTTATGAACCAGAAACTCTTTCATTTAGTATCCAAGATTACGCCGGAAATTCATAGAGACTAAGAGTTTTTCCTTTTCGAGGCCAAATTCAGCTGTTTCAAGTTTCAACGTGTGCCAGGCGAAAATTAAGTCCGGTACTGGCAGTTCTTAAGATTGACCACACTTGAGGGACCGGTGGCATTCTGTCATCTGTGAGCCCTATCCTTACAATATGACAACTGGCGCCTTCTACGCATGCATCAGCATTCTTGACTGGCAGGTCCATGGAGTTGCTGTTGAAACGATTTCAATACATGAAGGGGTTTGCGCTCTTTCCGGGGGATGGTATTTAGATAAACCCGCGATTCAGGATGTGCGCCAATTAGTCCGTGGTGCACTAGTTATCGAAATTGGCACCACTCCAGGTGCGGATCTAAAATCTGACTCAAAAATTAAGTTCGTAGATGTTGCAAGTTTTCTGATGTCTGCCAAGGCGGAATGCACAACAGCACTTCAAGAATATTTTTCCTATAAAGCCGAGGAACTAATTAAACGGAAGAAATTAGTTGAACCGGATTTTACTGATTGGCCCGATTCTTTGGATCTTGAAAAAGCAAGTTATCACCTTGTTCAGATCGGTAGAGCAGCTGCAATAAATGGGACGGACTCTGAAATGGAACGAGTCCTCAGTGCCTCAAGACTTGTAAAGTGGATGATTGATGGTTGGCTGCATGATGAACATGAGCGCAGCCAGCGCCCTTACATTTCTGCCTCAAAACCTGGAATTAGAATTCTTCCAGCATCATGGCTTCAAGTTTTACAAACTGTGAAATAAATAAGTGTCATTCAATTTTGTTTCATTGGATTTTGAAACTGCAAATTCATCCAGAGCTTCAGCCTGTGCAATTGGTTTATCGGAAGTAAAAGATGGAGTTGTATCAAGGTCTAAATCCTTACTCTTCCGGCCGCCCCCAGGTTTTGATGAATTTAATGGTTGGAACATTGCCATTCACGGAATAACTCCATCAATGGTAGCCCTCGAACCTAGGTTTGCGGAGGTATGGGAAGAAATCGCAGATTTTATCGGGATAAATACTATCATCGCCCATAACGCAAGTTTTGATCTTTCAGTTCTCCGTGCAACATTGACTGCTAGCGGACTGGCTTGGCCCGAATACTCATACGCCTGCACTATGGTGATGAGTAGGAAGATGTTTGATTTAACTTCGCATGGCCTTTCATACGTTGCCCACAAAATTGGTATTCCATGGGACGAAGAAAAGCACCATGATGCTCTTTATGATTCTCAAATCTGTGCTGATATCGCGGTTTCTATGGGCAGATTAAGGGATCAATTAAATTTACCCGAACTACTTGACTCCCTGGGAGTGTCTATGGGGAAGTTGAATCAAGATAGTTGGCAAACCTGTCGTTCCACGCATTATCAAGCCAATATATTGGGTCAAAATCGAGTTAAGTTAAGTGCTCAAGAAATAGAAATAAATACTGATGCCGATGCTTCCCACCCTCTTTATGGAAGGAAGGTTGTGTTGACAGGGGCACTTCATTCAATGAGCCGTAACGACGCTTGGACCGAGATAGCCAAAGTAGGCGCTATTCCGACTGAAAACGTAACAAAAGAAACAAATGTGGTCGTTGTAGGGCAACAAGAATTGTCAAAACTTAAACCAGGCCAGAAGCAAAGTAAGAAATTTCTAAAGGCTAAAAAATTAAAAACTCAAGGTCAAGATATTGAAGTAATTGACGAACGAGATTTCCTGGCCTACATCGAACCAGTGCAAGGTTCAAAAAGTTAAGGGCGATGCAGCTCCCTAGGTAATTGATTTGGAGTGATCTCCCTTCAGATGGATGTCAGCATGAAATTGGATCAGCCTTTTGTCGGTCCCTAGACCGCCCACAATGTACTGGAACTCTTCGCAATTGACGCGCCGAATCGTAAGATTTACGTCAATCCCACAACATCGACTCGCAAGCTTTACCCCTTTCAACTTGTGGAGAGAAGCCTAGTGCCTGCAATTAACTCTTGAGAGTGGGTGCATAACAAGATTTCCTCATCAAAATATTCGGAGTTATACATTAACCAATAATTCTTAAGCGCACATTTCTATGCAATAGGAACACCCACATAGTGATACCTAGACTTTTAATACCTAATTTCAGTACCAAGGTGAAGAAGAGTTCATTTTCAAATGCTGGAGCAGTCTCGTTTTGCAGGATTCTGGGTACTCATCAGGAGGGTTGCGGAGAGGAAGACCATTTAACTTAGGACTTGCTTAAAAAAGATACTTGGAAAATCTCCAGTAGATATTGAATGAATTGATTTCGAGCTACTTACCGAAGGTCGTGAGCAGGAAATGTAGGAGTTAGACTTTAAGTCGCAGCATTGCGGTGCAATAGACAATGAAAAAGAAGAACCAAAAAGGGACATTCCCGCTTTCGCCAATACCGCCGGGGGTGTTGTAATTATTGGACTCGGAGAAGAAGACCAAGGTCGCTCTGTACAAATCAATCCAGTGGTCTTTTAGGACAGTGAAATTGCCAGGACCCACTAGATTGTGGCTAATCAGGTCCAAAACTTAGTGAATTTTGAAACTAAAAACTTCCCAATCCGTAATGATCCTGCCCATAGTCCGGTTTCGATTCTTCTCGGAAGAATTGGAATAGCGCCGCATGCTACATCGGTTGATGACATCCTAAGTTATCAACGAAGAGACAGAAGATCCATCAACAATTAGTCGGAGACTGAAGTGGTTTCTGCATATCCAGAAAAGGCAAGATTAGTGGAATTGAGAATTAAAATTACCAAAATGTGTGAGAAGGAGTTTCTGGGAAATCTGAATCAATCTTACGAATAACGTGTATCGACTCTTACTCTAGGTTTTCCAAGTCAAATAAAATTCAATTAAGAACTATTTCAGGAGTACAGAGCAAAATGCTTGACTAAGTTTGCGATCTCTTCATCGAGCAGTCTTGTCAGCAAACAAATGAAAAATACATCGCCGTATCTACTTATCTGAAGATCAAGCCAGTGATTTTGGGATTGAGTGCGAGCCATGGAAGGCTTCCCGAATGATGGAGTGCCCATGGGAGTAAAACTCGAAAAGCACATCTTTTATTCTATTTACGAGAAGAGAAAATACAGTAACTACTCGGTTTCTACTCGAGGGGGTGGATTCATTGCACTCAATGAGAATTTGCCCTCAAAAAAGTGCTTTGTGAAGTGTCCTGTTTCACCTCACATGTGACTCATGTGCTGCGACATATGTCTGTCCTACTTGTTTAATGGGGGATGTTTCAGAGTCCCCGTCCTAACTCCCTCTCTCAAGCCATAGTCCTGAGTATCTTGCATCATGGACTGACCCCTCACTCAGCGGCGTTGCGCTTTGGGGTGAGTTGGCGCCACATTCATCAGCTTTGACTTGGCTACAGGGCCGGTTGGCTAGAGGTGTTAGAGCCTAGAAGCCGGGCCAAAGAGCAATCCCAGAACTTTCACGCCAAACTTGGAAGAGAGATTACCGAGCTTCGCGCCGAGTTGTTGGCCAAAGGTCTAGATGCCGGAGCCGCCCCTGCGACATTTCTCCGAACAATATTTAACCGAATCCCAATCTTTTGCCCATTTCTTTCGCCACTCAAAGGGCAGGTTGCACCGTTGACAAATTTTGGGCTCAAAGCCATTTTTGATTTTAGCTTTCATCGTTTAACCGCCG
>JANXZW010000025.1 GCA_025355305.1 Actinomycetes bacterium | reverse complement strand
ACTCAATCTGTTACTGAGCAGGTGTCGGAAGTTGTGCACCTCGAAGATCAAGGCCACGCCATGATGGCTAAGTTATGGATTAAAAGCGTATTAGGCTCGCCTCTTCGCTAGGAATGATGGATGGCGATGCAGACGCCCCCGTAGTCCAATGGCAGAGGCAGAGGACTTAAAATCCTCCAAGTGTGGGTTCGACCCCCACTTGGGGCACCAGAGAAAAGTGCAATTACAGAGTGTTTATATGCAATTGTGCGAACTTTCGCCCTGAGTATCGCAATAAGGTCTGACACAGACAAGAGCTCATTTCGTACTGTTTAGGACGTACTACGACGGTTTTTCCTACACCCATTCTTACACCAACGACCCCCAGGGTTAAGTCCACGTTGGATAACCCCTACACCAGGACTTATTGGTAGGCGCCCAATAAATATTCAAACGCAGTAGCCTAATTTATTTTGCAATCCAAGCAATTAAACCGATTACGGCTCTGGAGATCACCACGATCGCTGTTATGAGGCTGAAGATTTTACAACCCCTGATTCCAAGGCGTGATCCTGTTCAATATAGAGCTTCGATAGACTTCCTCTTGATTCTTGAATCCAATGTGATTACTGATCAAAACATCGACAATTGAGATGTCGCCAACAGACCGAGCTGACCCAAGATCGGCAAGAAGTGAAACCAACTTATTCCTCACTCCCTCGACCACGCCATTCATTGCAAGTCTAGGAACAGACCAATAAACGCACCTGTTCTTGCAATTGGCTCCCCACTTGGACTCGCAAGCGCAGTAGCAAGTGGAATCGTTCCAGCGCTCAATCGTCCTGTTTCTACAGATAAAGTTGATTCTCAATCGTATGTTGAGACGGTTCAAACGGATGCAGCAATCAATCCTGGCAACTACAGTGGAGCGCTCATCGACGCACAGGGGCGATTAATCGGAATCAACTCTGTAATCGCAACGCTTGCAAGCGGATCCACGAGCGGTTCAATCGGCCTTGGATTCTCAATTCCTATCAACGAGGCAAAATGAATGATTGATGAAATTTTTAGCACATGTAAATCCATACGTCCGGTACTCGGAGTATTCTTCGAGACTACGTACACAGGTGGCGGTGCCAAGATTGGAAAGCTCAGCACTGGCGAAGGCGCCGAAAAAGTTGGAGTTCCTGTCGGCTGTATTATCCGCAGTATCGACGGAATCAGGATTCCTGAAACTGACACCGCAATTGTTCGTATCCGCTCATACGTTCCCGGAACCGTCGTCAATGTTGTAGTCGACCTTCCAACGGGCGGAAGTAAGACATTTAAAGTCACATTAGGTTCAGCACCGTCGATCTAAAAGGATTAAGAAATATACCCGTTACCTATAGTTAAGAGTTAGCCCAGGTGTAGAAGGATGCTTAGGCCCTTGCCAATGAGGCAGCTGACTTGACCGCTGAGATTCAGAAGGCTGAGAAGTTAGCTAGAGAGATGTTAGGTTACTTGCTAAAAAAATCTATTGAGTTAGAAAGAGTTTTAAAAAGAGAAGTCATTGACGTTGCTCCTGGGTCTACATGGCCAATACTTCTTTCACCTTGATAACTTCCCCGACCCTTTCTAGCTTCCATTTGCGCCGTTTTTGCACATCCAAGTTCGGCAGCATGGCATGCTTTAGTAAATGCCCCTAGTAGATCGTCTGAGTTTTGAACACTAGCAATGAGAGAACTTACCGCTGGATGTAGTGCGTCTACTAATGTCTTATCACCCGGTTTGGCTCGACCCAGTTCCATAATCCCCTCAAGTGCAGAATCAAATGCCTGCGACATGATGTTCAAATTTGCAGTAGTTTTATTTGCTGTAACATCACTGAGCCGAAGTAACAAAGTTCCGTAGAGTGCTCCACTCGCACCGCCAACTGAATTTATGATAGTCATTCCTGCGAATTCAAAAAACTCCCCTAATGATTTAGATTGAGGTCCTTTGAAGGATTCTTGGAGTGCCCTAGCTCCGTTCGAGAGATTTGAGCCATGTTCGCCATCACCGACTGCAGCATCTAACTCGTTGAGGTGGTCTTCTAGTTCGATAACAGCTTTGCAGAATTCACTCAACCAATTCTGTGCCATTGGTATCGTTAACTCTGTAACCATACTCATTTACCCCATCTCAACGCTGGTGAGTCTATTGGTGCATCATAAAGTTCAAGCAATTCCTCATCTGCAACTAAGAACGTCGCAATTACTCCAAAGGAATCTAAGGAAGTGATAAAGTTACCAACAAGTGAGCGAACCGCCTTCGTCCCAATGCTTTCAAGCTTTTCGTGGATGAGTCCCGACAATGTATAAAGTTCAATAGATGGTGTTGAACCCAACCCACTAAGAAGAAAAATAATCTTCTTGCCAGAAGCTAGATCCAGCTCTAACGCCGGTTGCTCAATTAAAATCTCGGCAATCTTGTCAGCAGAAACCATTTTTGACCTTGAATGTCCGCGGTCACCTCCAATACCAACCCCGATATCAAATTCATCTTCCGGCATCTCAAAATTTGGATGACCAAGTTTAGGGGTTGTGCATGAATTGAAGGCAACTCCGAAAGAACGTGAGTTTGCAACCACTCTTTTAGCTATTGAGGTTACTTGGGCTAAATTATCTCCTCGTTGCGCTGCAGCCCCGGCTATTTTTTCAACAAGTATTGTTCCACCAAGCCCACGACGCCGATCAAAATGAGAAATAGGGAATGAACAATCATCATTTACGATGACCTTTGATATTTCAATACCTTTGCGCTTCATGATTTCGGCGGATAGCCCAAAATTCATGACCTCGCCACCAAAGTTCTTGATTATGTAGAGGACGCCCTTCCCACTATCTGCTCTTTCGGTGGCAGCCATAATTTGTGATGGCACAGGGGATGTGAAAATTTCTCCTGGGCAAGCTGCATCGAGACCGCCGAATCCGACATAGCCGCTATGCATCGGCTCGCAGCCTGAACCCCCACCGGATATGAGCCCAACTTTCGGTTGAGTTGGGAGCAATTTTCTTTGGACAATGCGCGCTTCGGAATTGAACTCAATTACCTCAGGGTGAGAGGCTGCTAGGCCACGTAGATACTCAGTCACCACGGATTCAGGTGCGTTCATTATTTTCTTAATCGACTTTCCTCCATAACGCCATTGTCGAAATTTCTTTGCAAACCCCTTGACAAGGAAGGATCTTCCCGTAGATTAGTGGTCTTAAGACCTGATGACAAGAACATCTGATCTATCGCGACTGGAGGAGAAACCATGCAGGACAATGCTTTTGCTGAAGTTTCCACTTCAAAATCGGGCTCTCAGATACTAAAAATGTCCCTTATTTCAAAGCGATATCAGGGTGTTCAAGCTCTGGATGATGTCGGATTGGTTGTGCAAAGCGGCGAAATCCATGCCCTTCTGGGGGGCAACGGCGCTGGAAAGTCGACCCTGCTCAAGATTCTTTCTGGGCTCACTGCCCCGGATGAAGGAACCATTATTTTTCAGGGTCGGCGAGTCGTAATTGAATCACCACGAAGCGCTCAAGAACTGGGTATATCTATGATCCATCAAGAGCTCTCGATCATCCCTGATTTAAGCGTTCTTGAGAATATTTTCCTCGGACAAGAGAGTTTGATAACCCAACGTAAAAGCTGGACTCCGTGGGTTAACCGCCGTGAGATGGCCAAAAAAGTTCGCAGCGTTGCCACCGAGTTTGGAATCACCGAAGAGGAGCTTTGGCGCCCTGCGGGTGAGTTCGGTGCATTAAAAAAGAGATCTATCGAGATTGTAAAAGCTTTAGTAGTCCAACCAAAAATACTGATTCTTGACGAGCCAACTTCCGGTCTCGAAGAGCATGAAAAAGAATTACTTTTCGGTCATATGCGAAGCCTTCAGCGTCTTGGTGTGGCACTCATTTGGGTTACACATCATTTGGATGAAGTATTTGGTCTTGCTGATAACGCAACAATTATGCGTGATGGGAAAATGATCGCTCAAACATCAATTAAAGGCCTAAATCTTGGTGACCTAATTTCGCTCATGTTTGGAACACCAGCGGCAACTCTCATTGAGCAGCCAAAAATTAGGGAAATCGCACGAAAGAATGGAAGCGAAGATCGGTTTAAGACTCTGGAAGTAACGGGTTTCAAGCGAGAGGGAGTTCTGAAAGATATTTCTTTTGACCTCTGGGATGGTGAAATTCTTGGCATTGCTGGATTAGCAGGCGCTGGGCGCACAGAGCTAATGAGAGCACTTATGGGAATAGACAGGCTTGAAAGTGGGTCAATAAAAGTTTTTGGAAAAATTGAAAAAATCGGACACCCAGAAAAAGCCTATGAACTCGGAATCGCCATGGTTCCAGAAGATCGAAAAGTTCTTGGCATCCTCTCGGAGTTCTCAATTGAGAAGAGCATCTCAATATCTAAGTTAGTCAACGTATTGAAGAGTGGCTGGTTGAACGCAAAGAAAGAAAGTGACCTGGCATCAGAATTCATTTCTAAGTTTTCAATTAAGACACCTAATTCTCGCGAGAAAATTCGTAATCTCAGTGGTGGAAACCAACAGAAGGTGATCATTTCTCGGTGCTTAAATACAAATCCCAGGATTTTGATTTTTGATGAACCCACACAGGGCATCGATATCGCCTCAAAAGTTGAAGTGCACAAGCTCATTCGTGAATTAGCATCTGCAGGAAAATCAGTGATACTAATTGCCTCGGAATTACATGAATTAATTCGACTAAGTGATCGCATCATTATTCTCCGCGAGGGTTCAATCGTGGGCGAAATAGAATCGGTACCTGAGAAAATTCAAATCTATGGATACGAAGTAGTCGAGCAAGACATCCTGCATAAAAGTTCAAGAGTCAAAGTATGAAAAACCAATCAAAGTTTTCTAAGATGATTGCTATAGATGGCGTAGTCATTCTCGCTGCATTCGTTTTGATGGTGATCTTCTTTTCATTGAAAGCTGATTCATTCTTAATTCCTGATTCAATTAGGTATTACATCAATGAAGCGGTGCCGATTTTCATCATTATTGTTGGACTAACATTTGTTATTATTGCCGGCGGAATTGATTTATCAATTGGAGCCGTACTCGGGTTAAGTGCTGGTACGTCATTAACGGTTTCTATGTGGGGATGGCCATTCTGGATGGCGGTAATTGTTGGCGTCTTAACTGGACTTGCTTTCGGCCTTCTCAACGCCGTGTTTACCACGATTTTCAAGATCAATGACTTCATTGTTACATTGGGAACGCTCAACATAGCAGCAGGGGCACTCACAGTACTTACAGACCAGATTCAACTCACTGGAACCAAAGACACCAGCTTCAAACGTATTTCTGGAATGAATTTTTTGGGTCTCACAAGTTCCATTTGGATCGCACTGATTATTGTGGTGGTCTTCGAGTTGGTTCTACTCAAGTCACCTTTTGGACGCAGAATTTTTGCTACAGGTATCGGACAAGTCCCTGCTCTGATTTCTGGAATCAACACACAACGGAGCAAATTCGGTGCTTATTTGATATCTGGTGGTTTAGCTGGCCTCGGAGGCGTCCTCTTAGCATCTCACTTAAATTCTGTGCAATCGGGTTTAGCCGGAGGTTATGAACTCACAGCGATAGCAGGTGCGGTACTTGGTGGTGTTTCACTTGCTGGCGGGCGAGGCAGTGTATGGCGAGCAATTGTAGGAGCTCTATTCCTGACCACCCTTAATCAAGGTCTACTGCTCATGGGAGTAGATCCACTGATATTCCAAATCGTCACAGGCCTTTGTATTCTGGTCGGAGTTGTCATCGATCGAGCAGTTTACAAGTTTGCGCTTACTTTCTCGACACAAACACGAGAAAGCAATTCTCAATTTCTTCGTGGTAAGAGGTTTTCATTATGACAATTAATATTGCAGGAAGAAACTCATCCAAGTACTTGCAGAATCGCATTTTGCAAGATCCTTCATTTGGAATTTTTGTACTTCTTGTTTTGGCGATAATTGTAATGACATTTCTAGAGCCAAGCTTTGCAACAGGCAGAAACGTCACAAATGTCATCAACGCAATGATGACTGTGAGCTTCTTGGCTATCGGAATGACAGTCGTACTGATTGCAGGTGGTCTTGATCTTTCAGTAGGTTCGACAATGGCAGTGACCGCAGGTGTTGCCGGTAAATTCATAATTTATGGAATGCCTATGAGTGTCGCCTTTTTGTGTGCGCTAACAATCGGCGTGGGAATTGGATGCATTAATGGGTTGCTAATTACAAAGTTGGGAATCCCTGATTTCATTGCAACTTTGGCCATGCTAGGAATCGGACAAGGGGTAATTTTACTTTGGACCCAGGGTGTTCCAATTCTGGGATACATGAGCGGTGCCTACTACTACATTGGGGGACTGAACAAGATAGCTGGTCCAATATCTATTCCAATGATTGTTGTCGTGGTAATTTCTGTGGTGATGACGATTATTTTGAAGCGCTCTAAATTTGGACTTCAATTATACGCAGTCGGAAGTTCGCCAATCTCGGCTCGAAATGCTGGAGTCAATGTCGATGCAATCAAGATTTCTGCCTATGCCATCAGCGGATTACTCGCCGCGATCGCGGGAATACATATTGCTGGTCGTACGACAACGATTCCTCCGCTAATTGGTAATGGTTATGAGATAAGCGCGATTGCTGCTGCTGTTATTGGTGGAGCGTCACTTCTAGGCGGCAAAGGAAGGATGATTGGAGCGCTAATTGGAGCACTGACATTAACCTTAACGAGAAATATTATCAATTTGGTTGGAATTAAATCAAGTTGGCAAGCAATTTTGACTGGTTCAGTTCTTATTGGAGCAGTACTCGCTAATCGAGCATCAAGTGAATTCAGCCGCAAAAGATTCAGGCGAGGGAAGACCTGAAAATTCAAACATAGCTTTTGTTTAGATATTTACTAGACAAAATATCAGAGTAATCAACTGGGATTAATCTGAGAGATTAAGTAGTTGAGGAGTATAGAATGGAAGAAAAAGTTGGGTTAGGCAGAGATACAGATTTTTCTCGTCGCTCGTTACTACGCACCTCGGCACTAATCGGTGCTGGAATTGGAGCAGCACAACTTCTGGGGGCTCCTCCGGCCTTAGCAGTGGGTGGAACGGCTAACGCTTCTCTAGACAAGGCAATCAAAGATATCGTCAAGGGACGCACAATAAAGGTAGGTTTTACACCGCCTGTATTGTCAGAAAACTTTACACAGATTGAAAGTGCTGCGTGGCGCAAGATGGCTGAGTTTGAGAAGCGCTTTGGGGTCAAGTGGGTTTGGGAACGCCAAGCACCAGTTGGTGACTTCAACGCAGTTCAGGGAACTCTGGGAATTGTTCAGTCATGGATCAGCCGTCGGTTTGACGCCATTGCAGTATGTACTGGTGCCAACTTCGCGACGGTGCAAGATCTCTACAAGACCGCAAACTCAAAGGGACTTAAGGTGTTCCAATTTAACCAGCCTGCAGAGCTGTACCCAGAATCAGAGCTCGCGACAGTTTCTAACATCGGCTATGACAATCGTTGGCAGTCCGGTTACCTCGCCGGTACATACTTGGCAAAAGCCTTGGGTGGGAAAGGAAAGATTATACAAATTTGGGGACCGTCTGGATCAGATTGGACTCGTGGCCGTAGAATAGGTTTCGACAAAGCCCTTGCTGAAAACCCTGGCATTAAAGTTGTAGGGGAAGCCGATGGAGGATACGTACGCGACAAGGGGTTTACTGCAGCACAGGACCTTTTGACGAAGTATCCTGATGTGAACGCTATCTATGGCGAAAATGAGGAAATGGCACTCGGTGCTTCTCAAGCAATCGATGCGGCTGGCCTCAAGCACTGGGATGGAAAGACCGGTATTTTGACAATTGGCGCTGACGGTCTTATTTCTGGGTTCAAAAAAATCGCTGAAGGCAAGCTAACTGCCACAGTTGATATTGGTGGAATCGATCAGGGACAAAATCTGATTGAAACTATTTTTGCGACTGTTGCACTGGGTCAGACTGTAACTCAAATTATCAACAACCCAACACAGGTTGTGGATAAGTCAAATTACAAATGGCACCAGGCGTATGCGCAGTGGGCACTGGACACACCACGCAAGTATGGCAAGTAACAGAACTTAACCTAAAAAATCAAATCCAAGGAGGCAAAAGTGGCAACAGAAAGTAAAGGGGTCGTCCCCGTAAAACAATTGAAACTTTCTGATGCCGTCGCCGCCCAACTTGAAAGCTTGGTTCGATCTGGCCACTTTGGTGCCGGGGATAAATTTCCTTCCGAACGCGATTTAGCAGAACAGTTCGGTGTCGGTCGCAGCAGTATGCGAGAAGCGATCAGCAAATTGGAAACCCTCGGCATCATTCTGCGCTCACATGGCGTTGGGACTTTTGTCCTTGATTCGAGTGAGCAATCTCAGAAAAGCATGTCATTGCATTCTGCAGGAGAAGTTACTGCGCTTGAACTATTCAATGTTCGTTACGCAGTTGAACCTGATGGTGCCGCCATGGCAGCAAATCGTCGCACACAAAAGGATATCCAGGAACTAAAAGCTATCTTGGAGAAAGCATCTCTACCTGGGATCTCTACAAAGGAATTTGTGAAACTAGACTCTGAGTTCCATAGTTTGATTGCCGAAGCAACAAGGAATCGTCTATTTATTCAAATCTATAAGCAGATTACCCCTCATCACATAATTTACTCAGAAAAAGTAATTTCTTTTGAAAATCGCATGGTTCTCGCTCACCAAGGTCACCTTCGAATCCTGGAAGCCGTCATTGCGCAAGATGACAAACTTGCCAAGAAGGAAGCCTACGCCCACTTGAAATGGGCTGAAAAAGACCTAGCTAAAGAAATTAATAAGTTAGAAATAAAGAAGTCAAAAACTAATAAAAGCAATTAATCGTCAATCACTCAATAAGGAGAAAAAATGTCATCACTAGATTTTACGTATAACAACATCGACAAGTACATCAACCGTTCCAACATGATCGTTGACAAAATCGATCCAAAAAAGTCTCTTTTGCTCGTTCTTGATATGCAGCACGCCTGCGTAACACGAGGGGGAGCCATGTATATCCCAAGCGTTGGCGGCGCTCCTGAGGGTGCAGACGTTGTTCAGCCAGTACTTAATGTCTTAAATGCTTGCCGCAAAGTTGGAATTCCAGTGGTCTGGTCAATGTGGGGCTTGCGTGAAGATGGCAAGGATGCCGGCTACGCAGATAAAAAGTGGGGTGTTGATTTGATGAACTTCCCAGGATCTTGGGGTCACGGTGGCGATGAATTAGATTCAAACCTTGTTCCGCTTCCAGGCGAGCCAATCATGAAGAAGCACCGCTTCTCTTCATTCTACGGAACCGCACTTAACGAATACATGAAGCGTGCAGGCGCTGACACACTAATCATTGCAGGTGTATCTTCCGCGAATTGTATGCTTACAACTGCAATTGATGGAGCTAACCAGGATATCAAAGTAATTTGCTTGGCAGATACCACAAGTGCAATCCCAGCATCACTTGAGAACCAGCCTGATGGCTATGGACAGCATTGGGAAGCACTTCGAAACATTCAGGCAAATCACGGTGATGTTCGCCTAAGTACCGAGATTCTTCCACAGCTCGTTTAACCAGTACCAATTCATAACTTACTCAAAACAATCGAAAGGAAAGAGACATGAGCATTCAAGGCAAGAGAATTGCATTGATGATCGAAGACGAATACCAAATCCTAGAAGGTTGGTACCCGTATCTTCGTTTGACCGAAGCAGGAGCAAAGGTGACTGTCGTTGGGAGCGGTACCAAGACGTCATACCTGAGCAAAGAAGAATATCCAATGGATGCCGATGCTTCTGCTTCGGATGTTTCACCCAACGACTTTGATGGGGTGATTGTTCCTGGTGGATTCGCACCAGACAACATGCGCCTTCACAAGCCAATGATCAATTTGGTCAAGGGAATTTATGATCAGGGCAAGATGACGGCTGCCATATGTCACGGTGGGTGGATTTTGGCTTCTGCGGGCGCAGTGAAAGGTCGACGAGTAACTGGTTATGCACCGATTGAAGACGACGTTGTTAATGCAGGTGGAATTTGGGTATCTGATCAAGCGGCTGTCGTAGATGGAAATGTAATTACATCTAGAACGCCACCGGATCTGCCAGCCTTCACAAAAGCAATTATCGGGTACTTCGAGAAGTAAGTCAGAGAGGATTTCAGAATGACTTCGAAAGTCAAGCCAGCGCCAGTAGACGTCGTAATCGTCGGCTTAGGTGCAAATGGTGGAACAGCTGCAAAAGTATTGAGTGAAGCAGGTTTGAAGGTTGTCGGTCTTGAGCGCGGTCCATGGCTCAAGAATGATAAACATTATTCAGGCGATGAGTTGAAGTTTGTTAACAGAAACTACATGTGGCCTGATTCAAAGCTAACTCCTCGCACCGTACGCCGTAGCGAGACTGAAGTCGCAGAGCCTTATCCATTTTCAATGACCCCTCAGCTTGTTGGCGGTGGAACAAATCACTGGGCGGGTTGGGTACCGCGGCCGCGTGAATCGGACTTCATGCTCCGGACTTTACATGGTGATGTTGATGGAGCGAGTTTGGCGGATTGGCCATTTCGTTACGATCACCTAGAGCCATATTTAACAAAGATCGAATGGGAGTTTGGTGTATCAGGTATTGCTGGTGCAGATAAAACCGAACCTTTCAGAAGCAAGCCTTACCCAAGCATGCCTTTGCCTCCAACTCGATGGGGCAAGAAGTTCTACGATGCATGTAACAAGATGGGAATTAACGCTTTCCCAATCCCACATGCAAGCGTGACTAATGGCCACAAGGATCGTAATCCGTTTAACCGCACTAGTTTTTGGAATCAATATGGAGATCCAAGCGGTGCTCGTTCAAACACTGCAACGACCTTTATCCCAGAGGCAATTGCAACTGGTAATTTTGAACTTAGATCCGAAGCTTTCGTCCGCGAAGTGGTAGTTGGCAAAGATGGTAAAGCTACTGGCGTTATCTACGTTGATGAAGATGGTGCTGAGATTCAGCAAGATGCAAAGGTTGTAATTCTCACTTTGGGAGCTATCGAATCTGCGCGCCTTATGTTGATGTCAAAGTCTTCAAAATTCCCAGAAGGAATTGCTAACTCATCCGGTCTCGTTGGAAAGAATGCAACATTCCACGAGTACCTGTTCGCAATCGGATTTTTTGATAAAGATATCGATGATCCTGTATATGGGTGGGCCGGAAATTACATTAGTGGTGGAACGATGGACTTCTACGAGACCGATGAGAGCCGTGGATACATTGGTGGAAGCATCACTGCATCTTCGCAGACATGCCACCCAATTAACATGGTTTTCCCTGGTCGTCCGCTCTGGGGTCAAGCCCTCAAGGATTCTGACAGAACTTTCTTTAGCCATGCGATGAAAATTGGTCTCATTCTTCACGACTTGCCACAAGAGGCTAATCGTGTTGATCTCGATCCTAATGTTAAGGACTATATGGGTCTTCCAGTAGCTCGCATTACTCATAAGGCGCACGCAAATGACGTCGCAATGGGTAAGTGGCAAGTTGATAAGAACGTCGAAATTCTTGAGATGGCAGGAGCCCGAAAAACAATCCCTGTTTATCTTGATCAAATGACCGGAAACACGTGTCATCAACACGGTACTGCGCGAATGGGATTTGATCCTGCGAAGTCAGTACTTAATGAATGGTGCCAGTCCCATGATGTTGAGAATCTCTTTGTTCTTGACGGATCAGGTTTCCCAACTGCAACAGGAGTGAATCCAACTCTAACAATGATGGCTAATGCTTGGAGATGCTCAGATTACATCGCAGACTACTACCTCAAGGGACGCGAAATGCGTCTCGAGCAACCGAAGTAAGAATTTAAGGGAAGGGAAAGATAATGAGTTCAAAAGCAGACTGGAAGACGATTCTCGAACCCGTCAACCCGGATTCAAATGAGCCGCTCTTTTTTACAAAGCACGAGTGGGAGACAGTCGAAGCAATTGCTGCGCGAATTATCCCTACTGATCATGACCCGGGTGCCAAAGAGGCAAGAGCTGTTGTCTTTATCGATCGCTACCTATCGGGCATTAGTTATATTTTTGCTTCGGCAGATGGCAGTGGATTCTTGGAAATTGATGGTAAACACGCCCATTCGTGGCGCGCACGTATCAGTGACCTGCAGAAAATTTACCGAGAGGGGTTACTTGTAGTTGACGAAGTGAGCAAGAGTACTTATTCAAAGAAATTTGTTGCCCTCGATAACGATTCTCAAGACGCAGTTCTTGTGAAGGTATCTAGTCAACCAAAACCTGGAGCTGTAAATCTTGGAACTACAGAACCTGCAACAACATTCTTTCAGTTTGTATCAGATGATGGTCTTCCTTTCTGGCCGGCAATCTGCCTCCATGTAAAACAAGGTTTTTATGCAGATCCCGTCTACGGCGGAAATAAGAATCATATGGGTTGGAAAGTCATTGGCTTTGATGGGCCAGAGAGCCTAAAAGACACCATGGATGGTACTTACACAACAGCAGATAAATTTACAGGAGATTACAACTGGGGAGACTTGATTCCAGTACTAGCTAACCAAAGTAATTTTCCTGTACCAGTAAAGTCTGAAGGCTTGTACAACTAATGAGTAGTTCTTACGAATCCTTACTTCCGACGATTTGAGTTAAGTGGCAAATGCCTGCTTGATTTCGGTTTACGGAGTTGGATCTGTAGAGCACGAGAGAAACTTAAGAAGTATCAATGATGAATTGGAGAAGTAGTAAATGAAGATCGAAAGTGTTACAGCTTATCCAGTGGGACTACCACTGGAAGAAAACCTTCAATGGGGTGCGATGTCGGTAAGCACGAAAGGTGGCATCGTCGTTGAGGTGAAGACTGACGAAGGATTAACTGGAATAGGTGAGGCTGGATTTTCATCTGAATACTTCTCAACAGTCGGACCACTCATTAATAATCAATTAGGACCACTCATTATCGGTCGTGACCCGCAGGATATATCTGCACTTTGGCATGACATGATGCGAGCGACGCATATGTGGGGCAGAAGAGGTATTGAAACCTATGCCCTTAGTGGAATAGATATTGCATTGTGGGATTTGTTCGGCAAGATAACTTCACAGCCTGTCCACCGGCTTCTTGGAACAGCACAAAATTCAGTGCGTGCGTATTATGCACCATCATTTAAGCACCCTGATATGGCGACTAAAGAAGCAATTCAGGCGACTGAAATGGGATATACAGCAATTAAATTGCGCATTGATGGTAATTTAAAGAGCGCCATTAGCTTAGTTTCGCAGGTGAGAACAGCTGTTGGTAATTCAATTGATCTTATGGTTGATGCGAATATGTGCTATGACCGGCGAGGTGCTCTAGCGCTTGCTAAGGAATTTCAAGACCTTGGTGTTTTTTGGCTGGAAGAGCCGATTATGTCGCGCAGTCTTTCACAATACATTAATGATCATTCTTGGCTCGCTGATCGAGTGGATTTGCCGTTAGCTGGTGGTGAAAGCTTGCTCACTCGCTACGAGTACATAGATCTTATGGCCAAGCTACCGTTTGATTACATCCAACCAGATGCGGCGAGCGTTGGAGGAATTTCAGAACTTAAGCGAATTGGTGACATGTCTAGTTCTTGGAACCTCAAGCTAGTTCCTCATATCGGTTGTTCTTCAGGAACTGGAATTGGTTTAGCTGCGGCGCTTAACGTAATTTTGAGTTGTGACAATGCACCACTAATCGAAGTTGATGCTTACGGAGGATTAGGTTGGGATGGATTCCTTACTAATCCACTGAATGTTAAGGATGGACAATTAGTCTCTAACAATCAACCGGGAATTGGCGTAACTTTGGCAACTGGTGGGCGCGAACAGTTCAGTTTGCTACCACGAGTCTAACCATGGCTAATCTGAGCATGAATAAACCTTTGAGATCAATGTTAGCCATTGCAAAACAAAAGCTAATGCCGGTCGTCGTTATCAATGATGTTAGCCAAGCTGAGCCGCTTCGGGAGGCACTAAAGCAAGGTGGTATTTTCACTGCAGAAGTAACACTCCGTACACCTAATGCGATCAGAATTATACAGATAATGTCAGAAGATCCAGATTTTTGTGTTGGTGCAGGGACAGTGTTATCTTCAAGAGACGCTGATAAGGCTCAATCTGCAGGAGCTCAATTTGTAGTTTCTCCAGGCTTGAGTATTGCACTTGTCGATGAATGTGACCGAGCGGCTATGCCATATTTTCCTGGAGTCGCCACCCCCACTGAAATTCAGAGAGCCCGCGACTTGGGATTTAGTGAGTTGAAATTCTTTCCCGCCGAGGCACTCGGAGGTGCGCAATATTTGAAGGCAGTAGTGGCTCCTTTCCATGATATGAAGTTCATTCCGACAGGTGGAATTAATCTTACAAATGTCGATTTATATCTTGCTCTACCTCAAGTTCTAGCTGTAGGTGGATCATGGATTGTCAGTGAAAGACTCTTGGCGACTGGAAATTTTTCAGCAATTACTTCTTTCACTCGTGAAGCAGTTGCTCAGATGAATTCGCACTCAAGTTGAGTTTGGGGTCACATTTGAAAAACATCTTGGAAATCAAATCTGCGGAGGGCTGCGAATTTGCTGCCTTGGCTTTAGGCGAAGTCATGCTTCGCCTCGATCCTGGAAATACTCGCATTCGTACTGCTAGACGATTTGATGCATGGGAAGGCGGGGGAGAATACAACGTTATTCGTGGGCTCCGAAAAGTGTTTGGGTATAAAACTGCAATAGTTACATCGCTGGCGCAGAATGACGTTGGGCTTCTGATTGAGGATTTGATTCTGCAAGGTGGAGTTGATTCCCGTTTCATTAAGTGGGAGAAATATGACGGCGTAGGCCGTAAAGTCAGAAATGGTTTGAATTTCACCGAACGTGGTTTTGGTGTCAGAGGAGCTCTCGGCGTTTCAGATCGTGGTCACACTGCAGTCTCACAGCTGAAAAAGGGTGATGTTGACTGGGAGTTTATTTTTGGTGAATTAGGTGTTCGCTGGTTTCACACTGGTGGAATCTTTGCCGCGCTTTCGGATACAACGCCAGACGTGGTAGAAGAAGCGATGATTTCCGCTCGGAAAAATGGCACGATTATTTCCTACGACCTGAACTTTCGGCCAAGTCTTTGGCAGGATATAGGTGGAAAAGCTCGGGCCCAGGAAGTAAACCGAAGGCTCGCTATGTATGTAGATGTCATGATTGGTAATGAGGAAGATTTTATTGAGGCACTTGGTTTTTCTGTAAAGGGTATGGACGCCAATTACACCAATCTCGAGATTGATGGATTTCAAACAATGATTCTTGATGCAGTAAATGACTTTCCAAATTTTAAAGTAATTGCAACCACATTACGTTCTGTCAACTCAGCGAGCGATAACGATTGGTCAGCAATTGCGTGGTCGCGAGAGACCGGTTTAGTTCAGTCGAGAAAATGGAAAAGTCTAGAAATCTGGGATCGCGTTGGCGGCGGGGATAGCTTCGCGTCCGGTTTGGTTTTCGGGTTGATATCTGAGCAAACCTTACAAGAAGCATTAAACCTTGGGGCGGCACATGGAGCAATAGCAATGACGACTCCCGGAGATACATCCATGGCTAGTCGCGCTGAAGTGGAAAAGCTTGCTGGCGGAGGAAGCGCGCGCGTACAACGATAAATGAAGTAGACACTTTCAACTTAAGAGTTAATCGGTATCTCTCTTTCCTGGCTCTTCACTTTGCAGGTGTCACTTCCAGATTGACCAGGATCACTCGGCACGCTCGTATCCGCAATCGGAGCAAATGGCGCCGATATTTGCGGACTCCAAGCCCTTAAAAGTAAAGATGGAACCGGATGCGACGAAATAGTTGTTGCAGTTCCTGGCACAGATACATCTGATCTCGTTGAAATTCTTAACTCAATCGGTGGAGTGGATGTGCTCTCTATCGAGCCAATTGCAAACCCGAATTAACTAAGAGCGTTTGCGCTAGCTCCGGCGCTTGGAAATGTAAAGAAACGTGGTCCCATAGTCCGATTAGGAACTCCTACACTTCCCTTACACCCGAGTGACCTGAGCAGTTTTTATATGCGCCAAAACTCGGTTTTTAAGGAGCAATTGCGCCTAGTAGACCTGAATGCCTCAGTTACACCCCCGATAGCCCAATGGCAGAGGCAGAGGACTTAAAATCCTCCAAGTGTGGGTTCGACCCCCACTCGGGGCACCACGAACCGTGAATCTTTGAGAGATTGCGGGCTACTCAGAGAGCGTGGAAACTTTCCGCACCGAAGCTTTCATCTGAGAAGTTTTTATCTCCGAGAACGCTAGCGGACTGGCAGGAACTCCCGCTTCTTGTAGCGCTTCGCGATAGGCATCAATGGCGTCTTCAAGGTAGTCAAGTCCAGAGTAGATATCCCCAAGTTCTCGCCAAGCAAGTGCATTTTGCCTGGAAGGCTCCATGCCAAGCAGGCTACTTTTGGCCGCAAGCAAATTCATCGTGGAGTCGGACTCGCGCCCAAGACTGATTTGAGCTCGTGCAGAAAGCAAGTACGCATCAGCTCGTTGTAACAGATCTTTTGTCGGATCGGTATTGGCGATAGCGAGTTGGCTAATCTCTAATGATTTCTCATAGTTGCCGCTGAGCCATTCAACGCGAGCCAATTCCGTCTGATAGTAGGTCATATCAATCGCGGAACCCTGCTCCTGCAAGAGCTCTCCAGCCCGTTGCAATTGTGCTCTGGCTCCAGCAACATCTGGCGGAGTTTGGCGAGTAAACAGCCAGGCAATAGCTACCCGCAGACTCCCCTCTTCACGGACATCGTCAGATTCAGAGAAGAGCCCAGCAGCTCTTTGAG
>JANXZW010000031.1 GCA_025355305.1 Actinomycetes bacterium | reverse complement strand
TGTGTTGAATTGTTCCAAAGGTAAGAACGATGAAGGCGACTTCTAACCCTTCAAGGAGAACGCCTTTGTATGAAAGAGTAAAGGCATACCAGTCAGCCACACCGTGACGCGTCTCTTTCGCAGCGATACGAGCGGCAGCGATCTCCTCTTGGAAGATCTTCTCTTCATCGTGTAGCGCTTTGTAACCGCTGGAGCGCAAAATCGCCTTGCGCAGCCAAGTCAAACCAAAGACAAGGAGCAAACCACCTACAACGATCCGTAAGAAAGAGATCGGCAGGTGCGAAATCGCGGGACCAAATGCGGCGATGATTATTGCAAGGGTCAATAACCCTGCTATCACTCCGCGCCAAGCGGACTTCCAATCGCGGGCGGTGCCTGCGGCCAGGACAATTGTGACCGCCTCAACCGCCTCAACCGAGCAGGCGAAAAAAACCGAAATAAATAGCGCGACCGATGTACCTTGCATGGTGAGGGGCTCCTAAAATCTATTTTTTACTGGATGAGAGTTCTTGAATTGGCTGCTCAACAACGACCTTCTCTTCTGTTGGGAAGGCCAAGCAGTGATGCGGATCAACATAGATATCAATTTTAGAGCCTCGAGCATTGGATTCTGCGCCAAATACGCTAGAAATCACGCCAAATTCGCACTCCACCACGTGCTCGTAGCCACGCCCGCGATAGGCGACATCCAAGACGGTGGCGGAGAGGGAATTCGTATTTCGATCCTTGATGCTAGCCGCGCTTGGTCGAATCAAAACCTCGACGCTATCGCCGACTTTTAATGTGGCCGATGAGCGACATTCAATGCGGCGATCGCCACGCCCTTCTTGAACGAATTCAAGCGCATGAATATTCCTAACCTTGGATGGACGGGTATGCGCAGTGAGCTACTACCAGGGTGGGATTAGAGAGATAAGAGGTGAACGGTCTATTAAGAGGGTATTAATTAAAGGTGCGTTCGAAAGAATCGCGAATTTTGATCGGAATTAATCTATAGAGGCGTACTTGCCAACTCCTTGCCTGTTCGATCGGTGAGAGCGAGAGAACTTGTTGGTTCGCTGGTGCTTCGGGAGTCGGAACGTTGCGGATCGCAGGTGAAATTTGGTCGAGCGAGTCGGCGATGATAATTGTGCTCGAAACCACTCCTAGGACGCGAGCGATCTGACCAGTGGCTATCCCCTCATGATCTGCCAAAGCTATTGAGGTAATCGAATCTGCGCTGTAGCGGATCTCTGCCGTCAATGGATCCTTCGTCCCTCTGTATGGATCAAAGCGAAAATCTTCGGCGCTCACAGTCAAGGCATAACTCGCCGTGGAGATGAGAGCTCCCAGCCCCTGCGAGAGCTCAAAGCGCACTCCCCCGTTCAGGCGCAAATCGTAGAGAATTCGCGCAGTTGCTCTTGTTTGCACGATCATATGTTCAACCGCTATTGCGCGCAGGTAGAGCTTCTCAGCATTGTTGGAGCGCGAAGCCGGCAACCACTTCGCAAAGACGCGCGCTTCAATTACTTGGTTGCGAATAGAAGGAATCTCTTCAGATAAAAGCCGGGCACGCGCCAGCCAACGACCAGCATCATCGATTGAATAGTTATCGATGAGTCCTTCGGCCATCTGCGTCAGCAGCACTGCGCAGCGGTCGGTCAATGAAGCAATTCGATCAATGGTGCGCCCTGCAGGCGTTTTAGGGTGGGCAAAGGTCGAGAGAGCAATGGCGATACCGGCGCCAATCAGAGTTGAGAGCAGACGCTTGCTTGCAGTTGTTTCGCTCAATCCCGGTCCAAGAACGATCAGAGCGGTAACCGGAACATTGATCGTTGCAACATCACCTAGGTGCAAGAGGCGCGCGGCGACAAGTGAGATCAGAACGGTAATTCCAACCGTCACCAAACCATTACCAAAATAATGCAGGGCTAAGAGCGCCGCTCCTGCTCCAAGGGATGAGCCAACGATCTGACCTACTCCTTCGCGAGCGGATTTGTGAAGAGAGGAGCGCACGGTCAGTGAGGCGACAACCGCCGCAACGAGGCCGCCATTTGTAAAGGCTTTGTCGCCGACCTCCCAGGCGATCGCAGCAGCAATGGAGGTGACAAGGACCTGCTGAATCCAGTACCAACGCACGACAAACTGTTGGAGAAACCGGTTCCAACGCATCCTCATACGGTCAAGGATAGGTCTCAAATGTAGAACTCAACCTCATTGCGTTGTGAGAGCGAGCGAGTAACTACTTGGTTGGCACCGATCGTGCTGCCTTCACCGATCGTGATATTTCCCAGAACCTTGGCGCCTGCACCAAGAATGACGTTATTTTCGATGGTGGGATGGCGCTTGCCCTTGTCGAGTGAGCGACCACCAAGAGTGACCCCGTGGTAAATCGTTACATCATCGCCAACGACCGCGGTTTCGCCAACGACGATCCCCATGCCATGATCGATAAAGACGCGACGACCTATGACAGCCCCGGGATGAATCTCGATTCCGGTGCGAGACCTGGTGTGATTTGCCAAGAGGCGAGCCAGAAATCGCAACCGGTGGCTCCAGAGCCAATGCTGCAAGCGGTGCGCCCAAAGGGCATGCACCCCGGGATATGTAAGCGCAACCTCAAGACGGGTGCGCGCAGCAGGATCCTTCTTAAGGGCGGTGGCAAGATCTTCTGCAATGAATGAAAGCATTGAAGTTATTCTGATTTAGATCGAAGGCGCAACTGGCTCGTCGATGAACTCCTTATAGAGAGGAGTTGAAAGATAGCGCTCACCGAATGAGGGCAGAAGGACAACGATGATTTTGCCGGCAAACTCTGGACGATCGGCAATCTGGGAGACGCCCCAGAGCGCTGCGCCAGAGGAGATTCCCGCGAGAATGCCCTCTTCTTGTCCAGCGCGCTTGGCGTATGTGAAGGATTCCTCGTTGGGAGCAGAAAGCACCTCGTCATAAACCGAGGTATCCAAGACTGGTGGAACGAAGTTCGGTCCTATTCCTTGCAGAGGATGGCCCGCTGGAGAACCGCCAGTCAAAATTGGGGAGGCAGCTGGTTGCACTGCAAATATCTTGATGTTGGGATTCTTCTCCTTAAGAGCTTGTCCCACACCGGTAATAGTTCCTCCAGTGCCTATACCCATGACAACTGCAGCTACCTGGCCGTCAGTGTCATTCCAAATTTCGGCAGCGGTTGTCGCGCGGTGAATCGCTGGGCCTGCCTGATTTTCGAATTGGCGAACCAAGACGCCACCTTCCTCTGCGCCAATTCTTTCAGCCTCTTCAACGGCGCCCCGCATTCCAACGGCTGCCGGGGTAAGAACAAGCTTTGCACCGAGAGCGCGTAGCAGAGCGCGACGCTCCTTTGACATTGAGTCTGGCATTGTCAACACAACTTTGTAACCGCGCGCAGCACCGACCGATGCAAGTGCGATTCCAGTGTTACCGGATGTTGCCTCAACGATTGTTCCACCAGGCTTAAGCGCACCGCTCTTCTCGGCATCATCAACCAAGGCAACTGCAAGGCGATCTTTAACAGAAGCGGTCGGATTGTAAAATTCTAATTTTGCTGCAACAGTCACTGGGCTTGAGAGAAAGAGGCGCTGAATCTTCACCAAAGGTGTGTTTCCAAATACTTCTGAGATATTGTTGTAAATCTTCACTGCTTCTCCTTAGAAAACTGCTCTGGGCTCTAGCTCTTTGGGTAATTGATATTTCAGTTATTGGTTTTGAATTACGGGGTGGGGCGCGAGTAACAATTAAAGACAGGCAGCTGTCTTGATGCGCATAAAGTCGATGACCCTACGCTTTATAAATGAGGCGCTTATCGCGCGAAGGGCATTTGCAGACATAGTGAGAAGGTAGCAGAAGCGAGGAAAAGTTTCAGTACCACGCAAGGTAATTGCAAGTCGTTCGCATCTCGACAGTAAATTGCGAGTGAACTAATTACTCTCTATCTCGCCGATCAATTTAAATTCACTCGCACCCAGTTGTCCTTGCTTTGTATAAAGCTCTAACTTGGCGCGGGTATCTGCGATATCTAAATTGCGCATCGTGAGTTGGCCAATGCGATCTGTTGGACCAAAGGCGGAGTTCTCATTGCGCTCCATTGATAATTTCTCGGGAGCGTAGCTCAGCGCTGGTCCTGTCGTATTGATGATTGAGAAATCATCGCCGCGGCGCAAGCGAATGGTCACTGTTCCTGTCACAGCCGATGCCACCCAACGAGTGAGCGATTCGCGCAACATGAGTGATTGAGGGTCGAACCAACGGCCTTCGTAGAGCAGTCGGCCCAAGCGGCGACCTTCGGCGTGGTAGTTGGCAATCGTGTCCTCATTGTGAATGGCAGAGATCAAACGCTCGTAAGCGATGAAGAGAAGAGCCATCCCGGGCGCTTCATAAATTCCGCGCGATTTCGCTTCAATAATTCGATTTTCAATCTGGTCTGCCATACCAAGACCATGGCGACCGCCTACAGCATTCGCTTCACGCATTAACTCGACGGAGTCAGCAAAGGATTTTCCATTGATCGTCACTGGGCGGCCTTGTGCAAATTCAATGGTCACATCCTCTGATGCGACTTCTACAGTTGGATCCCAGAACTTGACTCCCATAATGGGATCGACAATTTCAATCGTGGCATCCAGCTCTTCGAGGTTCTTCGCCTCATGAGTAGCACCCAAAATATTGGCATCGGTGGAGTAAGCCTTCTCTGTGCTATCGCGATAAGGAAAGTTGCGAGCAACTAACCACTCGGACATCTCTTTACGTCCACCGAGTTCGGTGACGAAAGCCACATCGAGCCATGGCTTATAAATCCGCAGCGCTGGGTTGGCCAAGAGTCCATATCGATAAAAGCGCTCAATATCGTTGCCTTTGTAGGTCGAGCCATCGCCCCAAATCGAACAATCATCTTGCAACATCGCGCGGACTAAGAGCGTGCCAGTCACTGCGCGACCAAGTGGAGTTGTATTGAAATACTGCTTGCCTCCGGAGCGGATATGAAAGGCGCCACATGCGATGGCTGCTAGTCCCTCTTCCACAAGTGCCAACTTGCAATCAATGAGACGCGCCTTTTCGGCGCCATAAGCGAGCGCACGCGAAGGAATTGAATCGATATCGCTCTCGTCATATTGCCCCAGGTCTGCGGTGTAAGTAAAGGCAAGTGCGCCTTTCTCGCGCATCCAAGCCACGGCGACAGAGGTATCAAGACCGCCAGAGAAGGCGATCCCCACTTTTTCACCGACAGGGAGTGATGCGAGCACTTTAGACATGAGGCGAGCCTACCCGCCTCATTATTCTCAGCCAAAAATAAGGAAAATCCTCTCTTAAGCGCAAAGAAAAAATTTAACCTCTATCCATGTCTTACTATAAAAAGAATTCTATTCTCGCTCTTGCTGCCATCGCGCTCCTAACTGTCAGCGTCTTACCAGCGAACGCTGCGACAAAGGCCACCACTCCAAAGCCAACTGCGACCGCTTCTGCTCGTACCGGCGGATCGGGAGGATTTGGAGGATTTGGAGGATTTGGTGGTGGAGGGAACTCTGCCGCCTTTGCTAAATACTCCGCTTGCCTTGCCAAAGCTGGAATTAAGTTCCCCGGATTTGGTGGAGGTCGCGGATTTGGAGGCGGCACTCGCCCCACGGGAGTTCGCCCAACAGGCCCAACAGGCGCACCAGGCGCACCAGGCGCACCAGGCGCCGGGGCTAACGGTGGAGCCCCTCGTCCCCGCCCAACCTTCTCTCTTACCGCGGCGCAGCAGAAAGCTTTTACCGCTTGCGCAGCCCTGCGCCCATCTTTTGGCGGATTTGGTCCAGGAACGGGTAAACCCGGAGGAACTACTCCGAACGGAAAAGATGGCACAACCGCGCCCAAGACCGGAACGAGCGCTGCCTATATCGCCTGCCTGAACACCCGTGGTCTTCCAGTCCACAGCGCTGTCGATATTGCTGGTCTTGATAATCAAAATACTAGGGTTATTGCCGCAGAGAAGGCTTGCGCAGGTAAGTAGTTACTGAAAGTGGAGTTGATCGACTCTTTGGATCCACTCCACATATTCATCAAATTTGCGCGCCACGACAAAGATATCTAGTTGCTCGTGGCGCGCAAGATCCAGCCGCCTCACAATCAAATCAACATCCTTCTCAGCGCTTCTTAGCAAGACCCAAAATCCGCGGTCAGAGATACGGGCAAAGAAATCTCCCCCTCGAAGTCCGGTGCGCAGCGCAAAAGCGAGTTTGATCAACCCCTCTTGATAATCTGCCACTGACGTGAAATTTTCTGGACGAAGCGCAATCGATAAGAGCGCTAAATCGCGCCCTTCACGCTTAGCGGTTGCAATCTCGCGCTTTAGATTTTCGTGGAAGAGGGCGGGAGCCATTGCGAGAGTTAATGAGTCCGCAACTCCATCGCTCGCAAATGCGACGTCACGTAGATCAAAAGGCGACATTTTGTAAGGTTACTTCATTATTCTTAACCCATGGGAATTAGTGATCGACTTTACGAGGGCAGCCGCAAAGTGGCGGTCGCCGCATTGCGCTTTGAAGCGATTATCTTGCTCGCTCTCATCGTATACCTCGCGCTGCTAGCTGCGCTGCGCACCAAACCGCTGAGCGCCCCACTGGCCCTCGCTGGTGATTTCATTGGTTTGACCTTGGCAGCGATTGGTCTCTTCGCCTGCTCTATCAGCTTCAAAAATGGAAAATCGTGGGGGCGCGCCCCGGCCGTATTAGCCAACCTCATCGCCCTCGGAGTTGCTTACTTCATGCTCTCCGGGAAGTTCTACATCGGCGCTTACCCACTTGGAGCTATCGCCTTCGTGACAGCTGGCGCTTCGGTACTCGGCTACCGGGAGTAACTACCAATCAATTATTTCGTGCCGCTCCCATAGGTAACCGGTCTTATCGACCGCGGGGTCAAAGGGACGTAGCGCTAGCCAGACCGCGGTCTCTGCCCCCTCCTCTACAGAGAGTGGGGCATCTGGGCCGCCCATATCAGTTCGGGTGTGGTTTGGGCAGATCGCATCTACCAGAAAACCGCGCGAGCCGGAATTTGTCTCGTGGGCAAGATTTCGAACCAGCGCATTTACCCCTGCCTTGCTAATTCTGTAGGGAGCAAGTCCACCCGTATTTCCCGGCCCAGACATTCGACCTAAGCAGGCGCTAAAGATGATAACCCGCCCGGTGCGCGCACTGGCCATGGCGGCGCCCAAGATATTGACGATGGTGAAGGTTGAGTCGAGATTGATCGCCATAACCCGCCGCCACTCACTGTCGCTGGTTCGCAGAGTTTTCGACATCTTCTCGCTCATCACGCCGTGGGCCAGTATCACAACCTCTGGAACACCAAATTTCTGCAAAATCTCTTCAAAGACCGCTCTTGTAGCGCCTTGATCTTCTAAATCAACCGACCGAAAACTCGCACCTATCGCAGCCCCGATTGGGAGAGGCGAAGGGGATCCTTGGCGACCAGAAGAACCTGATGCCCCGCCCTCACCATCTCCCTCGCACATTGCAGCCCGAGCCCGCGACTTCCCCCCGTTATGGCAGCTAATCCCATAACCCTGAGCCTAGAGCCAGAGTTCACATCCCGCGCGGCGGTGTCTTGCGCGGTAGGAGGATTAAGATTGGGGAGTACCTGATCTTCTTTTGGGGTCGACCATTGGTGGTTGATCGCCCGAAATTATTAAGAAGCGGAGATAGCGCCAGTGTCGGCATCGAATACCCCTGCAAATCATTTCGGTGGATCCTTTGGACCCAATGAATGGCTCGTCGATGAGATGTATGAGCGCTACCAAGCAGATCCCACTTCCGTAGATAAAGCATGGTGGGAGTTCTTCGCTGATTACACACCGCCCGCACAAGGGCCAACCGCTCCCAAGTTCAGCACGCCTCCGATTCCAAAGTCATCGACAGCGACAACTCCTCCGGTTGTTCCAACCGCAACACAAGTTCTCGCTCCCTCACCCCGCGCTACGGTTCCTGCACCCACTGCTACCGTCACTCCTGCAACCGCCCCCCAAGCGGTACAGGTAGTTCAATCTCCCCAGGCTCCAACAACAGCAATGCCAGCAGATCCAGTTGTGAAGCCAATCCCTACTCTCGTCACACCCAGCGCCTCAACACTGGAACCGATCCGCGGCGTCGCAGCTCGCGTTGTGCAGAGCATGGAGGCATCTCTCTCAGTTCCGACCGCGACTAGCGTGCGCGCGATTCCTGCAAAGTTGATGATCGACAACCGCACTGTGATCAACAATCATTTGGCGCGTGGCCGGGGTGGCAAGGTTTCCTTTACCCATTTAATCGGTTACGCGATGATCAAGGCGCTGCGCGCTATGCCAGAGATGAACACCTTCTTTGCAGTGCAAGAGGGTAAGCCAGTTCTCGGTCGCCCTGAACACATCAACCTCGGAATTGCCATCGACTTGGCTAAGCCAGATGGCACCCGCCAACTATTAGTACCTTCTATTAAGGGCTGCGAAGCTCTCGACTTTGCGCAGTTCTGGGCATCCTACGAAGAGACGGTGCGCAAGGCGCGCGGTGGATCTCTGACTATCGAAGATTATGCGGGGACAACTGTCTCTCTCACCAATCCAGGAACCTTAGGCACCGTGCACTCGGTACCTCGGCTGGTGCAGGGGCAGGGTTTAATTCTTGGCGTCGGGGCGATGGATTATCCCGCCGAATTCCAAGGAGCCAGTGAAGAGACGCTAACAAACCTTGCGATCTCCAAGGTCATCACCCTTACAAGCACCTACGACCACCGCGTTATTCAAGGGGCACAATCTGGCGACTTCCTCCGTCGTATCCATGAGATTCTTCTCGGCGGTGAGCACTTCTACGATGAGATCTTCGCAGCTCTTCGTATCCCCTATGAGCCAATCCGCTGGACCGTTGACTTCCAATTCTCCAAGGATGATCAAATTAGCAAGACCGCGCGCGTTCAGCAGTTAATAGAGTCTTATCGCACCTTTGGGCACTTAATGGCTGATACAGATCCACTGCGCTATCGCCAACGCAGCCATCCCGATTTAGATGTTGTTACACACGGACTTTCGCTCTGGGATCTAGATCGCGAATTTGCGACCGGCGGTTTTGGTGGCAAACCAATTATGAAATTACGTCGCATCCTTGGAATTCTGCGCGACTCCTACTGTCGCAGCGTCGGCGTTGAATATATGTATATGGAAAATCCCGTTGAGCGTCGTTGGATGCAAGAGCGAGTTGAAGTTGGTGCACCTAGAACTCCGCGCGAAGAGCAGCTGCGCATCTTGCGCACGCTCAACTCTGCAGAGGCATTTGAATCTTTCTTGCAGACCAAGTATGTCGGGCAAAAACGCTTCTCTCTTGAAGGTGGTGAGACACTCATTCCTCTTTTGGATGCAATCTTAGATAGCTCTGCTAAGAGTGGAATAGAAGAGGTCTGCATCGGTATGCCGCACCGCGGTCGCCTCAATGTCTTGGCCAATATCGGTGGTAAGTCATACGGTCAGATCTTTCAAGAGTTTGAGGGTCACTACGCTGAAAATTCTGTACAGGGCACTGGTGATGTGAAGTACCACCTCGGTACTAAAGGTGTATATGAATCTGACTCCGGCGCGAAGACCAATATCTATCTCGCAGCAAATCCTTCACATCTTGAGGCAGTTAATCCAGTCCTAGAAGGAAT
>JANXZW010000008.1 GCA_025355305.1 Actinomycetes bacterium | reverse complement strand
GCACCACCTGCGCCACCCCAGTAGCTGCGGTAACAACTAGCGGTGTCTCTAGTATCTATACCTGCGTTGTTCCAGCAAACTTGCCCGCCACCTACTCTGCCTCTATCACCACCGCAGCAGATAATAATTACAGCCCTGGGGGTCTTTCTGCAGCTGCAATCATTACTTTGAGCACTTCTAATGTAAGTGTTCTGGTGACAACTAGTGCTTCCACAGTTTCGTTGGGTGGCACCTTCACCTTTACCGCCACCGTCTCTGGCCCTATCGGGGCGGCAACTCCCACAGGAGTAGGTAGCTGGTCGATTATTGGAGTTCCGGGGATCACGTGTAGTCCATCGAATGGTCCTATTGTATTAGGGGTGAGTGCTTCTTACACTTGCGAGGTTGTTGCAAAAGTAGCAGGTACCTATACGCCACTCTTTGCCTTTGGGGGAGATACTAATTACTCCTCTACGGTCGGTATCTCTGGCTATGTCACCAATGTTAGAGCAGCAGATCCGTCAATTGTCGTATCAAGTAATTCTAGTTCTGCCAATTTAGGTTCAACCATTGTCTTCACTGCGATTGTCACTGGGCCAGTTAGAGCGATCACACCTAGTGGTGTCGGAACATGGACAATTAGTGGCGTCAATGGAATTAGTGTTTGCACATCTACAGATGCAAGTGGCTCATCTAACATTGCGACTTACACCTGTCGGGTCGACGCAAAACTTGCTGGTACTTACGGGGCTACATTCGTGTTCGCGAGTGACGGCTCTTATAACTCTGGGACTGCGTCTTTCACTCCAACTGGCATCGTTGTAGCGCCCTTTACGCCAGCGGTTACTATTTCAACTAATTCAACTCCCACACTCGGCGGTTCACTTACATTTAATGCGGTGGTCACTGGAGCTGCAGGGGCTGTCGCGCCAACTGGATCGATAAGCGTGATTACATCAGGACCTATTTCGAGTGCAGCGGTTTGTTCATCGATTGGATCGGCTTCTTCTTCGGGTGTGGTCACGACATTTAGTTGCACAGTTTCGACGCCTATTAGTGGCACTTACAACGCGCAAGCCTTCTTTACTGCAGACCCAAACTATCTGCAACAGAATAGCGGCCCATTAAGTGTAACCGTGTCAACTTTGACTCCTGCTATTTCGGTTGTTTCATCTACTTCGCCAACACTCGGTGGAACAACTACCCTCACGACGACGGTCATCGGAGGAATTTCTGGACCATTACCGACTGGCGGCATAAGTTGGTCAGTCACTGCTCCAACAAGCAACGCGATTCCTTGCACGAATTCTGGAAGTCCAACGATTAACCTCAATGTGTTGACATTGTCCTGTTCGTTTACTACATCGACCGTTGGCACTTATCAATTCAGTTCAACGATCTTGGGCGATACAAATTACACCTCGGCTACAACCTCAACACGTACCTTTGGTGTGGGAATCGTTTCACCTGCCGTATCTATTTACACAGCTCAAGTGGCACCAACGGTAGGACAGCCAATAACATTTACTGCCTTTATTGCCGGTGTTTCGTCTGTGAATACAACGCCAATTCACGCACCGACATGGCAGTTGGGGGGCGTAGCAACCAGTTGCAGCTCCCAAGCGACTTCACCAAGCAGTGGAATCACAGCGATTTACACTTGTGTTGTTGATACCCCAGTCTCTGGAACATACAGTGTTGGCGTTACATATCCGGGGGATGATAGTTACGCAGGCTCCACGGCTTCTCAAGTGTCCGTAGTGGTGGGACCAGCTGTTCCGACGATTGTGACTTCTTCTGTGCCTCTTAACCCAACCCTGGGTAACTCATTGACCTTCAATGCGGTGGTCACGGGAGTGGCTGGAGCTGCTAGACCAGCTGGATCAATGGCTTGGATTGTTTCGGGGCAAGCGTCCCAATGTGATTCTGGACCTGGCCAAGTTTCATCTGGGACTAATTCTTCAGTGACGACGTTTACTTGCACGATCAGAGCTTCGACCGCTGGTTTCTATAACGTCGCTGCAACCTACTCAGGCGATCTAAATTACACAGCGCTACTAACAACGACGCCTATCACAATTAATATCGCTAAAGTTATTCCCGCGGTCACCGTGACAGGACTAGGCGATGGAACGCTAGGTGGCAATATAATCTTCACAGCAACTCTCACCGGGCCATCAGGGGCAGCCGCACCGTCTGGTCCGATGGCTTGGTCGATTTCCGGAAGTGCCGGTGTAAACAGTTGCTTTGGAACTCCGACTGTTGCTACATCAGGTACCAAATCCACCTACATCTGTACCGTGAGAGAATCTAACTTTGGCTCCTACATTGCAACTGGATCTTACGCCGAGGATTCTAGTTATTTCTCAGTGACGACGAACTCGGTGAGAGTTGGTGTCTCGAACCTCACTCCAGCCGTGACAATTTCGCAACCAGATACCGCCACTATTGGAGGGCAGGTCACTCTCAATGCATTTGTCGTAGGCCCAACCGCTAGCTCGCTGCCAGCCCTTGCCACAATCACCAATGCATGCCCTACAGGAATGACACTCGACAGCACCAGTACGCCGGGTTCGATTCTCTGCGCGACTTCGACTCCTTCAACAATTCTGGCTACGCCGACGACCACGTACTCATGTTCGACTGGAATCCTTACTGGTCTGAATTGCGTTACACCTGCTGGAGCGCTTCCGTCGACGGCCTCTGGGACGCTGACATGGAGAATCTTCGATTCGACTGGCATTCCAGTGTCGTGCACCTTGCCCGGGGCAGCTACAATTGGCGTTGATCCACCAACAACTTCGTACCTATGCACTATTGCACCGGCAACTGCCGGTACGTATTCGGCCACCGCTGATTTCCAAGGTGATTCGACGTATAACATGAAGAGTTCAGCACCAATCACTTTCCAAATCGCTAAAGCTAACCCTGTCTCAATTACTGTTATTGGCGCCCCTCACTCGTCAATATTTGGTTCACCAATTAAATTTATAGCGACGGTCACCGGAATTAACAATGCGGTTGCACCCTCGGGTGTATTAGCGTGGACTATAAATGCCGCAGGGAGCGCGCTGTCATCATGTCCTGGGGTCGCGCCAGCTACTATAAGTGGAGTCACCACAACTTATACCTGCGATGTACCTGTTTTGATTCCAGGGGATTACTCGGCGACTGTGACACTCTCAACTGATTCAAATTACAATTCCGTGGGGCCAAGTAGTGCTGCAACGGTTACTATCTCGAAAATTATTCCAACGATTACTCTCGTCCACTCCTCTTCACCTGCCGCTGGTGGCCAAGTTCTCTTCACTGCTTATGTGACTGGCGTTTCGTCAGATACTCCGACGGGCTCCTTCATTTGGAAGCCCGTCACGGGTACAGGCAGTACCTCGACTTGTGTGCCAACCCCCGTTCTTACTACGTTGCCAGGTGCATTGGCCTTTGGGTGTACAGAGCAACTTCCATCTGTGGGTTCATACATAGTCCAAGGTAGTTACAGCGGCGATGCAATTTATACACCTCTTGATTCCCCTTTTGATCAGGTAGATATTTCATCAACCTCCTTGCAGTACTTGAGAGTTACCCTCGGAGGTATAACCAACTTGAGAGCAACTCAAGGTCTTGACAATCTTCGAGATCATGTAATTTTGACGTGGGATAATTTAACTTCTGCTTCCTCGTACATGGTTCAAGTGGGCTCAAGCCTGACCACTCTCAATCCAGTCGTTTGTGCCGATAGCAGCTCAAACACTTGTACGGTCACCGGATTGGTATCGGGCAATACCTACTACTTCTGGGTTAACGGGTACGGACTCGGTGGACAAGGCGTGCCAGCGACAACTTCTTTGACTCTCGCAGTCTACGTAGCGCCTCCACCACCGCAACCTGTTGCTCCACCAGTTGTTTTTGTTCCCCCAACTCCATCCTCAACGGGTGGACTACCTGCGGCTACGCTCTCATTCCCACTTGCGGCGCCTCAGATTCAAGGTGTTGGAGCAATTTCGTCCGTAACTTTGACATGGGCGAACATCAAGGATCCACTCCGTACGGCCTATCGAGTTGATTACAGTGCGGATGGACAGACTTGGATCAAGGGCGCTGCACTGCCACCTGCAGCGACCTCTGCCGTAGTTTCCAATCTCTCCAATGGGGTAGCAGATGTATTCCGTCTAACCCCAGTAGGTGAAGCGGGCGAAGGAGTTTCTTCCACGGCTTCAGCGACCCCTGGTGTGGCATCGCAACCACCAGTTAATTTGACGGCTCAATCTGGAGACAGTCAAGTTAATTTGAGTTGGTTGCCTCCGACTGATACCGGGGGATTAAAAATTAATAATTACGTCATCGAACAGAGTACTGATGGCACAGCTTGGGCCGTGGCTTCATCAGTTTCTGGAATCTCTTCACAAGTAAACATTCAGGGTCTCACGAATTTCACGAATTACACCTTCCGAGTTAGCGCCGTCACCAACTTTGGTAAGGGAATCCCGGCCGTGCTTGCCGCTAATACCGCGGCTCTGCCGAGCGCACCTCTCGCCCTTCATTTAGTCAGTACCGCATTGCAATCTCTGATAGTCGGTTGGTCTTTGCCTTCTGGAGTCACGACAAGTGCAGTCACGGGCTTCAGAGTTGAACAGAGCATCGACGGCTCCAATTGGATCACGAGCAGCAATGCACCTGCTGCGGCTCAGAGCGCGGTTCTATCAGGCCTGATTAGCGGAACCACTTATGAAATTCGAGTAACACCCATTACGGGAACGGGAGTCGGCTCATCGAGCGTACTTCTTGCCACACCCGGTTCAGCACCGGGCTCGGTAACGGGGCTATCGGCTGTCGCGGGAGATAAGAAGGTAGCCCTGGTCTTTTCTCCTCCAACAATTAATGGTGGTTTCAGCATTGACTATTACCAAGTCCAAATTGCAAAGTCGCCTGCTGGTCCTTGGAGCATTGCAATCGTTAATTCGGGCTCTTCAATCCCTCGAATTGTCGTTTCAAATTTGAATAATGACACTACTTATTTCTTCCGAGTAGCAGCCGTGAACCAGGTTGGAACCGGAAATTTCTCTAGCGTAATTTCAGGCACCCCTCAGCCAGCCGCTGCGGCTCCGGTTGTTCAAAGCTTTGTGTTGAGTCCAAGCAACGTCAATCTAGCTTGGGTACCTCCAACAGGAACGACCAGCAAATTGCTTACTGGATACTTGATCGAAACCTCATCCGATGGCGCGATCTGGACACTCGTTAAAACTCTTTCTCTCTCCACTCGCACATTTGGATTTGTACGTAAAACCGCGGCATTCTTGATCCGGGTCCGTGGAGTAACGGCAATTGGACCGGGAGTTCCCACTCTTGGTGTTCGGGTTCCTGGAACCTCGTCCGGTGCTCTGCCCGTCACTCCTTTAAGGAAACCAACGACTAAAGTGCAGCCAACGACTAAAGTGCAGCCAATTCCTTCCAAGAAGCCATAAATTATTTACCCTTGTTTTTGGTAGCGGATTTACGCGCACCCGATTTATGTGCCATGGATCGTTGGTCGGCACGTCGCTTAGTTTCTCGCTTCGAAGAGCCAGACTGTGATCGGGGGTTCCTACTTTTCCGAGCGCGGACAAATAGCCATCCGATTACGGCACAAAATATTCCAACAGCGGAGAGGGCGAATAATAAAAGTTGACTCTTGGTAAAAGATTGCGAACTCTTATGTGAGTTGGTGCTTGGAGATTGTGAAGGCGATTCTGTGGCCCCTGATGGAGTGAATAAACCAAATCCAGGTACGTGCGATGGAGAAATCGTGTTTGGGGCATTAGAGATTGCATTCGTTTGCACTAGTTGAATTTGGGAGGCAGAGGTCAACCCTTCCGCAGAAGTCGCAATTACTTGATAAGTCGAGCCACCAATTACATAAGGTACTTCAGCAAAATTAACCCCTCCTTGAGTCGTCGCAATTTTAAACCAATTAACTCCTCCATCCCCAGAGATTCTTACTTCGTAGCTTTGAATATCAGGCAGATCAGTAGGAATCTCCCATTTGAGAGTCACTCTGGATTTCTGGATTGAAGAAGTTAACGCAAACCCACCATTGGGGGCTTTCGCAACCTTTGCCACCGTGGAATCAGAGTAATCACTTTCTACTCCTCCGAATCCAAAAGCCCGAATTCGAAAAGTGTAAGTAGTGCCCTCTTTCACATTATTCACTAGGTAGCCATCTGAATGGGAGCCTGTGTTTAGTTGAATCACGCTCCAAGAGTTCCCACCATCGATAGAATCTTCTATTTCATAGCCAACAATAAATTTGTTTACATCATGATCCCAAGAGAGTCCAATTTGTGTGGCGCTAGCGGTAGCAATTAGGCCTGTGGGCGCACTCGGAATGTTCATTGGAATTTCTACCAATGTTGGACTGGGAATGCTGAGGGAGTTATCCAGCCAGATCCATCGGACTCTAAACCAATAATTTTTGCCGTTGGTAAGGCCTTGCAAATTCACATATGTTGAGGTTGGGGGTAGTCGCACCGCAGTAAACCATGTAGTGCCTGAATCTCCACTTTCTTCAACAGCCACTCCAAATATAGCTTGGGTTGAAACATGCCAAGAGATTCTAACTTGTGAATCACCGGATATGGCGGCTGGATTTGGCGAGCCGATACCCGCGCTGGCGACCGCTGCCAATGCCATCAGCGACTTGATTAAAATTCCTGGAAGCACGCCTTATTCTACCTATTTAGGATATTTTAGCGCTCAATACCTTAAATAGTTACCATTCTCCCTCCAACTAACTGCCACTCGTTCGTTCTAGATATTCGAAATTCCACAAATCGATCTCGTCTAAATTGAGAGCTCTAAATCCCTTTGACTCAATGGCATCCATCAATTGCGCACGATGTTCGGTCGCATGCAGCACAGCCTCAGCCAAGAGTGTTGAACGATTTGCCTTGAGTACCCTTTCGCCTTCGGTGAAAGAGAGTAATTCATCCTCCAAATCCACTGCGGTGAGGATCTTGGCATCGCAAATTTCTAGCGTCTGGGCTAGGGCGGAGAGGTCAGCGATCAACATAGGGGTCGGTATTTCGTTCCAGGGAGCGATTCCTAAGCAATACACGTACCAATCCGAACCCGCGACAATGTGCTGCAAAATCTTGCGAGCGCTCCACTCGGGGTTAGTTATGAAGGAATCAAGGGCTTCGTTCGGGAGCGCGGCAAAAGCGGCGTATACCTTCTGATTGGCCCAGGACATATGGCGCAAGGCGCGGTGCATTGAAATTGGCATGTGGAATGTTCTCAAAGGATCTTCGCTTGGTCAATGCTTATCCAGTAGTGAGATAGTTCTAGCTCAGCAACCCCATTGACTGGGCGGCTTTGGTGAGGGTTTCTCGGGCATCTGGGTGTGCGGCGTAGGCGATCAGGTTCTCTGCCTGTTCTCGTTCGGACATCCCAAAACAACGTGCGATGCCATGCTCCGTTACAACGTGCGAATGTTGGAAACTTGTTACGGCCCCGTCGATCAAAGGAATTATTGTGGAGCTAGCGGACTTGGCATGCCACGAAGGTAGAGCCATAAATGACTGTCCCCCCGTGGAGTGCAACGCACCCGTGATGAAATCAGTGGAACCACCAAACCCTGAGTAAATCGTGCCGCGTACACGAGAAGCATTGGCCTGGTCGTATAAATCAACCTGCAGTGCGGCATTGATCGAGGTCATGCGCGCTTGCTTACCAATCTGAAAGGGATCATTTGTCTTCTCCGTTCGGAACATGCGGACTCGACGGTTGAGATGGAGCCACCCATAGAGCCGAGTACTGCCAAAGACGAAGGAGGCGGTGATCGGCACGCCCTCGTCCAGAGCGTTTGCCTCTTCCATATTAAGAACGCCATCACTGAAGGTTTCGGTCCAGATCCGCATTCCATTTCTCGTCTTTAGAAGCTCAAGAGTGGCATCTGGAACGGCGCCAATCCCCATCTGCAAAGTTGAGTTATCTTTGATCATCGGCGCGATGCGCTCGCCGATCGCACGACCGATAGCAGAAACCTCACCAGTTTTATGTTCCGTGAGTGCTTCATCAGATTCCAGCAAGAAATCAATTTCGTGTTCATAGATCTGGGCATCACCGTAGGTGTAGGGCATCTGCGAATTGGCTTGGGCGATGACGATCCCGCCATTGGCTCGGACAGCTTCAATTGCGGCCGGCAGGATGTTAACTTCTGTGCCGAGGGAGACGGTATCGAAGCGGGGGAGAGAGGTGTGAATCAAAACGATATCGGGTTTCAACTGGCTCTTTATGAGCACCGGCAGGAGTGACAAGCGACTGGGAATATAGGTTAGGTCAGGAGAATTGCGCATTCCCGGTCCAATGAAAGCGGATTCGTAGGTAACGCCCTTGCGCTTTGGAATTCCGATCTGAGCATTGAGCATATGTAAGCGATACTCTGGGACTTCGACATCAAAGGCCGACATAAGAGCCTTTGGCATCGCAAAATTTCCTGAGACAACCACTCGAGGATTCTCTGGAAGGTCTTTTAATATTGTCTTCAATTGGTCAAGTGAAATTCTTCGCATGCTTAATCGTAGGAGGCAAGCGCTGAATTACAGGCGCATTTAAGATTAATAATTCGGTGCCAGCCCTCAATTCCACCGAAGCAATGGGGTAAGTTGAAAATTGTTATCCTCATCACTTGGGAAAGATTGGGTGGGAGTTCATAATTTTGGCTCTGTTGTTGACAGCGGCCTCTCCTCTCAGCCGACGTTGGAAATGGTGGGCATAGGCTATATCTATGGTTATTGATGTCTGGGCCGATGTTCTCTGCCCTTGGTGTTTTATCGGAAAGAGACGCCTCGAAAAGGCCCTACAAAATTTCCCAGACCGGGAGCAAGTCACAATCCGCCATCGCGCCTATCAACTGCAGCCAGACCTTCGAGAGACCAGACCAACCAAGACCTATCTTGCAGAAAAATTTCAGACCTCCGAAGATCAGGTCACCCTGATGCAAGCGAAGGTCTGTGCAGTAGCTGATGGAGAAGGACTTTGCTACGACCTGAATCACACGCTTACTGGAAATACCTTTGATGCTCATCGCCTACTGCTCTGGTCGGCAAAGATTGGAAAGCAGGATGAGCTGCTCGAAGCGCTCTTCTCCAATTACTTTGAAAAATCAATTTCCATCTTCTCTCACTTGGATTTAGTGTCGGCTGCTGTTGGCGTTGGCATCGATGCAGATAAGGCTGATGAGCTCTTGACTTCAGATCTTTTTACAGATGAAGTCGTTGCCGATCGAAATTTAGCTGGAGAACTAGGCGCGAGTGGTGTTCCTTTCTTCGTTTTCAATATGAAATATGGAGTCTCTGGAGCACAACCGCTCGGAGCCTTTATCAGCACACTCGAGAGTGCTTGGAGAGATGAGAAGGAGGCGGCGACACACTAGAACACTAGAAGTGGTGTAGTGATTTCGTTACTCTTATGGGTATGACAATGGAGTCACCGCTTGCCACCGCGCTCTCACAACTTAGAGGCGCAATCGATCAACTTGGCCTCTCAGAGAGTGATTGGCAGACGCTTTCAACCCCCCGCCGGGTGTTACAGGTTGCGGTCCCGCTACGACGCGATAACGGTGAAGTCGAGATGTACGACGGTTACCGCGTGCAGTATTCCACTACACGCGGCCCTTCCAAGGGTGGTGTGCGATACCACCCTGATATCGATCTTGATGAGACGATCGCGCTCGCGATGTTGATGACGTGGAAGTGTGCGCTTACCAATCTTCCCTATGGAGGTGCCAAAGGTGGAATCGCAATCGACCCAGGAACACTCTCACTACGAGAGAATGAGCGGCTGACTCGTCGCTATACCTCAGAAATCCTGCCAATTATTGGGCCAGAGCGCGATATTCCTGCCCCCGATGTAGGAACTGATGAGCGCAATATGGCATGGATGATGGATACCTACTCGGTCAATGCAGGCTTCTCTGTACCCGGCGTTGTTACCGGAAAACCGATTGTCCTAGGAGGCTCCCTGGGTCGCACTTCAGCGACAGGTGACGGTGTCGCTATCGCAACGCGCGAGGCGTTACGTGTCAAAGGTATCCCCATTGAGGGCGCTCGCGTCGCGATTCAAGGCTTTGGCAAAGTTGGCTATTGGGCGGCTCGTGCCGTCGAGAATATGGGCATGAAGGTCATCGCCGTAAGCGATGTCAATGGTGGAGTTACTGGATTTCCAAGCGTCACGGCGCTTTGGGATCATTTCCTCACCCAGAAGAATTTGGATCTACCCGGCGCAGATCGCCTAACCAACGAGGAGCTCTTGCATCTCGATGTCGATGTCTTAATCCCAGCGGCCTTAGCGGATGCGATCACGGAAGCGACCGCGGATAAGGTCAAAGCGAAGATTGTCGTCGAAGGCGCGAATGGGCCTACGACCCCCAGTGGGGATGCCATCTTGCACGATAAAGGAATCCTTGTGGTTCCAGATATTTTGGCCAACTCAGGTGGAGTAATTGTTTCTTATTTCGAGTGGGTACAAGATAAGCAGAACTATTTCTGGAGCGCGGGAGAGGTCAAGACCAACCTTTCGGAGATCCTGATGCGGGCCTTTAACGAAGTTGAAACCACCGCAACCAACAAGGGTGCGACCTGGCGTGAGGCTGCACTAATGTTGGGAGTTGGCAGAGTTGCAGAAGCGCATAAACTACGGGGTCTTTATCCATGACCAACCGATGTATTGGCTGCCACCTACGCTATTAAACAAGTGTGCAAGGAAGATGTTCCTGTGGCGCTCACTTCCCGATAAGTTTCTCCCATGAGCGATTTATATTCTGATCCACTCGGCACGGCAGTAGTAGCTGCCGCTGAACTGGTCCGCTTGACTGGAAAAGAGCGCCATGATGTAGCTCTTGTCATGGGGTCAGGCTGGGTTTCCGCTGCAGATGCCCTAGGGGTCCCCACTCATGAATTTGAGGCGACCGATCTGCCGGGCTTTCCAGCTCCCACAGTATTTGGACATGGCGGCAAGGTTCGCTCGTACGACCTCGAAGGTCCAAAGGGGACGATCCGCACCTTAGTATTTTTGGGGCGAACCCATTTGTATGAGGGAAAGGGGGTCGAGCCGGTTGTCCATGGAGTTCGAACCGCTGTCAAGGCTGGTTGCAAGGTTGTTGTTCTAACAAATGCCTGCGGTGGGATCAATCGCGACTATGCGGTAGGCCAACCAGTTTTAATTAAAGACCACATCTCTCTCACCGCGGTTAGCCCGCTGATCGGTGCAGATTTTGTTGATCTCACCGATCTTTATAGCAAGCGCATTCGCGCAATCTTGCGAGCGGAAGATCCTGCACTTGCCGAGGGTGTGTATGCGCATTGGCGCGGGCCTTCCTATGAGACGCCAGCTGAAATCAACATGATTCGCCTCCTCGGAGGTGACTTAGTTGGAATGTCGACTGTTCCTGAAGCAATTGCAGCGCATGCACTTGGCGCTGAGGTCGTGGGTGTGTCACTGGTTTCCAATGCAGCGGCGGGAATCACGGGAGAGAAGTTAAGTCACGAAGAGGTTATGGCTGCAGGTAAAGCGGCTGCAGGCAAAATGGGAGAGCTTTTGAGAAAGGTGTTGCACAAATTATGATCACCTCAGAGCTCCGTGCCGAGGTTGAAGAGTGGATCGCGCTCGATCCAGATCCTAAGACAGCTGCGCTGCTTCAAGAGTGGCTAGCTACGGATAACGAAAACGAGTTACGCGCCGCATTCGCTGGTTTCCTCCAATTTGGAACGGCGGGTCTTCGCGGCCCTATCGGCCCGGGTCCCTCTCGGATGAATCGAGCGGTAGTTGCGCGGGCGGCAGCCGGCATCGCTGCCTACATGAGAGAGCGCGGATTGAACTCCGTTGTCATCGGTCGCGATGCTCGACATGGCTCTGAGGATTTCACCTTTGAGAGCGCTGCTATTTTTAGTGGCGCGGGAATGGAAGTTTTTCTCCTTCCACGACCCCTACCCACCCCCGTGCTCGCCTACGCTGTGCGCGACCTCCAAGTGGATTGCGGAATCATGGTCACAGCCAGCCATAACCCGCCGCAAGACAATGGCTACAAGGTTTACCTCGGGGGAGTAGTAGACGGGATTAATTACAACGCCTCGCAGATTGTCTCTCCCGCAGATGAGGCAATCTCAGCACAGATCGCGAAGCAAAATCATGAACTCCTACGAAAAAGTGAATGGAGCATTCTCAACGATGATGTTTTAAATCGCTATGTTGCTCGTACCGCCTTAATCGCCCCAAACCGCTACCAAGTGCAGGCGGTCTATACCGCGATGCACGGTGTTGGAACCGAGACGGTGGAGAAGGTTTTTGCGCAGGCCGGCTTCGCCGCACCAATTCTGGTCACGGCGCAAACAGCGCCTGATCCTGATTTTCCGACGGTGGCATTTCCTAATCCTGAAGAGCCCGGCGCGATAGATCTCTCGCTCGAAGTTGCCCGTGCAAACGATGGCGATGTGGTTATAGCAAATGATCCAGATGCGGATCGGTGTGCAGCGGCGATAAACGACGGCGGTACTTGGCGCATGCTTACCGGCGATGAGCTCGGCTCTTTATTTGGCGAATACCTCGCTAGCTCCATGCCTGAGCGTTACCGCGAGCGTTGCTTTGCAAACTCCATTGTCTCCTCCTCAATTTTGAGCAAGATTGCCAAACGTCATGGCATTGAGTTCCACGAGACCCTCACAGGATTTAAGTGGCTGGCAAAGCTCGAAAACCTTGGTTTTGGCTACGAAGAAGCGATTGGTTATTCGGTGGATCCGCAGACTGTCAATGACAAAGATGGCGTTTCCGCGGCGATCATGTTGGCTCGCATCGCTGGCGAATTGAAGGAACAAGGTTCGAATATCGCCGAATACCTCAAGAAGATTAATGCCCTCTATGGCTTCCACAAGACGGTACAGATCTCAATTCGGGTGCAAGATCTTTCAAATATTGGTCGGGTCCTCAACGCAATTCGCTCTTCGCAACCCACAGAGATTGCCGGACTTGGAGTAATCCGTTTTGATGATCTCATGCGCCCGGATGGTGCGCTTCCACCTACAGATGGATTGCGTTTCTATTTAGCGAATGATGTTCGTGTAATTATTAGGCCAAGCGGGACCGAGCCCAAAGTAAAGTGTTATATCGAAGTGGTCTCTCCTTCGGATTCTCTTGAAGACCGGGTGAAAGCCGATCGGATTGTTGCCCAGCTCTCGCCTGTACTCCGCGGGTACTTTGCATGATCATTGATGCATCTGAAGGCTCACTCAAGTCCTTCCTTAAGACGTTACCCCAAGTAGATGAGGTCGGCGTACACGCTCGGGCGGCGATGTTGGGAACCCGTAGCATCAAGACCACCAGTAAGGCTTGGGCGATTGATATGGCTATCTCCATGATGGATTTAACAACCCTCGAGGGCGCCGACACCCCAGGCAAGGTACGCGCTATTTGCGCCAAAGCGGTCCGACCCGATGCTACCGATCTTTCAATTCCTTCAGTGGGCGCCGTTTGCGTTTACAACGATATGGTGGGGGTTGCTCGAAGAACACTTGATCAGATCGGCGGGAGTTCAATTCCTGTCGCCGCCGTTGCCACCGCTTTTCCGTCGGGTCGTGCCTCCTACGCAGTTAAGGCGCAAGACACTATGGATGCCATTAATGCAGGCGCTGCCGAGATAGATATGGTCATTGATCGTGGGGCATTCTTGTCAGGTCGTTACGGCGAGGTTTTTGCTGAGATTGTGAAGATAAAGGAGCTCTGCGGAGATAAGGCGCACCTCAAAGTGATCCTGGAAACTGGGGAGTTGGTAACTCTAGACAATGTCCGAAAGGCTTCTTATCTTGCGATGCTGGCCGGCGCAGATTTCATCAAGACGAGTACTGGAAAGGTAGTTCCAGCGGCGAGCGCACCGGTGGTTTATGTAATGCTGGAGGCAGTTCGCGATTACTACTCCATGACTCAAACTCGAATCGGCGTAAAACCAGCTGGTGGAATTCGCACAACAAAGGATGCCATCAAGCAGTTGGTTTTGGTCAACGAGGTAGCTGGACCCGAATGGTTGAGTCCTCGACTCTTCCGGATAGGAGCAAGTGCGTTGCTCAACGATTTGTTGCTACAACGGATGAAGATGAGGGACGGTTATTACGCCAGCCCCGCATATGTGACCCTGGACTGAGAGCGAAATTATGAACCCCTTTGAATATTCACCGGCCCTTGAGTCGACGGCAATTGTAGAGATCGCCGAACGCTATAACCTTTTTATTGATGGAAAATTCGTCACCCCCAAGTCGGGTAAATACTTTCCGACCATAAACCCTGCAAATGAGAAGGTGCTCGCCAAGATTGCGGATGCCAATGCGACCGATGTCGATCTCGCGGTAGGGGCGGCGAGAGCCGCTTACTCCAAAGTGTGGAGCAAGATGCCGGCAGCCGAACGTGGCAAGTATCTCTTTCGCATCGCCCGCATCTTGCAGGAGCGTGCTCGCGAATTTGCGGTGTTAGAAACTCTTGATAACGGGAAGCCAATTCGCGAATCACGCGATACCGATATTCCACTAGCAGCAGCTCATTTCTTCTACCACGCTGGGTGGGCTGACAAACTTCAGTACGCGGGAGTTGGAATTCAACCAAGGCCCTATGGTGTTGTAGGTCAGATAATTCCATGGAACTTTCCGATGCTCATGTTGGCTTGGAAAGTGGCTCCGGCGTTAGCCACCGGAAACACTGTGGTTTTAAAACCAGCTGAGACGACCTCTTTGACCGCTCTTCTCTTTGCCGAGGTTTGCCAACAGGCCGAGCTGCCAAATGGGGTTGTAAACATCGTGACCGGGGCGGGAGTCACGGGCGCCGATATTGTCAATCACCCTGGTATCGACAAGATCGCATTTACAGGCTCTACCGAGGTAGGAAAATTAATCGCGACCTCAATCGCCGGGACAAAGAAGAGCGCCACCCTTGAGTTAGGAGGGAAAGCCGCCAATATTATCTTTGAGGATGCAGCAATTGATGAAGCGGTTGAAGGAATCGTCAACGGAATCTTCTTTAATCAGGGCCACGTCTGTTGCGCGGGCTCGCGCCTTTTAATTCAGGAAAATATCCATGATGAGGTGATTGAGAAGCTGAAGGTGCGGATGGCTCATATCCGTCTAGGTAATCCTCTCGACAAGAACACCGATATTGGTGCGATAAATAGCGCCGCCCAGTTAGCAAAGATCCGGGAGTTAGTAACCGCCGGAGGAGCTGAGGGCGCAGAGCAGTGGAGCGCACCATGCGAAATTCCTGGAGAGGGATTCTGGTTTGCCCCGACCATTTTTACCGGAGTCTCCCAGACTCACCGAATCGCTCGTGAAGAGATATTCGGCCCAGTTCTTTCGGTGCTGACCTTTAGAACCCCACAGGAGGCAGTTGAGAAGGCCAATAACACTCCGTACGGTCTCTCGGCAGGAGTGTGGAGCGAAAAGGGGTCAAAGATTCTCTGGACCGCCTCCAGATTGCGAGCCGGCGTTATCTGGGCGAACACCTTTAATAAGTTTGATCCAGCAAGCCCCTTTGGTGGTTACAAAGAGTCTGGCTGGGGTCGTGAAGGCGGAAGACATGGTCTCACCGCGTATCTGAAAGCGAGTAATTGAAATGATTGCGGTTCCAGCAAATCGGATTGATGTGCTCAAGACCTATAAGTTATTTATCGGTGGGGCCTTTCCGCGTAGCGAGTCTGGGCGTGTTTATTCCATCAAAGATTCCAAGGGCAACCACCTCGCAAATCCTTCGCTAGCTTCCCGCAAAGATCTACGAGATGCCGTAGTTGCTGCGCGAGGAGCTTTTGCGGGCTGGTCAGCTGCAACTGCTTATAACCGTGGGCAGATCCTTTACCGTATGGCTGAATTGCTTGAGGGACGAAGCGCGCAACTTGTCGCTGAGCTCATGGCTTTGGAGGGATCTACGAAAAAGTTGGCCACCGATCAAGTAAAAGAGAGTGTTGATTTACTCGTCTGGTATGCCGGTTGGAGTGACAAGATCTCAACCATCGCGGGCTCAACAAACCCAGTCTCTGGACCTTATTACAACTTTTCCACCCCCGAACCAATTGGCGTGGTGGCAATATTTGCTGACGCTAAACCCTCGTTGCTTAATTTTGTAGGAGCAGTAGCGGGAGTATGTGTTTCCGGAAACACAGCAGTGGTAATTGCTGCTGAGCCGTTTCCATTACCAGCAATAACCTTCGCAGAGATCATGGCAACTAGCGATCTTCCTGCAGGAGTGATCAATGTTCTTACGGGAAGCAGTTCAGAGCTAGCGCCGTGGACAGCCTCACATATGGATATTGACGCTATTGACGCGAGTGGACTTACCCCTAAGCAGCTAAAGGAGGCGCAGATAGCGGGCGCCGCTAATTTGAAGCGAATCAGAGTCCATACCGATGCCAAAACACCCGAGCGCATTCTGAATTACATGGAGACCAAGACTGTTTGGCACCCCATTGGAATTTAGCGAACTTCTTCGCTGATCCTCTGGTAAGCCGGTTTGACGATCTCCTCGATAATTGCAAGGCGTTGATCGAATGGGATAAATGCACTCTTCAGCGCGTTCACCGTTACTCGCTGTAAGTCTAAGAAGCTCCAATTGAAGGCATCGACGACGTGCCCCATCTCTTGCGACATAGAGGTCCCGCTCATCAATCGGTTATCGGTATTGATGGTGATTCGAAAGCGCAATTTCTCAAGTGTGCCGATTGGGTGGGAGGCGTAATCCTTCGCTGCGCCCGTCTGAAGATTTGAAGTAGGGCAGAGTTCAAGGGGGATGCGACGGTCACGGACATATGCGGCTAGCAAGCCAAGTTGTGGCTCCTCTGCGCTGAAATCAATATCTTCCACAATACGAACTCCGTGGCCTAGCCGCTCTGCACCGCAGATTTGAATCGCCTGCCAAATAGATGCGGGCCCATACGCCTCGCCCGCGTGAATTGTAAAGTGGGCGTTCTCCTCCCGAAGATAATCAAAGGCGGAGAGGTAATTCTTTGCGGGGAAGCCATCTTCCGGGCCAGCGATATCAAAGCCGACGACATGTTGGTCGCGGTATTTAACGACCTTGCGCGCAACCTCGTCGGACCAATCATTTTGACGCAGTGCGCAGAGGATCTGCTCGACACGAATGCTCAGACCTTCTGCCTTGGCATCTTGCACTCCGAGTTGGAAACCCGCGGTTGTTGCCTCAATAACCTCATCGAGCTCCATCCCGCCTCGCGTAAATAGTTCAGGTGCGCCACGCACTTCGGCGTAGACGACTCCGTCACGCGCGAGATCTAGCGCCGCCTCGCGAGCTACTCGAAGTACAGCGCTATGGCTCTGCATGACGGCAATGGTGTGATCAAAAGTTTCGAGATAGCTCTCTAGTGATCCTGAGTTGCAGGCTTCGTAAAACCAGTTACCGAGGGCTCCAGCCTCGCTAGAGGGGAGTTTGTCGTAGCCAATTTCAGCGGCGAGTTCAATGATGGTCTGCGGACGCAGGCCCCCATCAAGGTGGTCGTGGAGAACCGCCTTTGGAATTCTTTTAATCTGATCTGCCGTTGGCTTCTTATTCAGCGTCATAATTCGAGTGTATCCCGTCAAAGTTTCTTAAGGGTTATGAGATCTTCTCAATTATGAGTGGGAGGCGAGTTGCTACCTCACCTGAGTCTGAAATTCTCACCGATCCAGATAGCGCTTGGAGCGCTCTTTCAAAGCGCGGAGCTTCATCGGTGTGGAGGGTGAAGAGGGGAGCGCCAGCCAAGATTCTTTCGCCGGGCTTGGCATGAATCTCAATTCCAGCTCCAGCTTGCACTGTTTCGCCTTGGCGGGAGCGACCCGCTCCCAAGAGCCAGGCGCTAATTCCGACCGAGAGCGCATTCATCTCCAAAATTTCACCACTACTCTCGGCGAAGACGAGATGTTGTTCACGAGCAACTGGCAGGGCTGCGTCTGGGTTTCCACCTTGCGCCGAAATCATTTGGCGCCACGAGTCCATCGCTGCGCCGTTTTTGAGTGCATCAGCGGGATCCATAGTTGGAGTGATGCCGGCGGCATCGAGCATCTCGCGCGCCATCACGACGGTCAATTCCACTATATCGGCTGGGCCGCCACCAGCAAGAACCTCCACAGATTCTCGGACTTCAAGGGCATTTCCCGCGGTGAGGCCGAGGGGAACATCCATAGCGGTAATCAAGGCGCGAGTGGTTACTCCAGCGCGCTTACCGAGTTCAACCATCGTTTGGGCTAACTCTCGAGCCTTCAGGGGATCGCTCATAAAGGCGCCGCTGCCGGTCTTTACATCCAGAATAAGCGCTGAAGTGCCCTCGGCAATCTTCTTGCTCATGATGCTTGAGGCGATGAGAGGAATCGCAGGCACCGTGCCAGTGACATCGCGCAGCGCGTAGAGCTTCTTATCGGCGGGAGCTAAACCTGCACCTGCAGCACAGATGACCGCGCCACAATCCTGCAGCACCTTAAGCATTTCAGCGTTGGTCAGCGAAGCGCGCCAGCCCGGAATTGACTCCAGTTTATCGAGCGTGCCACCAGTGTGTCCTAGTCCTCGTCCCGATAGCTGGGGGACGGCTCCACCACAGGCAGCAACGAGCGGAGCAAGAGGAAGGGTGATCTTGTCACCGACCCCACCAGTTGAGTGCTTATCGACCGTTTTACGGGTCAAGGCGGACCAGTTCATGCGCTCCCCGCTATTGATCATCGCATCTGTCCAGCGTGAGATCTCGCGCATATTCATTCCGTTTAGCAGGATCGCCATGAGCAGAGATGACATCTGCTCATCGGCCACTACGCCGCGAGTGTAGGCCGCAACCATCCAGTCAATCTGCAGATCAGACAACTCTTTGCGATCGCGTTTTGCGCTAATAATTTCTACTGCTGAAAATGGCTCCGTCATGAGGTTCCTTTGAATAAGTTGGTTAAGGGAGTTGATTAAGGGAGTTGGTTAAGGGAGTTGGTCTGGGCCAAATGCCCACGGCAAGATTTCTGACATTGGAAGAGCTCCGGCAGGAGTCATGAGCAAGCAACTGGGCCCCCCATGTTCAAAGATCAACTGGCGACAGCGGCCACAGGGAGAGAGAAAGGTGCCAGCACCATCAACGCAGACGATGGCAATTAGTTTGCCGCCGCCGGTCGCGACCAATTCTGAAACCATGCCGCACTCCGCGCAGAGTGTCATGCCATAGCTGGCATTCTCAACATTACAACCGGTCACGATGCGACCGTCATCGACGAGACCGGCGACCCCGACCGGAAACTTTGAGTAGGGCGCATAGGCCATAGTCATGATGTGCTTCGCCTCAGCGTGTAACGCGTCCCAATCGATATCTGATGGAATCAATGTGATTCCCCGCGCTTATAAGGCGTGCCATCCGCGGCCGGCGCTCGGACTCGACCCACGAATCCTGTTACTGCAACGACTGTGACGAGATAAGGAACCATCAGCATAAACTCCGATGGAATAGGCGTTCCGATAATTCCAAGGACGCTCTGTAAATTGTCGGCGAAGCCAAAGAGCAGCGCGGCAGAAACCGCACCCCACGGAGTCCATCGACCGAAGATCAGAGCCGCCAGTGCAATAAAACCTTTGCCAGCGGTCATCTCCTTATTGAAAGCACCGACCCCACCTACAGTGAAGTAGGCGCCACCAAGGCCGGCAACCATTCCAGCAATCATGACATTCATGAAGCGCAGGCGATTTACCTTGATACCGACGCTGTCCGCTGCTGTGGGGTGTTCTCCCACTGCGCGGGTACGTAGCCCCCACTTGGTCTTGAAGAGGGAGAAGCTAATTAAGAAAACGACGCCATACATCAGGTAGACGATGATGCTCTGGTCAAAAAGAATCGGTCCGATGAGAGGAATTTTCCAAAGGACCGGAATTTTGATGGCGGCAAGGGTGGGACCAGAGTTCCACGTTGCTTGGTATGGGATCAAGAGCTTCTTGTAGAGGAAGTCGGTAAGTCCGTAGACAAGTACATTGAGAACGAAACCCAAAATAATTTGATCGATGGCAAAATTGATAGCGAAGATTGCGAGTAAGGTTGAAATGAGACACCCCGCAAATGGGGCAACGACAAGCCCCCAAAATGTAGAGTGAGTAAGACTTGCTACTACGCCGCTTACGAAAGCGCCCGCAAGTAATTGGCCCTCAATCGCAATATTAACAACACCGGATCTTTCGCTGAGAACACCCGCCATTGAACCAAAGATGAGCGGCACAGAGAGGAGTAGAGCACCTTGCAATAGTCCGGTAAAAGGAATGAACTTTCCTGCCGCTGCCCATGAGAGGAAGGACATCATGATTCCGGCGGCGCCAAAGGCACTTGCAATCCCGATGGTCTTTCCTGCACGAAACTGTAGAAATGCAACGGTAGAGGCGGCGATTGCAATAAGACCAAAGAGGAGTGCAGCGGTTCGTGAGTTGATGACCCACTGCTGAATCAGTACCCACTCTTTATCCAGGACAAATCCATATGTTACGACCTGACCCCTCTTCTGGAGGAGCCCGAAGACCAATGTGGAGAGGACGGCGAGGACCGCCATAATGTAGAGAGAACGACGCCTGCGACGCTCTGCGGCAGAGAGGGAGTTCATCCGTTCCACCCCTTCGCCGCCAATTCACCCGTCGTTTTAACGTTCTTCAATCTAAATACCCACTTCACAACAGAGGGGGCCGCGATGAAGAGTACGACGAGGGCTTGAATGACCAGAACGATATCGATGGGAGTACTCGTATTTGCCTGCATAGTGCCGCCACCGGCGCGTAGAGCACCGAAGAGGATCGAAGCAAAGACCACACCCATCGGTTTAGCGCGTCCAAGAAGCGCGACGGTGATTGCATCAAAACCAAAGTTGCCCGCTGTTCCAGAGGTTAAGGAGAAGTCACTTCCCAAGACATGGACAGCGCCACCGAGTCCGGCTAGGGCTCCTGAGATTGCCATAACCGATGTCATGACAAAGGGAACGGAGATACCAGCGGTTTTTGCAGCTGCAGAATTTGCGCCAACAGCCCTAAACCTAAAACCCCAGGTGCTGCGCGTGAGGAGCCACCAGACAAAGGTAGCCGCGGCTAGCGCCACAAAAATTCCGAGGTTCACCCGATAGTTGCTGCCTGCCAAGAGTGGCATGCGTGCAGATGTGAGCACGTCGGGGGAGATGGGATCGCGCCGCCCGGGCCGCAGGAATCTTGTAGTTCCTAAGAGCCACATCAAAAAGTAGAGCGCAACGTAGTTGAGCATGATCGTCACAATTACTTCATGTGCCCCGGTTCTCGCTTTGAGCAGGCCTACCAATCCACCCCAGAGAGCACCCGCAACGACTGCGGCGAGGACCGCGGCGATGAGGTGCACTCCAAGTGGCAAGTGGAAGTGAAAGCCCACATAAGAAGCGGCGATCGATCCGAAGATAAATTGGCCTTGCGCGCCGATATTAAAAAGTCCCGCTCTAAAGGCGAGCGCTACGGATAACCCCGCGAGCATCAGGGGAGCGGCGGTGACTAGTGTCTCGGAGAGTGGATACCACGAGAGAAGTGCATCATGCGGGGTAGCGAGGCTGGGGTTGTAGACCGAACCTTCAAAGAGAGCGAGGTAGGACTGCCAGACAGCGACCCCCGCCGCCTTTAGAAAGGCCAATGGATGTCCAATATGTTTAAGTACTGTTGAATCAGAGAAGGCGATCAAGAGCGCACCGAAGAACATCGCAAGCAAGAATGCAAGGCCTGGAAGGGTGAGCGCTCGAAGTGAAGGACGCTTGCTCAATAGCTTATGCATTTACGACACCTGCCATCAGTAGTCCTAACTCTTGCGCACTAACTCCAGCAGGAACGATTGAGAGAATCTCACCGCGATACATAACTGCAATACGATCGGCAAGCGCAAGTACTTCATCTAGCTCAGTGCTAAAGAGGAGGACCGCGCGTCCAGAATCTCGTTCCTCAAGAATGCGCTTGTGTACAAATTCAATGGAGCCCACATCAAGTCCGCGCGTCGGTTGTGACGCTACGAGGAGTTTGACTGGCCGGGAAAGTTCACGCGCAAGGACGACTTTCTGTTTATTGCCTCCACTTAATGAAGAGATCGGGTCTGATACCGATTGCAGTCGAATATCAAACTCTTCTCGCTGCCGCTCTGCCTGGGAGAGGACAATTGCAGGAAAGAGTTGAACCCCTCTTGCATAAGGGGGAAGGTCATGTAGATCCAACATCAAATTTTCTGCGATCGACATCGATCCAATGAGACCATCGAGCTCGCGGGATTCTGGGACAAAGGCGATTCCAGCATGCAGGGATTCACGAACGCTCTTGCCCACGATCTCCTCCCCATCAAGGGTGATAGATCCCTGGACGAGAGGCTCCAGATTTACCATTGCACGCGCGACTTCAGATTGGCCGTTGCCCTGCACGCCGGCAATCGCCAGAACTTCACCCGCTTTAACTGAGAAATTTACCTTGCTGACAAGGGCTCTTCCTGTGATATCAAGAATAGAGAGATCTGATACGACCAACACATCGCTACCGATCTCATGTGCGCCGCGCTCTGGAGCGAGTTCCACTTCACGACCCACCATCAATGAGGCCAGTTCATTCTGAGAGGCATCTGGGGAGGCGTTACCAACAACCTTGCCACGCCGAATGATGGTGATGCGGTCTGCAACCGCTTTTACCTCGCGGAGTTTGTGGGTGATAAAAATAATTGAAGTGCCTTGAGCTTTGAGTTCTTGCATAATTTTTAGAAGATCATTCGTCTCTTGCGGAGTGAGAACGGCGGTGGGTTCATCCAGAATGAGAACTTTTGCGTCGTAGATGAGAGCGCGGATAATCTCCACCCGTTGTTGTACTCCGACCGGTAAGCCCTCAATTAGGTCATCAGGATTTACATTGAAGTTGAACTGATCTGAGACTTTTTTGATTCTTTCGCGCGCCTCATTGAGATCTAGGCGTCCGGCGAAGCCAGTCTTTTCATGCCCCAGAACAATATTTTCTGCCACAGTAAAGACAGGTACGAGCATAAAATGCTGGTGCACCATACCTATACCAGAGGCGAGTGCATCGCTCGGTTCTGATATTTTCTTGAGTACTTCATCGACGAGAATTTCACCACTATCTGGGGCAACGAGCCCGTAAACGATATTCATCAGGGTGGATTTACCAGCGCCGTTTTCGCCCAAGATTGCATGGATCTCGCCGGTCTCAACTCGAAGATCTATCGAATCATTGGCGACTAACGCCCCAAAGGTCTTGGTGATACCGCGCAGTTCTAGTGACACGTTGATCCTCTCAAGAATGCGAACTCCGATTGACCATTTTTAATTGAAAACCGAGAGAGTTAGCAAACAACTCTCTCGGTTTTCAAGCGTGCTAGATGAGGTAGCGACTTACTTTGTTACATCCACTGCACCAGATGTGATTGAAGCAGCCAGTGAGCGCAGCTCTTGTTGGAGCTTTGAAGGTACTTTGCGAGCGAGATCATGGAAACCAGCAAGCCCGGTTCCCTTGTTAGCAAGAGTTCCAACGTACTGCTCATTGCTGAATTTGCCCTTAGCGGTATCTCTGATCACTGCGGCGACTGAGGCTCCAACGCCCTTTGTCACGGAGTTGAGGATGACCGCCTTCACCTTGGAATCTGTGACTTGGCCCCACATATCGGAGTCAACACCAATGGTGACTGACTTGCCCGAAGTGGCGGACTCGCCTGCGGTTGCATTCTCAAGTCCACCAGCAACTGGGAAGATTACATCTGCACCCTGTTGCTCGAAGTTCTTAGAAATTTGAAGAGCCTTGTTGGAATCCCCAAAGCCACCAACGAAGGTGCCATCTTGCTTGGCGGTATCCCAACCAAGAACTGCGACCTTGGTGCCCTTTTGTGCGTTGTAGTAAGCAACGCCACGAGCGTAGCCGTCCATGTAGATGGAGACTGGTGGAATGTTAATTCCACCATATGTTGCGACCTTGCCGGTCTTGGAAAAACCAGCTGCAAGGTACCCAGCGATGAATGCTGATTGGTTGGTTGCGAAGGTCAGACCGCGAAGATTTGGAACGGCCTTGCCGTTTACGAGTCCAGGGTCATCAACTTGTGCGAACTTGATAGTTGGGTTAGCAACTGCTGCAGCATCAACTGCTGATGTGATCAAGAAACCAACACCGATAATGAGGTTGCACTTGGCAGTCACCAAGGACTTAACCTCGCCGGTGTAGTCAGGATTGTTGGCATCTGCGACGACATAAGAGACGGTTGCCTTGCTTGCCATAGATTGTGCGCCAGCCCATGCTGATGCGTTGAATGAGTGGTCATCGATACCGCCGGTATCAAGGGCCAAGCAGACCTTAGGTTTTACGGCTGCTGCGAGTGATGCAGGAGCGACGACAATTCCAACCATAGAGATTGCAAGTGTTGAGGCCGCCGCAAGAGCAGTGAACTTAACTGTTTTCTTCAAGATTTCCTCCCGAGGGTCCCTCGCTAGTGAGGGGTTGAGTGTCTGTAACCTACCCAGTATTTACATGCGATTCGCACCAGCAGAGATAACTTTTTATAACGATTCTCTCAATCACTGCTTGAGAGTTCTGTAGATCACATTTCACTGAGGGGTAGCACCGCACCATTTGGTACCTTTTAAATAGAACTAGGTTGAAGATTACTTATGAGAGGAAATGTCAGAATCCTTGATTTATAAGGGTTTCAACATCTTCCTTACATCGACGAAAGGAAATTAAAGTGAATCGAAAGTTTATCGACAAGGTTGCAAGTACGACTGGTCTGCTACTCGCTGTGGTCCTTCTACTTGCAGGTGGATTGCTGACATGGGGATATTCATTTACAAATGATCAGGTAAAAACCCAACTCAGCGAGCAAAACGTCTCATTCCCACCAGCTGGCAGTGGAGCAATCACCAGCCTCCCAGCAAAAGATCAGCCATTTATGGCTAAGTATGCCGGGCAACAGATGCTCACCGGGCGCCAAGCCGAGGTTTACGCTGATCATTTCATCGCGATTCACCTTAGTGAGATCGCTGCTGGAAAGACCTACTCACAGGTGAGCGCCGCCGCACAAGCCGATCCAACTAATACCACGTTGGCTACTCAAGTGCAGCTGCTCTTTCGTGGCTCCACACTTCGTGGTCTTCTGCTCTACGGCTATGCCTTCTGGCAGATCGGACAGATAGCGATGTACGCCGCAGTCGTCGCATACCTCGCTGGAGTCCTATTCCTGCTCTTGGCTCTCCTTGGTTTCATGCACGCTCGCCGTGTGGATCTGAAAGCGTAGGTCGGCCCTTCAATGCAGGGTCGTTAAAACAATTACATAAGTTATAAGTCAATAAGTTTGGGGCAGGCGATACTGGACAAATTCAGAGGCTGGTACGTACGAGTCATATAAGACGCGGGCTCGTACGTTGCTCTCCTTAGTTTGCCAGTAAACCCGCCCCGACTCCTTGGCACGGGCGGCCACAATCACCGCGTCGATGAGTGTCCGCCCGGCGCCAACCCCTCGAAGGTTGGAATCAACAAAGAGATCCTCGAGGTAGCAGTAATCATTTGAGGCCCACGATGAGGGGCGATAGAGATAGTTTGCAAAGCCGATTACCTTTTCATCGACCATTGCCACAATTCCATGGAGATTAAAAGTGGGATCGTGCAGGCGCAGCCAGGTTAACTCGCTCTGTTCTACGCTCAAAGTAGATTCGTAGAAGTTCAGGTAGCCCTCCCAGAGGTCAAACCATCGCGCCTTGTCTGCGGGTGTAACTAGGCGAGTTGAAACTTCTAGCACGGACAATTTTCCTTGAGGTTTCCGTTACTTCAAGGTTCCGGCAAGTCCAATATTGAGCACGGTGAGTGCTAGGAGCGTCGCCCATTCCAGGCGGGTAATCGACTTTTTCTTTCCGTTCTTGTAGGCGAGCGCCAATAAGATAACGAGCACGACAAACTTCACAGCAATGGTTCCCGCGTTATAGACGGGATACAGCTGTGGATTTTGATGGTGCTGAGACTGACGAATTCCGACCAAAGCAATTCCCGCAACCAGCGCGGTGAGGCCAATATGGGTAAGTCCCTTCGGGACGACCTTCGTGGCTTTTCCGGCCTGAAGAAGAAGCAGGATCACAATTGCAGCGACTGAGAGCAGATGAATTCCTACGAAGATTCCGGCGGCAATTTTCAACTAAGACTCCTCTGTAATTTGACTGAAATATGAATGTGATTTTGAACTTTAAGAAATCTTATTCAATATGGCGAGCGCAATACATCTTTCCATCGGGACCTGCCTGTAAGTGCTGACAAGGCACCCCAAAAGAGTCAAAGGCGGCATCGCCAAAGTTGGTGCGGTAGGCGAGAGCAAGCAGGACTCGGACATTAGTGTCACCGTCGGAGATAATGCCAAAGACTCGAGCCGAGCGTGAGACGGTATTTTCGATGACCTTCTCGGGGTGCGCAGTTTCACCGGCTATGGCGGAGTTCGACATCCCCTTACAAAGTAAATCGAGGACGAGGTGCTCAAATGGAGTGAGCTCGCGTTGCATGATCGTTATATCAGTCATTGCCGCTCCCCACTTCCCCTTTCGCTAGAAGAGACTCTAGCAGGAGTGTTGGCACTCCCTTGTGAGGGGATAGTTGAAAGTATTTGGCAAAAAACCACCTTTTTTGTAGAAAGCCTCCTACGTTTTCCCCATGGGCATTTTTTCTCACTTCATGAATCTTCACGCGGTTTATATTCACCTCGGATGGTTCCAAATATCGATCACAAATCTCATCGTCATCCTTGCAATGCTGCTCCTCTTTGGACTGGCTCTGGTACTCCCATTTCCCGGCAATAAGAAGAGAGGTAGCCAGAAGTGAGCGCTGACATTGAAAAAGAGATGTGGACAAGCAAGCTACGTAAGAGTTGGCAGAAGAACCTACCCGTTGAGAAGTTACTTCCAGATACTCAACCGAGCTACGTGGCATCCTGGATCTATCTTTTTGGGGTGGCAACTCTCGCTGCTCTCGCGCTAATAATCGCTTCAGGCCTTGTTCTATCCTTTGAAGGTGCGAGCTGGTACCACTTCTCCAGGGTTGGCCACTTTGTAAATAGCTTGCATTTCTGGGCAGTCCAATTCTTCTTTATATTTATGGTTGTTCACCTTTGGGGGAAGTTCTGGATGGCCGCCTGGCGCGGTCGCCGGCTACTAACGTGGATAACCGGCGCACTCGCCTTCGTTGGTTCGATCGCCACCGCCTTTACTGGCTACCTGATTCAATCCAATTTCGACTCGCAATGGATTTCATATGAGGCGAAGGATGGCTTTAACTCCGTGGGTATTGGATCTCGATTTAATGTGACTAATTTCGGACAGATGATCTTGCTGCATGTCGCCTTCTTGCCAGTCATCATCGGGGTAATCACGATCATTCACGTGCTTCTGGTGCGGGCGAAAGGCGTCGTTCCGCCGATTGATGCGTTTAATAAAGAGTTGGGAGAGCGCAAGTGAGCGATCCCCGCGCCGAACTGGAGGCCGCCCCATGGAGCGGTCCTACCCGCCGTTACGACCTCATCAAAGAGGGCGTGGTTGCTCTCCTTATACTGACAATTATTGTCACCGCGCTCTCAACTCTCTTTGGTTCACCCGACGATAAGCAAATTACCTTCAAACAATGGGCGGTAGCAGCCCCCGCTGATTTCTTTGCGACTTCGGTCCAAGAGCTTGCTGGTACAAGTGGGACAGCTGGTTATGGAGCTCCCTACAACACAGCATCTGTTGGCGTAAATCTGGGCCCCATTCACCTTGCAAAGATTATGGGCGTTACGCATCCGATCGATACGGTCAATGACTTTGTAATCACTCCGCTGACAACGGTGGCAAACGCAGCGCCGGTTGCAGATGCCTTGAAGCAGTGGCAGGGGAGTGACGCAAAGACGCAATCCACTTGGGCCACCAACTACGACACCGCATTGAGCAAAGCAAATCAGGATCCAACCAAAGTGCCTGCGGGCGACTTCGGTCCCGTTCCACAATTGGCCGCAGGCCTCTTGACAATGGCGCAGGCAGGATCTTTGGATGGAGCACTTCTCTCCCAAGGCAATTACTTCCAGAGTGATTACACCAAGCAGACCCTCTTCTTAGGTGATGGCGGTTATTTCAGCGATCAGAGCACCGCATCAAACCTCCAGGGTTCTACGTGGGGAATGATGAATGAGACTGGACGCTACCCTGGGCAAGCCTGGCTTTGGCTGTACTCGTTCTGGTACCAAATCCCTCCATTTAATAATTCAAATAGCCACCCATTTGGGGCTAACGCAGATGCGTGGATCATGGTGATCATGGGAGCGCTCTCCTTGGGATTGATCTGCATGCCGCTTATCCCCGGAGTTCGATCTTTGCCGTACAAGATCAAGATTCATCGTCTGGTTTGGAAAGATTATTATCAAGAGCAAAATCTCTAACTCATATAGAATTTGGGCATGACCTTAAGTGATTATGCCCAACGCTATTCAGAATCTACTTTCGCATTTATTTCAGCTGTCGCACTTGTGACTCCGGAAAATATTGATAAGGCAGATCACGAGGGTTGGACACCGCGCCAGATCATCCATCACATGGCAGATAGCGAATCACAATCTGCAGCGCGCTTGCGCCGTATTTTGGCGGAGCCTGGAACTGAGATTTTGGGGTACGACGAAAATGCTTGGTCTGAGAATGAGACCTTGGGGTATCGGTCGTTACCGATCGAGAACTCTTTCGCACTATATAAAGCCTCACGTGCTTCATCGCTTCAAGTCCTTAAGAACCTTGAAGAATCTGACTTGGGCAAGTTCGCGATTCACAGTGAGCGGGGAAATTTTACATTAGAAGATTGGCTGAGCGTATACAGCATGCATCCGGTGGATCATGCGAATCAATTACGGAAGGCGATCGGGGAATAGTTTTAGAGTAGATAGGCGACAGAATTCATGAAAGAGAGATTGGCAAATAAATTTCGCCAAATAGTTTCGGGTTCACCCGACGGTCGCCCCGACTGGGTCAAATTGATTGCCCATGGGCAAGGTGTTGGTCTCTTTGGACCGGGCAGCGCCGTCTGGCAGGTGCATGGCACCGTTGCCACCTTAGTCGGTGGAATACGCGCCCTTCTTTTGCAAGCAGCGCACCCTGCGGCACTCACCGGGGTTAGTCAGCACTCTCGTTACGAGAGCGATCCGCTCGGTCGATTGGCAGGTACTTCCCGCTGGTTAACCATTACGACATTTGGCTCAACAGAGGCGATTGCCAATGAGGCGGCGCGCGTAAATGCGATGCATGGCCATGTGCAGGGGGAGTTCACCAGTAAATCTGTGGAGCTAAAGCCGTATCGGGCGGCAGATCCACGCTACCTCCTGTGGGTGCACTGCGCATTTACTGATTCATTTTTAACGGCGCACCAAGCCTTCGGATACCCGATTGATCAGGGCGCAGATGCGTATGTCAAAGAGTGGAGCAAGAGCGCCACTGGCTTGGGGTTAATAAATGCCCCGCAGAGCGTCGCCGAATTGAAAGGCGTGATGGAAGAGTTTCAAAGGAATGATCTGGCAACGAGTGCAAACACTGCGGAGGTCGTAAAGTTTATTTTGAAGCCTCCGCTTGGACTTGCCTCACTGATCTTTTACCTGGTCTTGGCCAAGACAGCGATCTCGACTCTTACCCCAGGACAGCGGAGGATTTTGGGACTTAGACCAGTGAATCGGAGTTGGCGTTGGATCTGCGCTGGCCTCCTTCAATTATTGAGTTTCGCGCTCGGTAAAGAGTCGCCTAGTCAGGAAGTGGCCAGGGAGCGCATTGCGCGGACGGCGGCCCCGGAAGGTAGTTGAAAGTTAAACTATCTTGTATGATTGAACTATGCCGTTAACTCCAGCTCTTTATATCGCTCATGGTGCCCCTCCGCTCTTAGAGAATCATTTGTGGGGCTCCCAATTAGCTACTTGGGGCCAAGACTTAGCAGCGCCGAACGCAATTTTGATTGTCAGCGCCCACTGGGAGTCAGCTCCGCTCTCACTAGGCAGCACCTCTGGAAAGACTCCACTTATTTATGACTTTGGTGGATTCGACTCTAAGTATTACAGCCTGCAGTACCGTGCCCCAGGAGCACCGGAATTAGCAACACGGATAAAAGCTCTCCTAACTGAGCCGGTTGCCCATCAAGAGAGTCGTGGACTAGATCACGGTGCTTATGTGCCGCTGCTCAAGATGTTTCCCCAGGCGCAAATCCCAGTTCTCCAAATGTCGATTCCAACCCACGATCCCGAAGCGCTCTTTAAGATAGGGCAGCAGTTGGCCCCTCTTCGTGAAGAGGGGGTTCTGATTATTGGGAGCGGATTTTTAACTCACGGCTTGCGCTTTCTGCGGGATTTCAGCATTGATGCACTCCCACCAGGGTGGAGCCTGGAGTTTGATCTTTGGGCGAAGGAGGCCCTTGAGCGTGGCGCCGTCGATGAGCTAATGAACTACAAGGCTCTTGCACCCGGGATGCCCTATGCCCATCCAACGGTGGAGCACTTTGCACCGATCTTTATAACGTTAGGTGCGGCAACGCAGCCTGATGCCGCACCGGAGACACGTATTGATGGCTATTGGATGGGCCTGTCGAAGCGTTCTTTTCAAGTCGCCTGACGGTTTGGTTGGTTGGAGTAGAAGCGCCCAAGAAAGTCGCGCTTGAAATCGAAGAAATCACCATTTTCAATGGCAGCGCGCATCTGATCTACTAAGCGAACAATAAATCGTTCATTGTGAATTGTCGCGAGAGTGCTAGCCACCATCTCTTTAGCCCGAAATAGGTGGGCTAGATAAGCGGCGGTGTAGTTGGAGCAGGTGTAGCAATCGCAACTTTGATCAATGGGAGCGAATTGGCGCTGATACTTGGAGTTACTTAAATTAACGCGACCATCCACGGTGAAGACCGCGCTGGTACGGGCTTGCCGGCTCGGTGCGACGCAATCAAAGGTATCAGCTCCATTTTCTACACCAATAAATAGGTCATCGGGTTCGCCAATCCCCAGGAGGTGGCGGGGTTTATCTTGGGGGAGTTCTTCGCACATCCACTCAACTATGGTCCCGAGTTTCTCTTTATCTAGGGCGCCACCCAGACCGAAACCATCGAAGGTAACGCCCTGCTCATCCAGGCCCGCCAAGTCTCGCGCCGCTTTGCGCCGCAGATCCTCGTACTGAGCGCCCTGAAGTACTCCAAAGAGAGCTTGGTAGGGACGGTGGATGCGCTGGCGAGTCAGTTGGCCATGCTCCACAAGGCAGCGCTTAGCCCAGAGACGCGTCCGCTCTAGAGATCGCTCCTGATATCCCCGAGTATTGTGGAGGGTTGTGCACTCATCGAAGGCAAAGATGATGTCCGCCCCTAGCTGATGTTGAACTTGCATAGAAACTTCTGGGGTGAAGCGGTGCATCGAGCCGTCTAGGTGCGACTTAAAGGTCACTCCATCGTCATCCACATGGGCCAAGCGCTCTTTGTTTTCGGCTATTACCTCGTCAGACCTAAATGTCTCAGTATCCATGGCAATCACCTTTTTAAAGCCCACACCCAGGGAGAGAACCTGGAAACCGCCGCTATCGGTGAAGGTGGGACCCTGCCAGTTCATAAAGGCGGCAAGGCCACCTGCCTCATCCACAATATCTGGGCCCGGCTGCAAGTAGAGGTGGTAGGCATTGGCCAATACCGCCTGGCCGCCAAGATCTTTGATAGCGCCCGGAAGAACGCCTTTTACCGTGGCTTTGGTTCCGACAGGGATGAAGGCCGGGGTCTTTATCTCGCCATGTGGGGTGGTGATTCTCCCAGTTCGACCCAATTTCCCAGGAATCTGCCTCTCTGGCGCAAAAGAGAAAGGTTCTCCTGAAGTGCCGTCATGGGTCATGCAGCAAGTCTATTGAAAAGAATTGGACAAATAGGGCAAGATAACTCCACTTGGTACCCCTCGTGCTCTCCGATGAAGTCTTAGCGAACGCTAGGCGAATTCGGAAGGCTCACCTATTAAGGAGTTAACATGAAAGCACGCCTGAAGACGCGCTCTATTGTCGCCGCGGTCTCCGCAGCGTCAGTTGCGCTTATCGGCTTCGTTGCGGTTCCGGCACAAGCCGCTGCACGTAGCACTGTCGTTGTCATCGAGAGCAACACATTCACCTCGATTAACAACCTCACACCAGATACCAACATCGTCATCAACGGCGACGTCGCTTACCTCACCGGAATGGGTCTATTCCATTACGACGACAAGCTCAATATTGTCAACAACCCCACTCTTGGCTCCTACCGTGTGTCGAAGAATAAGACTGGTGACTTTGAAGTTACCTATACCATCGCTCCAGGACGCGTCTGGTCAGATGGCGCTCCAATCACCGCTGCAGATCTCCTCCTGTTTCACGTGCTCTCCAGCGCTGCTTACAACAAGGCTGCCGGACTAGGCGATCCAAATAGCGATACTCCAGTCTTCAACTCTGGCCTTTATGGTGCCGTTTACGATCAACACGTTGTTGGAACTCCAACACTTTCTGCTGACAACATGAGCATCACCGTCAAGTACGACGCAGCGATTCCGGACTACGCGCTTAACGGTCTGGGCTTGACAGTTCCAGTCCATGCTCTAGAAGAGCTCGCTGCTGGTAAAAAGTCACTTGGAACAGCAGCTGAGAACTCTGCTGCAACGGCCAAGTTCATCTCAGACGTAAATTCAAAGAACACCGCCGCTTTGAAGTTGATGGGCCCTGTGTTCACCACCGGCTACAACGCAACAACAATCGATAGCTCAACCAATCCATTGTTGCTCGTTAACAACGGTGCCTACATGATCAAGTCAGTCGACTCAAATGCAATCACCATGGTCGCTAGCCCAACTTATAACTCAGGTCCAGCACTTTCAGGAATCAATACTGTTGTTATTAAGCAAGGCATTGCAGATGGTTCTCCATCCGCTCAAGCAATTGCTAACGGAGATGCAGATGTCTACCAAGGCCAACCAACAGCTGATGCAGTTGCTCAGCTCAAGGCAATCAAGACAGCAACCGTAACAACCACAAGTTCGCTCGCTTTCGAGCACATCGAGCTTCGCGTTGCATCAAGTGGAACTGATACCTACTCAGGCCCATTCGCAATGTCAGGTGGCCAGAAGGCTGCGGATCTTCGCAAGGCATTCTTGCTTGCTTATCCTCGTCAAGATATCGTTGACAAGCTTTTAAAGCCCGTTAATCCAGGCACAGTTGTTCTCGGTTCTGTCATCAACCTTCCTGGAAACCCACAGTATGAACATACGGCTGCTCTCAATGGAATGGCTGTCTTCAACGCTGGCACCCAGTCTTCACGTACTGCTGCTGCTCTCAAGTTGGTTCAGAAGTGGTATCCAAGTGCTGGTAAGACAACTCCAGTAGCAATTAACCTCCTCTGGGGTTCACCAGGAAACACCCGCCGCACCTCTGAGGCAGCCTTGATCATTGCCGCAGAAGCAGCAGTTGGTTTCAAGGTAACAGCTCCAGCAACAAAGGGTTGGGGTGGAAAGTTGACCAACACCGGTTATGACGCTCACTTCTTCATCTTTGATCAGACTGCAAATCCACAGGATGCACAAGCCTGCGGAATCTTCCAGTCAACCGGTGGCTCTAATTACACGGGAATCAACGATCCTGCGATTGATAAGGCTTGCGTTGCCCTTCAGTCCAAGACGCTTCCTTCTTCAACTGTGACTCGTTTGCGTGTCCAAATTGAGCAAGCTGCTGCAAAGGATGCATTCTTCTTGGGTATCTTCCAGAACCCAGAAGTCACCGCATTCAACTCACAGCTCGCGAATGTAGTTGCAGCTCCACTATCTCCAAGCCTCTTCTGGAACTTCTGGACCTGGCACTTCTAAGAATCTGCTCTAGCAAATTCTTGGTTGAAATGAGTTCAGAGTAAGTGAGCTCATAAGCAGTAGACCCCTCGGGGAAAGAAGTGGTGCCGGATAACATCTGGCACCACTTCTGATTAACTCAGGTTTAAAGGTGTACTTATAGGCCTCAAAATCTCCAGAACATTGCAAATTTTCACAGTAGAACAGAGGAATTTATGCTTGCCTATATAGGTCGACGTATATCGGCGTTGCTCGTCATCCTTTTAGGATCGACGTTTCTTGTTTACGTCGCACAGGGCTACTCAGGGGATCCTTCTGAAGCGTTGCGAGGTAGCACCGACCCTCACGTCAAGGCACAACTAGCTTCACTTATTCGAAACCTCAATCTCAACGTTCCCCCTCCTGCCCGATATTTTCTCTGGTTAAAAGGTGTTCTAGGAGTCTTCGTTGGCCATTTCAATCTTGGGCTCACTCGTGATCGAAATCCTGTCAGCACCTATATTTTGGCGGCGGTTCCCGTCACCATTCGACTGATTCTGCTTTCAACGCTTTTAGCTATCTTAATTGGTATCGGTTTTGGAATTATCTCGGCGCTACGTCAGTACAGTCGTTTTGATTATGCGCTCACCTTCTTCGCTTTCTTGATGTACTCCTTACCGATATTTTGGGTTGCAGTGCTTCTCAAGGCATACCTCGCTATCAGCTTCAATAATTTCTTGCTCAACGGCTCTATCGCACCTGCCTGGATTATTTTCGCCTCATTTTTTTCTGGAGTATTCTGGGCCGCTGTTATTAGCGGCACGCGACAGAAAGTCATTGCTGTTTTTGGTATTGCCGCAGCCTCCACAGCGGTATTTCTTACTCTCCTTAGTGTGACAAAGTGGTTTACTCACCCGGGTCTCGGTCCAATCATGATGCTCGCACTTGGAATCGGCTTTGCATTTGCCGTCACCTTCGTATCGACTGGATTGAGTAATAAGGCAGCGCTGCGATCTTCACTTACGGTGGTTGGTATCGGTTTCCTCCTTTATTTCCCGGTTGAGTACTTGTTAAAGAAATATGCAAACTTGCTCACTCTCTTCATTATGGCGATTGTCACTATCACGATTGCAATCGCAACCAGCTATTTCTTTGCCAAGGTCGACCGCAGAGCGGTAGCACGTACCAGCCTCATCACCTCGGTGATTGCTGGGTTGCTCTTCATTATTGATAAGTTGATGAAGACCTGGGTTCCGTATATCAACACTGATGCGATCCATCAACGTCCAATCCCGACCATCGGTCAGATTAACGATCTTCTGCCGGCAGGGAATTTCTGGTTCTCATTCCTGGATTCCGTACTCCACCTAGTACTTCCGACCATCGCCTTGATTTTGATCTCGATGGCTGGGTATATCCGGTATTCACGTGGAACGATGTTGGAAGTCCTTAATCAAGATTACATCCGCACCGCACGTGCAAAAGGTCTCTCTGAACGGACCGTGATCATGCGTCACGCCTTCCGCAACACCTTGATTCCAATTACCACAATTGTGGTCGTTGATATCGCCGGAATTATTGGTGGTGCGATTATCACTGAGCGCGTCTTTGGTTGGAGGGGAATGGGCACTCTCTTCATCACGGCAATCGACACCTCAGATCTCAACCTTTTGATGGGTGTCTCGCTTATCGTCTCCACCTTGGCTGTCTTGGCCAATTTGGTGGCAGATCTGCTCTATTCAGCCTTAGATCCTCGCATCAGAGTGGTGGGTAAAAAATAATGACCATGTTCTCACGTCGCTCTAAGCTATCTGAAGAGGTCTCAGGCTCCGATATTTTCAACAAGGAGACTGAGGGTCTTAGCCAAGGCCAGATTGTCCTCAAGCGGTTCTTTCGCCATCGTGGAGCGATGGTCTCACTTATAGTCCTCTTTAGCCTTGTCACCTTCGTCTTTAGCACCCTCGGCTTCAAGATCTTGGGTATTGGCTATGGCGGTTGGTGGAAGTACAAGATCACTGATCTTCCAGCCTTGCGAACGGCTGGTTGCTCCATCGAGCTTCCTGGCTGCCCTTCGCTCAGCCTGATCCCCGGCAAGGGGTTTGGCCTAGGGGATCACCCTTTTGGACAGGATGACCTGGGTCGCGATTACTTTTCTCTCGTGATGCGTGGAGCTGAGCGATCTATTGAGGTAATGGTTGTTATTGGCCTGGTTGCGGCTGCAGTTGGAATCACGATTGGGGCTCTCGCTGGTTTCTATCGTGGATTGATCGATGCAATTTTGATGCGTATCAATGATTTCATCATCACCATCCCAATCATCGTTCTTGGTGGTGTTGTTAGCTTCCACTTCGGCAATAAGGGCATTCTCTTTTTGGCCTTCTTCCTTGGTGTACTTTCTTGGGGCGGGCTCTCTCGTCTCGTGCGTGGTGAATTTCTTACCTTGCGTGAGCGAGAGTTTGTCGATGCGGCCCGAGTGGCTGGCGCAAGCAATCGCCGGATCATCTTCAAGCACATTTTGCCAAACGCGATCGGCGTCATCATTGTGAGTGTTACCTTGATCATGTCCGGTGCGATTCTTTTAGAGTCTGCTCTCAGCTACCTTGGACTTGGTGTAGTTGCTCCAGACGTTTCCCTCGGTCTTTTGATTAGCCAATACCAAGATTCATTTACAACGCGTCCCTGGCTCTTCTGGTACCCAGGTCTACTCATTATTATCATCGCGCTCAGCGTTAACTTTATCGGCGATGGACTTCGCGATGCATTTGATCCCCGCCAACGTCGTCGCATCTCTCGTAAAGATCGTAGCGCTGAGCGAGCGATCGCTACCAAGAAGTAATGACTCTAATGTCCGAAACTGTTAATAAGTATCGCTGCGATTACCAAGATGGCTCCAACCAGAAGCGGCGCGACTTGGCGTTCTCTCGTCGTTTCGAGGGTTTGAGTTTCAGAGTTGTTCTTAAATCTTGCGATCCGTACGCGGGCTCGATAAATGCTGGCTCCGCTATCAGAGCGCGGGGATTCATTGGAACGCATGGATCCACCCTGATCAACGTCGAGTCCCCTGATATCGTTGATATGAATATTTCGGGCGTGATGTCGTCCAGGAGCGGTACCCGCCCATGCACTTACAGTGAAATCTTTGGTGGTGATCGTCAGAGCCCAGCGGGAGTCAAGGTCCAAGACATCTCTCCAGCCGATGGTGATCTTCTCGAGAGGATTGGTAATTACCAGTCCTTCGTCATAGAAAGTGACTTTTGGGCGGAACAAGACGGTGTATATGCAGGTCAGAATGGCTCCAGCAATGCAGGCGCTGGTAGCGATCGTTGCGCCGTCCCCTTGGTAGAAGCTCGACCATACAAAGAGCGCACTCATCAGGGCTCCGAAGCCCCCGAAGATCAGGTTGGAGTTCGGGCGATAAAGATCAGCGTTGCTCATTGCGGAATCCTTTCACACCATCCAGGCAAGGCACGTCACTCTGTTAAGGCGGTTAATTAAATGTCAACACCTGTTCTTAAGGTTACCGATCTCATAGTTGAGTTCTGGGTCGATGGCGTTTGGTATCCAGCTGCCGTAGACGTGGGCTTTGAGGTGGAGGCTGGCAAGACGCTAGCCATTGTTGGTGAGTCTGGCTCCGGAAAATCCACGGTTGCGATGTCGATCATGAGCCTCTTGGCTTCAAATGCCCGAGTTACCGGCAGTATCAAAGTCAAGGACCAAGAAGTCCTAGGCGCCCCCATATCGCTGCTCCAGAAGTATCGCGGCAAAGAGGTCGCCTATATCTTTCAGGAGCCGATGACCGCTCTTAATCCCGTGTACACCATTGGTTTTCAGATCATTGAGACTCTTCGCAACCACTTCGATATGGCTCCACACGAAGCGAGAGAGCGTGCAATCGAACTCATCACTATGGTGGAGATACCAGATCCAGAACGTTCGATAGATAAGTATCCGCACCAACTTTCAGGTGGACAGCGTCAGCGCGCGATGATCGCCCAGGCTCTGGCTTGCGACCCTGCGCTTTTGATTGCAGATGAACCAACCACTGCGCTTGATGTAACGGTCCAGGCTGAAATTTTGG
>JANXZW010000003.1 GCA_025355305.1 Actinomycetes bacterium | reverse complement strand
TGTCGAAGGAGATCTATTCCCATCGGTGTTTAATGATCCCCAGAGGCAAGCTTGGTTGCCTTATCGGCCTCAAGCAGAGCCGCAATGACATCATCGAGTTCACCATTGAGTACGGCATCCAAATTATTGGCTTTGAAGTTGACACGGTGATCACTTAGGCGATTTTCTGGGAAGTTATATGTGCGGATGCGTTCACTTCGATCGACAGAGCGCACTTGCAAGTTGCGCTCAACCGAGGCGAGTCGGTCGGCCTCCTCTTGCGCTGCTGCGAGCATACGTGCACGCAGGATACGCAGCGCCGACTCCTTATTTTGCAATTGTGACTTCTCGTTTTGGCAAGAGACGACGATCCCAGTTGGAATATGAGTAATGCGAACCGCAGAGTCAGTGGTGTTAACTGACTGCCCACCGGGACCGGAGGAGCGATAAACATCGATACGGAGATCCTGTTGGCGAATTTCTACATCAACCTCATCGGCCTCTGCGAGAATCAGGACTCCGGCAGCTGAGGTATGAATGCGACCTTGGGATTCAGTTTCTGGGACGCGCTGCACGCGGTGAACACCGCCCTCAAACTTCAACTTTGCATAAGGGGTTTTCCCGGGTTGGCCCGTGCCCTTAGATTTGATCGCCATCGATACATCTTTATAGCCGCCCATTTCAGAGTCGGTTGAATCAATGATCTCGGTCTTCCAGCCCTGGCGCTCAGCAAAGCGTTGATACATGCGAAGCAGATCCCCAGCGAAGAGTGCGGATTCATCTCCTCCTACTCCGGCCTTGATCTCCATAATGACATCGCGGTCATCATTTGGATCACGAGGGAGGAGTAGCTCCTCGAGCCTCGCTTCAGTCGAAGCGAGCGCGACCTCGAGCGCGGGAATCTCCACCGCAAAATCTGGATCTTCCGTCGCCATCTCACGACCCGCCACCAGATCTTCAGTAGCGCCCTTCCAAGCTCGGTAGCCTGCAATGACGGGGCCGAGTTCGGCATATCGCTTGCCCAGGCGACGCGCCTTCCCCTGATCGCTGTGGATCGAAGGATCGGCGAGTTCTTTCTCCAGTTCGACGTACTCATCGAGGAGTTCGTGGACATTTCCGAACTTGTCGTGGACTTGGCTCATCAGATCTCCCCTCAGATTAAATGGCGGCTGTAAATTTAAGTTAGTTCAGAGTAAAAATAAAAAGGACCGCGCACACCCGAATAGAGGTGAGCCGCGGTCCTATGAAAAAAGCTACTTGGACTCTGTTGCCTTGCCGAAACGCTTCTCGAAGGCGGCGACACGACCACCGGTATCAAGGATGCGCTGCTTTCCAGTATAGAAAGGATGGCAGGCGGAACAGACTTCAACGTATATTGAACCCGATGGTTTAGTTGAGCGAGTCGTGAAGACCTGGCCGCAACCGCAGGTAACAGTGGTCTCAATATAGTTGGGGTGAATTTCTGGCTTCATGGAATTACCTCTTTAGGGAGTGTTGCACTTACTGGGTCGGAAATCCCGGGAGCCAGTGTTCCAAGGGTACAAGGTTCATGCCCCAGTAGGAAATTATGAGGCACCCCCTCATGCTAGAAATGGAACTACTAGCAACGGAACTAATGGTGACGGTTTTAGTAGTAGCCGCTCCAACGCGACTGAGCCAGCGCCTTACAAGGAGTTCCGTAGCGGATCTTGACGTAACGGATGCCCCACCTAAGTTGAGTAACTGGGTTGGTACGCCAATCGGTAGCAATGACATCCATCTTGTTACCAGGTAGCGCCTGGGCAATACCTGTGGCACCGCTGGAGTAGTTATGAGCCTTAAAGTTCCAGTGGCTCTCCCCGGCCCAGAGGGTGTCCAAGCAAGCCATCTGCTTAGCGCTCCATTTGTAGGTCGCAGCAACTAGTTCTCTGGCTACCCTCCGAGCTCCAACTGGAGACTTGGCGAGCTGAACTCGGCGAGCCTCAAGGGAGACGAGGGCCATCTCACCGGCATCGATTGAACTTCCGGAGCCAAGATCTATCGATCCAAAGCTCTGGGTCAGGGCGATGGTCGGGTCAATCATTATTGCTGGAGCGGCTGGTTGATCTGGGAGGGTGACCTCCTGAGCGAAATTGACTTCAGCAAAAGTTGTGTTGACGGAAGCGAGGAAGGTGATGGCGAGTGCCGCGGTCATTACAACAATTGGTTTGCGAAATGACGGAATCAAGGCTCGGCCTCCTTTGCATTCTCTTGGGTCGTACCCTTCGTTGCACCTTGCGGGATCGCGTTTCGAAGCCGTCCGAAGTGCCTGACAGGGTTAGAGAGTTACAGAGGCAAAGAGATGGGGCAACTCCACCCCCGCGTAGATGTGAAAAAAGTTTTAATTCACAAAATTAGGCGATTTTAAAGGTGCAGGTCAGCCTCTATGAAACCCCTTATGTCCGAAATGTCCGCTGGAGGTAAATTGCGGGTGAACAGGGGGTGACTAGGCAAGAAAATTAATCGGCTCTTCCAGCATTTCGGTGACCAGGGCGGCGATCGGGGAGCGCTCAGAGCGGGTCAGAGTGACATGTGCAAAGAGAGGATGGCCCTTGAGGGACTCTACGACCGCGACAACGCCATCATGGCGACCAACTCGAAGATTGTCGCGCTGGGCGATGTCGTGAGTGAGGATAACTCGAGAGCCCTGTCCTATTCGAGAGAGCACGGTGAGAAGGACTCCGCGTTCAAGCGATTGCGCCTCATCAACTATGACAAACGAGTCATGGAGAGAACGCCCTCTGATGTGGGTGAGGGGCAAAACTTCGATCAATCCGCGATCGATAATTTCATCGATCACGGTCTGACTTACCAGGGCACCCAAGGTGTCGAAGACCGCTTGGGCCCAAGGCGACATCTTCTCGCTCTCACTGCCCGGAAGGTAGCCCAACTCCTGCCCGCCAACGGCATAGAGCGGACGGAAGATCACAACTTTCTTATGGTGGCGGCGTTCAAGGACCGCCTCCAGACCAGCGCAGAGAGCGAGCGCGGACTTTCCAGTTCCAGCCCGTCCTCCCAATGAAATAATTCCGATCTCGTTATCGAGCAACAGGTCGAGGGCGATACGTTGTTCAGCAGAACGGCCATGCAGCCCAAATGCGGAGCGATCGCCGCGGACCAATTGAAGTTGCTTATCGGCCGTGACCCTCGCCAAGGCGCTGCCCTTCTCCGAGTGCAGCACGATGCCGGTATGACAGGGGTTCTCCCTTGCTAGCTCATGGGGGGTGCGGTCATTCTCATAGAGGGAGTCGATCACGGAGCCACCGACATTGGCCGCAATCATTCCAGTCCATCCCGAACTGGAAGCGAGTTCGTGGCGGTACTCCTCAGATTCAACCCCGACAGAGGAGGCCTTCACCCTGAGCGGGAGATCTTTTGTGACGAGTACAACGTCATAGGACTCGGCCATCAGGTTGCGGGCTATCGCCAAAATCCTCGAATCGTTGGAACCATCGCGCAAGAATCCGGCGGGAAGTGAGGTGGGATCAGAGTGATTGAGCTCAACCTTGATTGTTCCGCCTAGCTCATTAATGGAGATCGCCTGGTCGAGGCGACCATGGCTTATCCGCAGGTCATCAAGGGCGCGTAGCGCCGCGCGGGCAAAGTAGCCCAGCTCCGGATGATCACGTTTACTCTCCAGCTCACCGATGACCACAATCGGAATGATTACCTCATGCTCCGCGAAGCGAGCGAGCGCCGCGGGATCAGCTAACAAGACGCTGGTATCTAGAACGTAGGTCTTGCGCCCTTTATTTTGGCTTTTTGCCAAGAGGTCCTCGCGCTTCCTTGATATGTAGATGTGATCGAGCGGCTTCTATTCGCAGGGGATCGAATAGAACTTATGCCTCATAAAGTAAAACTCGCCAGCCCGCGGGGGTGGGCGACACGCGGTAGCAAAAGGTTAATTTAAGGGGGAAGAACTACCGGCCAAAACGGCGGTGGCGCTGCGCATAGGCGCGCAAGGCGCGGAGAAAATCGACCCTTCTAAAATCTGGCCAGTACGCCTCACAGAAGTAGTACTCCGAGTGGGCCGATTGCCAGAGTAAGAAACCAGATAAGCGCTGCTCCCCCGATGTCCTGATTACTAACTCTGGATCGGGAATTCCTGCCGTGTAAAGATGCCTACTTATTTCATCAATACTCAGCCCACTTGCAATCTCACTTGCGCTCTCACCGGCCGCGATTCCATCTTTAATGAAGTTGCGAACGGCATCGACTATCTCATGGCGCCCTCCGTAGCCAATTGCAACATTGACAACGATATCGGTCCGACTTTTACTGCGAAGTTCTACATCCTTCAACTTCACCTGTAACCACTCGGGAAGAAGTTCAAGGGCACCAAGTGGCTTGATCTCCCACTTGCCCAATTCATCGAGGCGATCTACCGCACCAGCAATGATCCTCAGAAGTGAATCGAGCTCTTCAGGATCACGATTTAAATTATCAGTGGAGAGCAGCCAGAGGGTAATGATCGTTACATCCGCCTCTTCACACCATTCAAGGAGCTCAACAATTTTCTGCGCGCCAGCGCGGTGACCCTCATCGGGATTAGCCCCAAAATTTGACTTTGCCCACCGCCGATTTCCATCCAAGATAACTCCAACGTGATGGGGAGTTTGAGTAAAATCTAGTTGGCGCAAGAGGCGGCGCTCATAAATCGGATAAAGCAGCGCCTTGATAGCGCGCTTTACAGGGTTAGTCATCTTCTCTTGAAATCACTCATTGCTTTACGCTCCGCGATAAATGAGGCGACCGGCAACGTGCCGGCAAGAATGAAAATAACGGTACTTGCAAAACTTTTGCGAGCTTTTAGAGAGTAATTAAACGCCGCAATCACGTAAATCGGATAGGTAAAGCCATGGACGATTGCGATCCAAGCAAATTTAACCTGCGATCCGGAGTAGTGATGAAGTATGTGATTTTCGGGCACTTCAACGAACCAGAGCAGCAGCGACATGCACCCCGACCAGATAGCCATGATTCGATAACGTTGAAGCGCGCCCTCTAGACCCTTTTTCATACCTCTACCTTATCCGCGATCTCATGGATTTTTTTGTTCTGCCTTGCGATAAATGGTGCCGCTAAAACTAGCAGCGCCATAAACCACCAGATCACCACATAGGAAATATGTTGCCAGTAGAAACCCGAGATTGATTGTCTCAGGATTGGCGCGGGTACCCGGTTTCCCGAAATTCTTTGCCCAGCCGCGTCTCTCTCTTGGGTAGCGATAACGTAGCCGTCAAAGAGATGGTAGCCGCCAATTCCCGCTAGCAGAGCAGGATCTAACCGGCCCAATGTGGTGGCACTGCTATATCCGTGATCCTCTTGTTGACGCGGATAGAGTCGACCCTGAATTGAGATCGGCTGTGTCGAATCTTTGATCGAACCATCGTGTAGCCCGCGCACAACCAAGATGGCACGATTATTCGAAATAAGGAAAAGTCCTGCTGTTAGATCCTTGTAGCCCAGACCAGTGACTAACTGGGTCGGGGCAATGTAGTTTTCAACATAGCGACCCTGAAAGGTCACGATGCGATTTATTGCGGCGGTATAAATATTCTTTCCCGCAACATCGATTGAGGTGAGCGGTACGGGCACGCTGCTCGGAGCTATCTTTCCTGCGCGCGAAGTTGATTGGGCGCGATGCCATTGCCAGAGTCCTAGTTCAAAGAAGACTCCAGTTCCGAGGAGCATCGCTAAACCAGTCGCGATAATTCTTAAAAAATTACTCTTGATCATTATCTGGTTCAGAGGCGCGCTTGTAGCGACGGTAGAAACTCACAAGCAAAACTACGAAGGCGACGGTGAGAACGATCATCACGAGTGAGCCGGCGAGGCCGGTATTGATATCCGTGGACTCATTCATCCTCGGATTATCCTACGAATTTCTAACCTATGCTTACTTGTGTGAGCGAGCGCGAAAGTGATGACTATCTCCAAGAGCGCTACGGCAAATCTCAGAATGGTAAGCGGCGCTGGCTGATCCCGGCGACAGTCCTGCTGATAGTCGGTGGAGGGTGGCTCTTCTGGTCGGCAAATCATTACTCCAGACCCGAAATTAGAACCAATCTCATCTCCTTCTCAGTCGCAAATCCCACAAGCGTCTCTTTAAGGTATTTCATCAGCGTCCGTACCTCTGGGCGATCCCATCAATGCATTCTGATCGCCAGTGATTACCAGGCCAACACAGTTGGGCAGATCACAGACACAATTCCCGCTGGCGCCCACAACTACACCCGAACCGTGGTGATTCCTACCCGCACTCCAGCGGTATCGGCAACAATTGAACATTGCGTATAGCCCGCGTTAAACTCCCGCTCTTATGAATAATCAGACTTGGCTTACAGAAGAAGCTGCCACACGACTGCGCGCTGAGCTGGAAGATCTAGAGGGCCCTCGCTTCGCCGATATCGTGAAAAAGATTGAAGCGGCTCGGGCCGAGGGGGATCTAAAGGAGAATGGCGGATATCACGCCGCTCGCGAGGAGCAAGGCAAGATCGTCGGTCGCATCCGCCAGCTCAAACATATGCTTGAGAACGCTCACATTGGCACACCTCCCGAAAGTGAATCTGGAGTCGTTGGCTTAGGAATGGTCGTTAAGATCGATATGGCTGGCGATGAGATGACCTTTCTCCTTGGATCCCGCGAGATCGCAATTGGAGATATGGCTGTCTACTCCGAAAAGTCCCCACTGGGGTCAGCCATCTTGGGAGCCAAGGTCGGCGAACAGGTCAATTATGAAACCCCAAGTAAGAAGGTCTTCGTGGTCAAAATTCTGGAAGCTAATCCCTACCTGTAAGCAGGTCGATGCTCAGAATTACGGCGCGGGTGAAAATCAGATGGTATGTCGCCACATTGAAGTAAGCTTCCCACATGTCATTTAGATTCATTGATTTGTTTGCCGGCATCGGAGGTTTTCACGGCGCGTTAAGCGCGCTAGGCGGCGAATGTGTCTACGCGTCGGAGATTGATCGGGCAGCAGCCCGGATCTACGCTCGAAACTGGGGCTTTATTCCAGACGGCGATATAACTCTCTCGGCAAACGAGACGACCATGAACGTTCCTGAGCACGATGTGCTCGTTGGTGGATTTCCATGCCAACCGTTCAGCAAATCCGGGAAACAAAAGGGAATGGATGAAGCACGGGGAACGCTCTTTTGGAATATCGCGAAGATCATTGAAGTTCGCCAGCCCCGGATCGTCTTACTCGAAAACGTCCGTAATATTTCTGGACCGCGCCACGTTCACGAGTGGGAAGTAATTATTGAAACCCTTCGACTTCTTGGATACAGGGTGAGTTCTAAGCCCCTCGTGGTCTCCCCACATAGAATCCATCCGAACTTTGGAGGGCGCCCTCAAGTCAGAGAGCGCGTATTCATCGCCGCAACTCGAACCGGGGAGCTCGGAAATTTAATTGGGAAAGAGCCCGCTCTGCCAAATATAGAAAAATTTCATCAGAATTGGAATATTCAAAGTTGGAGCCTGGAGAAAGATCTTCCAATCGACTCAAAGATGACTCCCGCTAATAAGAAATTAGTAACTCTCGCTGAGACTGAAAAATTATGGATTGAAGCATGGGACGAATTTGTTCAACTCTTCAAAGCAGCTCACCCTGGGCAGAATCTCCCTGGATTTCCACTGTGGGCTGACGAGTGGGTCGCGAGTGGCGATTTAAAGATTCCAAATGGAACTCCGGCCTGGAAGGCTAATTTTTTGAGAAAAAATGCCGAGTTTTACACAGAAAACAAGAAAATAATCTCAAAGTGGAAGAAAAAATATTCTAATCTTGAGGAATTTCCGCCAAGTAGGAGGAAATTAGAATGGCAGGCACAAGATGCCAAGTCACTCCATGAGACTGTTATGCACTTTAGACCTTCGGGAATTCGGGCAAAAAAGGCTACTTACGTTCCGGCGCTGGTGGCGATTACTCAAACGACAATTTTAGGCAAACAAGCGAGAAGAATCTCCACCCGTGAGGGCGCAAGACTCCAAGGACTTCCAGAGTGGTTTGATTTCTTGGATCAACCTCAGTCGACAACATTCAAACAGTTGGGTAATGGCGTGAATATCGGCGCCGTTTACAATGTCATGAAAGCACTAGTAATGAGAGACTTGGATTTACTAGGTTCTAATAGTGGACTGGTTAAATCTATTTTAGGTGCGCCAAACGATCCGAGTGAGTATCTTTCTTCTTACCAAATTCCTACGAATTCAATGGCCCGTAAAGTTGTTCAGGCTGGGGTGGGACCTCGAGAATTTGAGAAAAATTCTAAATTTCATAGAGTAGTTAAGTAGTAAACTACCGTCTGCGGGAAGCAGAATTCATTTGATCAAATTCTTGCTTTTGCGCTAGGTAGAGATCTGCAGGTCGATTTTCTGCGTAAGCCATGTACCAACTTGGCATAAACACAAAAAGTCCTCTTTCCGCAGAATCTTGAGCGAGTTCGGAAACAACTGGAGCAGGTAACAGCACAGCCCTATTGTTTTGAGTCACTCGAATATCTTGAAGTTTTTCTTTTTCGAAAACATAAACACCGGGATGTACTTCGAAATTTATCTGCACTGTTGATCCCTCCGCAGGAAAATTTGAAGGGGAAAGTGGCAAGTTAGAGATAAAAATATCAAATTCGTTTGCCCTGGAACTAGACCAATAGGCGATCATCTTGCCCCAAATTTCATCGAGAGGCATTGAATGCTCTAAATTCGTCCCTGAGTTTAATCTCGTCACCTCGAGAATTTTCCACTCTTTTCCATTAATACGTTGGACAAGAAGCAGAACTTGGCCGTCAGTGATCGTTGAGTTCCTAAAGTTCACCACTGAAGTGACTTGAAACTTCACACCTTCGGATGAAATTAAGTTGGCTTTTGTTTTTTTAAAATTTGAAAGAACATAAACCATTGTGCTGTCGTAAGACCATTTATTATCGTCGGGAAGTTTGACCGTTGCATCCCAGAGTAAGGCTATGGCGTTAATTCCCTTTCCAACTTTATGAGAGAAATGTTCACCTTCAAATTGGTAATCCCAACCTTTCACTCCCTTAGAACTCGCGTCCTCTCCGGCGACGTTTCGTTCTGGACGGCTGATTTCTACTTCTCGACGGTGACTGTTTCTAAAATTAATAGATGCATCTACAAAAAGATCTTCAAGAAGTGCGGCAGAGGTCATGCCGTAGTAGTGAATGGGGTATTGAAAAGATGCTGCGACCATCGGAATCAGATATTCTTGTCGAGACATCATGTCTTCGAAAAAGCTTACTAATTCGCGGCTTTTTCCCATGGGCCAATACTGGTCTACTTAGGTCGCGCTATCCAGTACTGAAGCCAAAACTTAGCGCCTATTTGCGTTTTTATACCGATTGACGCTGAGTGGAATAAATATCGACATGATCAAAACCATATATATAAATGATGCCACGATGGGATGTTCACTCGGGAATGAGTGGGCGGTGACTCCAAAGGTATTGTGAAATCCGAAGAGTTGGCGAGCCGCTGCCACCATCGTTGAGACTGGATTCCACTCTGCAAAGTACTGGAGCGCCCTAGGCATCGAAGTTGTAGAGGCGAAGGCATTTGAGAGAAATGTAAGCGGGAAGGTAAAGAGGAAGGAGACGTTGGCAACCACCCGCGCATCCTTTGACATAAGCCCCGCAAAGATTCCAGCCCACGAGAGCGCATAACCAAAGAAGAGCAACGTTAAAAAGCCGAGAAAGATATGTAGCGGGCCAGAAGTTGGGCGCCACCCAACGATATATCCAGCCGCTCCCATCACAATGAGAACCACGATATTGAGTAGGCCATCGCCCAATGTTCGACCGACAACGAGGGCGGAACGAGCAATAGGTAGGGATCTAAAGCGATCGATAAGGCCTTTCTCCATATCTTGCGCGAGTCCTTGCGCTGTGGCAGCCAAGGTGAAAGTCACCGTCTGCACAAAGATTCCTGGCATGAGGAGTTGAACATAACCCCCCTTGATTCCCGCGCCCAGTCCACCGAATACATAACGGAAGAGAAGTACGAACATCACCGGCTGAATTGTGTTGAAGATAAGCACTTCAGGAACACGGGTCAGTTGCAAAAGCTGGCGTTTGGTGATCACCAAAGCATCTTTGATTCCATTCACTTGCGTGCCCCTCTCCTCTTGTGATCTACTTCGGGAGTTTCGGCTTCTGCAATATGTCCAGTAAGTGATAAGAAAACATCGTCGAGTGATGGGCGCTTGAGCGCAAGATCGAGTGCGTGGATTCCAGCGCTATCAAATTCGCGAATCACGGCAATCAAAGATTGCGTTCCATCTGGAACTGGCACCGAAATCCTGCGCATCCCTTGATCGACTGTTGCCTCTCCGTGCGTGACTCGTTCGATGACCTCTTTAGCCTGAACCAAGTTAGCCTGCGCAACCACAATCTCAATGCGCTCTCCCCCAACTTTGTCCTTGAGCTGATCTGAGGTACCTCGGGCAATTACCTTGCCCTGATCAATCACAACAATGTCATCGGCTAACTGGTCGGCCTCCTCGAGATATTGAGTAGTCAAGAGAAGAGTTACTCCTTCGCGAACCAAATCTTCGATAACTCCCCACATCTCCATGCGGCCGCGTGGATCTAGCCCAGTCGTGGGCTCATCGAGGAAGAGAACTTTGGGGCGAATTATCAGGGAAGCGGCGAGATCTAGGCGGCGGCGCATTCCGCCGGAAAAGGTCTTGATGGGGCGATGAGCCGCATCCGTGAGTGAGAACTGTTCGAGTAGTTCATTCGCCCTCACCTTGGCTTGGACTGCGCTGAGGTGATAAAGCTGCCCGAACATGACCAAGTTATCCCATCCGGTGAGCGTCTCATCGACCGCCGCATACTGACCAGATAGACCAATAATCTGGCGAACCGCCTTGGGATTCTTCACAACATCGATCCCGCCTACGGTGGCGTGGCCAGAGTCAGGCTCTAGGAGCGTGGAGAGCACCCGTACGGTCGTCGTCTTGCCGGCTCCATTGGGTCCCAGCACGCCTAAAACGGTGCCTTCCTCGACATCTAGACTCAACCCGTCGAGGGCGCGAACCGCCCCCTTGCGATAAGTTTTTACCAGGTTTTCCGCGATTACGCTCTTCATTCACCTATGGTAGCGAGCAGATCTCCCCCCGCAAGGCTAAGATTTGCTTGAAAGTTCAATAAAAAATGGAAACAGAACGCTTCACAGAAAAACTAGAGAACTCATCCTGAACCGATAAGGGAAAATATGTCAGAAAAAACTACTGATTCAGTGCAAATGACGCATAAGCAAATTATGACCGTGATGTTTGGATTGATGACAGGTCTGCTCCTTGCAGCGCTGGATCAGTCCATCGTCTCCACCGCACTTAAGACCATCACCGTCGATCTAGGTGGGCTCAACCACTACACCTGGGTTGTTACCGCCTACCTCCTTACATCAACTGCTTCTACTCCTCTCTATGGAAAGATCTCTGACCTCTATGGTCGCCGACAGGTCTTCCAGTTCGCCATTATTACCTTCTTGATCGGCTCCTTCGCAGCAGGTATCGCCCACAACATGGCGCAGCTGATCGCCTTCCGTGCTTTACAGGGACTGGGTGCCGGTGGGCTGATGTCACTGACCTTCGTAATCATCGGTGATGTCGTTTCACCCCGTGAGCGCGGCAAGTATCAAGGTTACTTTGGAGCAGTTTGGGGCTTGGCCACAGTTGCGGGTCCCCTCCTCGGCGGTTTCTTCTCTGATCACCACAAGGTTTTAGGCATCACCGGTTGGCGTTGGATTTTCTATATTAACTTGCCACTCGGCATTATCGCTCTGGTTATCACCTCCGCCGTCCTTCATATTCCGAAAATTCATCGCGAACATAAGATCGATTACTTCGGTGCTTTTATTCTTGTCGCTGCGGTCTCGGTTCTTCTCTTGGGTATCTCGGTATATGCGCCTGGAAATGGTTGGCTGAGCGCCAAGACGTTGATCGCCATCGGAGGAGGTCTGGTGCTATTCGCAATCTTCCTCTTCAATCAATCAAAGGCATCAGAGCCAATTCTTCCGTTGCGACTCTTTAAGAATCACACATTTAACATCACCTCACTCTTGGCCTTCCTAGTGGGAGCCGCAATGTTTGGTGCGATTGTTATGTTGCCGCTCTACTTCCAGTTGGTAAAGCACAACTCGGCCACTCTCTCGGGGCTTAAATTACTTCCGCTGATGTTTGGAATTATCTCTGTCTCCATTACATCAGGTAAGTGGATCGCCAAGCACGGCCGCTACAAAATCTTCCCAGTCGCTGGAATGGTCGCGATGACATCCGCGCTGTTGGGACTCACCTCGTTGGCCGAAAATACTTCATTCTGGATGATCGCCATCTTTGAGTTCTTACTTGGAGCTGGTCTGGGTGCATCGATGCAGAACATCGTAATCGCGCTGCAGAACTCACTTGATGTCAGGGATATGGGCGTTGGAACCAGCCTAAATACTTTTTGGCGTTCAATCGGGGGAACTCTGGGAGTTGCAATCTTCGGATCGATTTATGCAAGTAAGTTAACCGGATTTCTTACCAGTGGAATTACCCATCTGGCCGCAAAAAATCCAACTGCGATGTCGGGGGCTACTCCACAAGCGCTAACCCAACTGAAGAATAACCCAGGAGTCATGTCCAAGTTCACGCCAGACTTGCAGGCAACTATTCTGCACGGCTATGTACAGTCGTTCCATATCGTCTTCCTGTCAGCAGCTCCAATAACCGCAATTGGATTCTTGGTTGCTCTGATGCTCAAGGAGAAGCCACTAAAGTCCGGCGCGGAGCATGCTCAGGCGATGAAAGAAGCTGCGGGTGAAGCCCTCGGTTAATAGTTAGATTCAAAGAAGCCCCAAGAATTTTTCTTGGGGCTTCTTTGATTTCTTAACTTATTTATTCGACAAAGACTCGGAATTATTACGGCTTCTTGTATAGGTAGAGCGCGAGTACAGCTAGATTAAATAGGCTCAGCGCAATGAAGAGAAATCCCGTGAAGAAGAGAGTGGTCGAACTCTTCGTAACGCTGAGACCCAACTGTGAAATGTCGACGGCCTCGCGCATCGCACGCGTGAGCGCCATGCTGTCTCGTATAGAGGCGAGCATCGCAGTTACCGAAAAGACTCCCCCGGCAACCACAAGGCCCATGGCAAGGGCTTTAACATCGCCGGGAGATTTGTAATTTAGTTTTCCGGTGGCGATCAAAGCTAGCGTCGCAGCCAAGAGGATAGTTGGGGCCAGTTGGGAGTTGATGCGCTGCGAACGCTGCCCGTTCCAGATCTGGAGAAGTTCTTTCTCTCTCATAGTCACTTTTATACCCCCGGTTCAATGTAATAGTGGTACTTTATTATGAAGAGAGGGATACCTATGCACACTTGGATCTGGTTTGCGATTGCGGGGGTTTTCGCCGTGCTTGAGGTACTCAATCTCAGTCTAGTTTTCGCCTCCCTTGCAATCGGGGCAGTCACGGCCGGTCTAGTCTCCCTGGCTGGCGCAAACGCCGCTGCACAATGGGTCGCTCTGGCTCTCGCGACCGTGCTGAGCCTGCGGTTAAAGCCGATTGTCGTGCACTACATCTTTCGTAAGACTCCCCCCTCAGATACGGGTATTAACGCTCTCATCGGGCAGAAGGCGGTTGCGACCGCGCTGATTTCAGACTCTGCGGGAACAGTTAACCTCAAAAACGAGGTCTGGAGCGCGCGAAGCGAAGCCGGGGTCATTGCCTCCGGTCAGACCGTTAAGGTCGTACGGATTGATGGCGCGATGGCCATTGTGGTTCCGGATATTGTGGTTCCGGATATTGTGGTTCTGGACAGTAAAACTCACCTCTCGGAAGGAGAATAAGTGGCACTTCTTATTGGACTGGGAGTAATTGTTTTACTCGCCCTCCTGATCACCGTTGGATCGATTCGGATAATTCCGCAGGCTAACGCCGGAATCGTGGAGCGCCTTGGCAAGTACCACAAGACGCTGGAGCCAGGATTAAATCTGATTGTGCCTGGTATTGATCGCCTACGCCCGTTGGTAGACCTGCGAGAAAAAGTTGTCTCCTTTCCTCCTCAGCCCGTTATCACCGAGGACAACCTGGTTGTGAACATCGATACCGTCATTTATTTTCAAGTCACAAATCCAAAGTCTGCGACTTATGAGATTGAAAACTACATACAAGGTATTGAGCAGTTGGTAGTTACTACTCTTCGTAACTCTGTCGGTGGACTCGACCTAGAGGAGGCACTGACCTCGCGCGATCACATCAATGCAATATTGCGCGGTGTGCTGGATGAAGCCACGAGTAAATGGGGAGTGCGAGTCAATCGCGTTGAGATTAAGGCGATTGAACCACCTCCCAGCGTGCAGGAATCGATGGAGAAGCAGATGCGTGCTGATCGCGATAAGCGTGCTGTAATTCTCACCGCCGAAGGTGAGAAGCAGAGCCAAATTCTCCGTGCGGAGGGAAATCGTCAAGCCGACATCTTGCGTGCAGAGGGAGAAGCGCAGGCTCGCGTTATTAATGCCGAAGGCGAGGCAGCAGCGATTGCCAAGGTATTTGAAGCCATTCATCTCGCTAATCCCGATGAGAAGGTGCTCGCTTACAAGTACTTAGAGCAACTTCCGATCATCGCCAATGGCACGGCGAGCAAGCTCTGGATAATCCCAGCAGAGCTTTCTGGCGCTGCGGCCTCCATCATTAAGGCCTTTAAGCCCCAATAGATTCTTGAATAGCATTTATTGGGGCTATACCCGGGCGGCTGCGAATGCGGTGGGTTTTAGATCTTTTCCCGTTTAGTTTGAAGCTTCTCCGTAGTTAAATGTAGTAACGCATCCGCCATCTACCGTGACAATTGCACCCGTCATGAAAGATGCTTCATCGGATACCAAGAAGGTAGCGACATTTGCAACTTCAATTGGCTGCGCTTGACGGCCGATGGGTTGCATTGCCGCCGCCTTCTCGCGCCGAGCGATGGCTGCTTCCAGCGCCTCCGGAGCTAACGTTGAACGGCGCCGACCCAAACTTGTGTCAATATATCCGGGGCAGATTGCGTTAACCCGAATTCCATCCGGGGCGTAATCAACGGTCAGTTGGCGGGTGTAATTGATAATCGCACCCTTAGAGGCGCAGTAGGCAGCTGCCTTCGGCGCGCCAATGAGTCCGTAGGTTGAGGCGATATTCACAATTCGACCATCGCGCTGCTTCAGGAAATGTGGCAGGGCATATTTGGTACAGAGGAATGTGCCGCCAACATTTACCGCCATTACGCGCATGAATTCTGTTAGTTCTACCTCGTGGGTACGCAATTGACCTCCGCCAATTCCAGCATTATTTACCAGGATATCTAGGCCTCCATATCTCGCCACAGTCGAATCAATCAGATTCTTGACCTCAGACTCTTGCGAGATATCGGTTTGAACGAAGATCGCCTCGCCACCGGCTGCAATAATTTCTGCGACGGTCCGCTCCCCATCTTCCACGATGACATCTGAGACCGTTACACGAGCTCCTGATTCGGCGAGGCGCTTAACTGTTGCGCGGCCAATTCCATTTCCAGAGCCAGTAACGATCGCGATTTTTCCCTTGAGATCGGACATTAATTTCTCCTTTAGTTATTCGACGATGGTGCGGCTGAGAATTACGGTTGTGATGAAGCGCTTAAAGAGGTTGAGTGGATCTGTATCTGTAATCTCGACGGTTTTAGCTCCAGTACGAACCGTTCCTGGAATCCATGTTGCTTGCTCTGCGAAGTCACCATTATGGAAACTAATTTCAATGGTCGCGGGCAGCGCTATTGCGGGGGTGCGAATTGAGGCGAGATTCTTTAGCGCGTCTAGCGCTTTGGATTTAATAAGTTCACATGCCTCCACCGGATGCATGGAGTTTGCGGAGAGGCGCGAGACACTCTCCTTAACGACCGCAGCGCGGACATCAGGAGACCAGACCTCAGTTTCGATACGGGTGGTCTCATCTCCGGAGACAAGTACGACAGGCACTCCATAGTGCTGGGCTACCAGGCAATTGAGCCCCGCTTCAGAGACGATCTCTCCATTAAGTTTGATATCGGCTATAGCACGAGGATTGTAAGTGTGCGAAAGGACTGATCCCTCGCTACTCATCGAACCGTGATAGCTAATAAAGAAGATCGCGTCGAATGAACTATCCAAGCCTTGCATCATATACATCGGCTTATGTTTACCCGAGAGATATCTAGCTTTGCCCGCAAGGGTGGCAGGCATTAAGTTCTGCATCGCTGAGTGCGAATCATTAACTAAGAATTCCGTTGCTCCAGCTGCCATTGCGCCTTCGATGCTGGCATTGACCTCATTTTGCAGAAGTTGCCGGTAATAGCCGTACTCGGGGTTTCCTGCGATGCACTGCGTCCAATCAACTACGCCAGCGGTGCCTTCCATATCGGAACTAATGTAAATCTTCATAGAAGTGCCTTTCTTGGTCGGAATTCAGGTTCGGTGGAGCCTTCGGTCATGAGTGTGTAGGTGGAGCCTTCCATCCCAGCAGCTCCTCCATGGCGACCATCTGCGGTGAGCGCTAGGCAACGCAGTTCAGCGCGAAAATCATCGGGGAGGTTACGCGCCTCAATGAGAGCTTCAAAGCAAGCTTCCTCTGGTGAAAGTCCAGCTCGCATATTCTCCACAACCGTGCGCGCCGTTCCCCCGCGGAGGGATAATTCTCCGCGGCCAGTGCAGGCCGCTGCCCCGTAGCGAATATCAGAATAATTTCCAGCCCCAGGAATTGAGGAATCACCTACGCGGCCGGGGTGCTTGTAGGGATAACCGCTTGTGCTTACGCCACAAACCAACTCACCACTTCTATCCAGTGCGATGACGTTAATGGTGCCCCAAGGGCCTTCGTGAGGCGCAAATTGCTTCACCAGCTCAATAGCGGCCTGGCGATAACGCTCATCGCCGCTCATCGCCTTGGTGTTTTCACCCTCGATTGATTCGCTGTTAACACCCTTTAGCTGCTCTAGCCAGAGGGCCTTAGCCTCGGCTGTCAGAAGCTCGGCGCGAGTGAAGCCCTGAGAGTCGGCAAAGGCTTCAGCACCTTCTCCAACGAGGAGAGCATGTTGAGGCAACTTCTCGAGTACCGCACGAGCAATAGAGATCGGATTAGGAAAATTCTTTACCGCTCCGACCGCTCCAAAGGCGCGTGAAGAGCCCACCATGATGGAAGCATCTAACTCAACTATTCCGCGGGCATTAGGTAAGCCGCCGGTCCCAACGTAGTGATCTGCCAAGTTATCCTCGCACAGGATCAGAGCGCGCTCGACCGCTTCAAGAGCAGAACCACCGCGGCGAAGGATCTCCATCGCTGCTGGAATTCCCGCCTCACTTCGCTCGCTTCCAATGATGACTAACTCTGCCATTTACCTTCTCCTTATTCGTGAGTGATTATTTAAAGGTTGATACACGCGGCCAAATGGCCAGCGGAGCTAACTTGAATGAGCTGCGGATCGGTGGCCTTGCAGGCATCAATAGCGATTGGACACCGGCTCATAAAACGACATCCGAGATACTTGGCTTGCATAGAGGGGAGCTCTCCCGTGGGGGCTTCCCCTAACTTTGAACCTGGTGTCATCTTCGGGACTGAACTCAATAGCAGCTTTGTGTAAGGGTGCTGTGGATTATTAAAGACATCTTCCGTCGGACCCTCTTCCACAATTCGACCCAGGTACATCACTGCAATTCGATCACTAATCTGTCTTACGATCGCAATGTTGTGGGAGATAAAGAGCATCGTCAGCCCAAGATCGCGCTTTAGATCAAGGAGAAGATTGACGATGCTCGCCTGCACCGAAACGTCCAGGGCAGAGACCGCTTCATCAGCGATCAAGACTTTTGGCTCTAGCGCTAAGGCTCTGGCAATCCCGATACGTTGGCGCTGTCCACCTGAAAATTGTCGTGGGTAAGAATCCAGCGCGTTGACTGGTAGACCCACTAGGTTCATCAACTCAACACAACGCTCTTCGACGCGCTCTTTCTCAACAAGCTTATGAAAGAGTAAAATTTCAGTGAGCATATCTCGAATCTTCATTCGAGGGTTGAGCGAGGCGAATGGATCTTGAAAGATCATCTGGACAAGGCGACGCTCCTGAAGGCTTCTCTTTATTCCCATCTGGCGATCTAAAAGAGTTAATGATCCACCGGTTGCCGGGTAGAGGCCGACAAGAGTTCGACCGAGGGTGGATTTGCCGCAACCTGACTCACCGACCAGACCAACGGTGGAGCCAGATTCAATCTGGATAGTGACTCCATCGACCGCTGGAATGGAAAGTGGGGCTTTTCCGCGAATTTTGCCCAATAAAGAGCTCTTTCCAATAAAGTGCTTCGACAAATCTTCTGTACTTAGAATTATCTCGCTCACTTCTGACCCCCATCTGCAGTCAATTCAACTGCGCCTAAGGATTGTTTAAATGTGCTGGAGTGGTGGCAGGCAGAGAAAGGGCCTCCCTGGTTGCGCAACTCAGGTTCACTGCTCCGGCAAATTTCAGTTACGGCAAAACAGCGCGGAGCGAAGGGACAACCGTTGACAGCCTTGGTCAAATCCGGAGCCTCACCCAAAATTGAGAATAGCCGTTCGACCTGGTGCTCCATATCGGGCGCCGATTTTAAAAGCGAATAGGCGTAGGGATGGGAGGGGTTCTGAAAACACTCTTGGACTCCACCGCTTTCGACAAATCGACCGGCATACATCACATTAATATCTTCGCAAATCTCGTTGACCACCGCCAGATCGTGAGTCACAAAGACAATTCCAGTCTTCTCTTTTAGGCGAAGATCCATGAGAAGGCGCAAGACCTGTGCTTGTATCGTGACATCTAAGGCCGTTGTAGGTTCATCACAGAAAATCAGTTGAGGATTTCCAGAGAGGGCAATCGCTATCGCCACACGTTGGCGCAGGCCGCCCGAGAGTTGGTGCGGGTAAACATGAAAACGCGCCTCTGCCTCTGGAATACCTACCAACTCCATGAGTTCTATCGCCCGCTGATGTGACTTCTCTTTGGACCAGCCTAAGCGGCGACGCGGTACCTCTGCTATCTGATTTCCAACGGTCATCACTGGATTAAGAGCAGCGATGGCATCTTGAAAGACAATTCCAATCTTCTCGGCAAGTAGCTCCGCCCGCTTCGGTGCGTTCAGAGAGTTGAGCGAAACACCATCCAGAAAAATCTCGCCACTTGTGACGCGCGCGTTCTTGGGAAGTAGCCCCAAGATGGCTTTGAGGGTGATCGACTTTCCACTCCCAGACTCGCCGACAATTCCCAGAGAGTCACCTGCGTTGAGATCGAGTGAGATACCTCGAATCGCCTTGAGAAGTCCGCGCGGAGTGTCGATTTCTACATGGAGATCTCGGACGGAGAGCAATGGATGAGTCATCTGTTGAGCCTCTTCACCAAGCCATCACCAATCAGGGATAAGCCAAAACCAGTAACAACAACCATGAGACCAGGGATTGTAGGGATCCACCACTGCTGCAAAATATAGGCCTGACCTTCTTGGATCATCGAGCCCCACTCAGCTGTTGGAATCGGAACTCCCAAGCCAAGGTACCCCAGTGAGACGATCGCCAAGATACTCAGCACGATATCGCTCATCGAAAAGATAATCGCTTGTGAAATGACATTTGGGAGGAGATGCTTACGGAGAATTCGTGCCGTAGGCAACCCACTGAGTTTGGCCGCGTGCACATAGTCAAGTTCCTTCGCCACCAGAACCGCGGCACGAATGATGCGACAGTAAGCCACCCAGCCAACAAGGGTGATCGCCAGAATAATCGCCTTTGGACCCGGGCCAACTACAAAGACGAGTGCGATCGCTAAGACATAGAAGGGGAATGCAATTGTTGTATCTACGATTCGCATGAGAAGCGAGTCAAACCATCCACCGAACCAGCCCGAAATCAGACCAAGGGTTGTGCCAATAATGAAAGGCAAGAGAACAGCCGCAAATCCGATTGTGAGATCAATGCGGGCTCCGTAGAGAATACGGGTAAATACATCGCGCCCCAACTGATCGGTGCCCAACCAATGCTGACGACTCGGAGGCACCAAGGTATTGAGCAAATCCTGACCGGTAGGGTCGAAGTGAGAAATCAATGGGGCAGCAACAGCAAGAATAATGAGGAAAGTGATCAGACCAATTCCGAAATAGAAGGATCCATTTCCATTAAAATTTAATTTCTTGGTGAAAGACTTTCCACGGATGATGTTGGTGCTCATAACGCAACCCGAGGGTCTAGCGCGGCGTGAATCAGGTCGGCGAGTAAGTTAACCGTCACAACCACCACGGCAAAGAAGAGCGTCACTCCCTGGACGATGGGATAATTACGCGTTGCGATTGCATCAATCATCAACGATCCAGTCGCAGGAATGGCAAAGACGCGTTCCACGATAACGGTTGCTCCAACTAGGTAGGCGATATTGACTCCCAGTACGGTGACCGAGGCGATAATCGCATTTCGCACCACATGGGAGAGGGTGACTCTCGCCTTACTGATTCCTTTGGCCTTTGCCGTCAAGACAAAATCGGCCTCCAGGATTTCGAGCATACTCGCGCGAAGACTGCGGATGAGGATCGGTGAGAGGCCAATAGCAATGGAGAGAGCGGGTAAGAAAGAAGAGCGCAGGTGTTGCACGAAGGTATCTCCGAAACCACTCACCGGGAACCAATGCACTTTCAAGCCCAAGAGAAGTATTAGTTCGATTCCCACCCACACTTGAGGCATTCCAAGTCCGACGATGGGTATTACGCGCACAACCTGATCGCGAACCGCACCCTCGCGTGAGGCTGCAAGAATTGCCAGAGGCACGCTGATCAGAAGCGAGAGCAAGATTCCGCCGACCATCAAAAATGCTGTCGCACTCAAGCGACCACCAATCAACTTGGTCACGTTGAGTTGATTGACGTAACTCGTTCCGAGTGAGCCATGAAAGAGATGGTTGAGATAGGAGAAATACTGAACGATAATCGGGCGATCAATCCCCAGCATGTGGTGGATCACCTTTGAGCGAGCTGGTGTTGCGGTCTGACCCAGGATTATGTCAGCCGGATCCCCAGGGATCAGATGAACGAGTAGAAAAACTGCAATTGAAATGCCAAAGAGGGCGGGGATTACTTGGAGAAATCTCTTGCCCGCGTAGAACAAGAAATTCATCCGAGTCTTACCCCACCCTCTCTAGTTGATGTTCAGATTTACTATGTACAGCTTTGCGTTAGTTCTTCTTCACATCTTCCATGTGGTACGAGAGTGTAGGAGTGACTTGGAAGCCACTTACATTCGAGCGCCAGGCATAGATGTATGAATAGTTGTACGCGTAGATCATCATCGCTTCATTAGCGGTGATGCTCTGTGCCAATGAGTAGGCCTTTTGACGAGCTGCTACATTCGTAGTCGTCTGCCCAGCCTTTACAGCTGCAACAACTTTAGGGTTGTTGTAGTGGGTGTAGAAATCATCCGTACCACCCTCTTTAGGGCTGAGTGCGAAGGTCATCAACTCATCTGGGTCAGAGATATCCATCGTCCAGGCGGTGCTGGTGATCTGGTAGTTCTCCGCCTTCTGGGAGGCGCGCTTCACGGAGGGATCTTGTGTCGTGATGGTGAGCTTGACCCCGATCTTCTTCAGCGATGCCTGCAGAATTGAGCTCATGGCGTTATCTTGCACGCTACCTGCAGTTGCGAGGTAGTTAAGAGTTAAGCCCTTGGCGAACTTCGACATCTTCAGCTCAGCCGCTGCCTTCTTGAGATCGAATTGCAGACCAGGGGTCTTTGGATCGTAGAAGCCAACATTTGGAGCGAGAAGTGAATTTGAAGCTGTTCCGATTCCAGCAAGGACTACCTTGATAACCGACTTGCGATCCAAGGAGTAAGAAAGCGCGCGACGAACGTGCACGTCAGCGAGAGCTGGGACCTTCTCATTCATTGCCAGGTATTCAGATGCTGCAGCAGGGAATGGAGTCACTATAAGTCCAGGCGTCTTCTTGATCTGAGCTACAGAGGTTGCAGGCGGGAACTCGTTAATGTCGGCCTGACCAGATTGGAGCATCAACGAACGCGTGTTGTCGTCTGGTACATACTTCCAGGTTACAGAGTTCAGGTACGGCTTACCTGGCTGCCAATAGCTCTTATTTGCAATCAACTTGACCTCAGTACCTGGAGTCCAGTGATCGAGCATGAATGGACCGGTTCCAACTGGCGAGGTCTTGAAGAAGACATCGGCAGTCTTTCCGCCATAATTATTTGGGAGGATTGAGTTTGAGAAGCATGCGAGATCTGAGAGCAATGGCGCCCATGGTGTCTTGGTGTGGATGACCACGGTATCTGGGCTTGGTGCGTCGATCGAGGAAATTGCGGTATCGAGGAAACCCCACCCAGAACCCTTTGTGGCGACATCTAGCGAGAACTTCACATCGGCAGATGTCATGGGAGTTCCATCACTGAACTTAACGTCAGTGCGCAATTTGATGGTCCAGGTCAAATTGTCGGCGGAGACAGAGGAGCTCTTGGCTAGCCAAGGCTTAACGGTCTTTCCATCCTGGTTGATCATGTAGAGCGGTTCAAAGATCTGTTGCTGAATGAAGATCGAATCGTTCTGAGCCAGATCCGGGTTGAAAGTGGCGAAATCCTCGTTGCGAACTAGGACGAGGTCACCCTTCGGAGCGGCATTATCTGCCGTCGCAGGGAGAATGCCTACAAACATGGTTCCAACCACGGCGGCGGCGGCGAGGAGAGCCACGCGAGTGGCCTTCTTTGTAACTATCATTAATAGCACTCCTATCGAGGGTTTAAGTTTGGTCATCTTCGATCATACAAAGTTAACACCAATCAACCATTGATCAACATCGAACTGCAGTTTGCGATCCACATCGATCACCGAGGGTTAACGAAGTTATGAAGTATTGTCTAAACTCGTTGACAACGGGAATGTTAGAGGCATCGCACCCCCAACGCAAGTGAAACGGGTCACACATGGTTCATCCAAATAATGAGATTTATAGACTCCTCGCCGGTCGTGGTGAGGAGCTCCACGCGGTGGTGGAAATCCTCGACCCTCCTCTTCGTACCCAAAGTCAAAGCGGAGATGGGTCTGCCAAGTTGCTTCTGGAGAATGTAGCGATCGGCGTGAAAGATATGATCGCCATCGCGGGCCTGCGCCGTGGGAATGGAAATTTAGCTGACATGAGGGGGGCTCCCCGTGAGGCATCAAGCGCCCAGGTGATCGACCAACTATTGAGCGCAGGTGCTGAAATAGTCGTGACGACCTCCCTGCTGGAGTACGCAGCCGGAGCACAGCACCCCGAGATTCCAGAGACTCGCAACCCCCTTAATGAGGAGCTAACGGCTGGTGGTTCAAGTTCCGGTTCAGCGGCGCTGGTCGGGGCGGGAATCCTCGAACTGGCGGTCGGTACCGATACCGGTGGCTCTATTCGGATTCCAGCGGCCTACTGCGGCGCAATCGGATTCAAACCAACGAGTGGGGCAATCTCGCTACAGGGAGTTACAGCGCTGGCCCCTACCTATGATCACCTCGGATTCATTGCCACCAGCATTGATTTGATAGCGCGTGCGATGGAGGCGACCAGTCCTGCCTATCGTGCCCAGGTCGTCGAACCAGCCCTCTCCTCTGGCGCAATTGTGATCGGGATCCCGCGAGCGCTCCTTGATGATCTGAGAAATGACTCTCGAATCGTGCAGCGCTTTCACAAAATTGAATCTGATCTGAAAGAACGTGGATACAAGTTGGTGGATCTTGAGAGCAATTTGCTGGAGGATTTCAGAAGTGCATTTATCGATGTCGTTTTATATGAGGCTTGGGAAGAGTTTGGGGCTCAGGTTGAAAGAGATCCTCTCCACTTCGGGGCACCCACACTGACCCTCCTTCAAATGGGTGCTGAAATTAGTACCGATAGCTATCACGCGGCACTGGAGAGACGAAGGATCGCGCTAGATCAACTCGTTGGATACATGAAGGGAGTTGATCTTCTGATGACCCCCACAGTTCCATTTTTCGCACCAGAAAATACGCCAACCCTAGATTCGCAGATGGGAGGTTACGAGAGCCTCTACACGGAGATTTTTAATGTGAGCGGACAACCCGCCATTACGCTGCCCGCTTCATGTGAACCGATGGTGATGGGGCTGCAATTAGTCGGAGCCCGCAACGCTGATGCAAAACTACTGACTCTGGCTAAAGCGATTGCGCCACACCTGCTTTAAGAGTGCTGCTTCCTCAGGGTTATTAAAAGAGTGAGTGTCCACCATCTACAGAGAGACACTGTCCGGTAACCCAAGAAGAATCTGGGGAGGTGAAAAACCTGACGGCATTGGCAATATCGGTGGGCTCCCCAAGTCGACGGACCGCTATGGCATCAATGATCTTCTGCTGTCCCTCTGCTCCATAACTCTCCCACTGTTTTTGCGAAGAAGGGTTCGAGAGAATAAATCCAGGAGCGATGCAATTTACGGTAATCCCATGCCGACCCAACTCAAAGGCCATCTGCCTTGTGAAAGATATCTGAGCCGCCTTCGCCGTCGCATAAGCTTGAATTCCAGTTAGGCTCACACTGCGTCCCGCACCAGAAGAGATTGTCACAATGCGACCCCACCCACGCTCTTTCATAGCTGGGACCACCGCCCGAGTGCAATGAAAAGTGCTCATAATGTTTGCGCCAAACACCGCAGCCCACATCTCATCCGTTATCTCCTCCAAAGGATGATGTACCTGGCCAACCACTCCACCCGCGTTATTCACGAGGATATCTACCGGACCGATATTTCTAAAAAACTCCGCGGCAGCGGAAGAGTCAGAGAGATCGACTTGAGGAAGGTCCACGCCATGAACCGTATGGCCAAGCTCTGAAAGCTCTTCAGCAATCTGCTTACCAATGCCGTGGCCGGCGCCTGTGACTACCGCAACCTTTTTCATGGTCTCACGATACTTTCATAATGGGAGCAAGAAAATCACGCATCGACTGCTGGAAGAGTTCTGCCTCTTCGCGTTGCGGCGAATGGCCAGACTGTTCAAAGATAACGAGTTTGGAATTTGGAAGGAGGTTGGCAATCACTTCGGAGGAGGCAACCGGGGTAACCCAATCAGCTCTTCCCACCGTCACGAGAGTAGGCGCTTGCAAGTCGGGTAGATAAGGCTTCAAATCATAATTTGGAACGTTATGAACGAAGCACCAGTTATGCGATTCGTGTCGGTAGAAACCCGCTTCTACGGCAATGGCAGAGGCAACAGGATCGTATTCAAAATCGTAGAGTGGAATTAGCTCTGCCCAGAGCGCTTTGAGATCAGCGTCGTCACGGACTTGCCCCGACCAGTAGCGATCAAAGTTTTCCCAGTTAAGCTCAACGCGATCTTGCTTTCGAGCATTTGCGACCAATGTTTCAAAGTTAGCTTTATCTGCGGTTGTATCTCGTAGCAGCATCGCTAAAACTCGATCTGGATATGCCACGGAGTACTCGAGGGCGATGATGCCTCCGTAGGAGCCGCCGGCCACCACTATTTGTTCAGCACCAATCCACTTTCGTAACCCCTCCACATCATCGGCCCAAGCTTTATGCGAAAACGGGGCGTCGCCTTTGCTCACTCCGCATCCACGCGCATCAAAAACGACGACCTGGAAAAGATCTGCGAGAGGACCGTACGTCTCTTTCGGTTCGTGATAGGAGCCGATGCCTCCGCCTCCATGATGGGCGATGAGAACTGGTTTTCCTTCTCCCGCACCGATCACCTCGACGTAAAGTTCGGCGCCATTGATGGTGACCCATTGGGAAGTAACATTAAATTCGCTCACGAAGATTTCCTCTCAAACTTATAAAATTAGTGGAGGCGCAGTGTATTCAGAAATATTGTAGTCAGAGATAGTTTATTTAGAGATAATTACCCTTGCGCTCCAGCGTCACAATAAGCAAATCGAACTCTTCATCGTAGCGCGCAATGCTATGGGAATACTCCGCAAGCACCAGCGCCTAAGGATTGCAGTGCGGGCAAATACTTGGGTCGGCGACCTCGGCTATTAGCTTGCCGGGCGCTGTGTGGTCGCAGGCGACGCACCCCAGCACCTCTCGGCCAATCGCCTCGGGGATCAGAATGTTGAAGAGTCCGCAGTGCAGCCCTTTCTCATAAGCAACTCTCCCCCAACCTGGGGATTGACACTCGGGACACAAATGGCTCACACGATCTGCAAGTAGTAGCGCGGAGCGCTCAATGTTGCGCCGCCGAGAGGGCGAATGATGAGCACGTAAATCCGATTCCACTTCAACAAACCCGCCAGCAGACTCTTCCGCGCATAATCTGATCGCAGCATGCAGCTCAGGCAAGCTTCCAATCCCCTTAACCACGGTTTCGAAGCGCTCTGCGCGCGGTCGAACAATCAAACTATGGTTTGGAAAGTCCGCTCGTCGCAAGAACCCTTCTAAATTTTGACCAGGTATGACTTCTGCACGGGCGGCGACTATTTCAAGGGAGCGAAATACCTCGGAAATTATGATCCCGCGTTCATCATCAACCAGGACTAAATGTTCAATGTCGGAGTTTATAAATGGAGCAAGAGGATCAGCACCAATCGAACCTTCTGAGGCAATTCCGAGTGCAACACCCTGCTCTTTCATTCCTAAGCGAGCCTTCGCGATCGCCGTCTGCAAGGGAGGCAAGAGTCGCTCAATCTCTCCACTGAATGTACCTAGCTGATCGGTGTCTAACGCCTCTTCAGTGATTAAAAGTCCGACGCTCTCCTGGAAGACGGGTGCGATGAGTTCCAACTTGCGATGCTTACTCGTTAGCAGGGCTTGCTTGCCGCTGTAGGGGTGGATCTTCTCCATCGGGACTAGTGCCATTGAGCTAGCGCACCCGCTAAATCTGCCAGGCGAGCGCAGATCTAGTGACGAAACCAAGAGTCATGTACACGCGCTCACCGTATAAATAATCTCTCCACTTGGCAATCTGCCGGTATTGGAAGAACGGAGTTCTGAGATGATGAGAGCCTCTTTGAGCCTCTTTAACCTGCAAGCGTAATAAAGCGACTCAACTGCTCTCCATGCACAGTCGTGCTCAGAGTTATTTGCTGAACCTTTCCGCGACTAGCCAGTGCCACATGACCGCCAGAGATGTATCTACTGGATGCTCTCTTGGCTATTACAAATTCTGTTGCAGTGGCATTTAGCACTGACGCCGAGGCGACATTAAGTGATGCCGGATTTACTCCTGTGATTGAAACAGTATCCCCTTTTACGAGAGTAGTTGGGGAGGAATATGAGTAAGTGACGGTTGAACCATCAGCTGAAACACCGACAATAGTTGAATCTGAATTTCTCTCACATGGGGTCGATTGCAATAAGGAATTATTTACTTGAACCGATAGCGAGACAATTGTGAGTGATAGGAGCTTAGAATCACTGTTTCCATTACTTATGACGGTAAATTTATAGATGCCAGAGCTTTCCGCTTGAGGCGCTCCAGATATCACTCCATCACTAGATAGTGAAAGCCCAGGTGGAAGACTTGGCGAGACCGTCCAGGCGAAATCGGTAACCCCATTAGTTATCCTGAGCTTTGCAAAGTATGGATGGGATTTGCCAGCATAAGGAGCTTGTGCAAGGGGGAGTGTCTTTGTTGCAATAGCCAGTACTTTTGAATTCGTTACTGGGGTGTTAACCGCTGAATCGAGCGTGTAAGGCTCTGGATTAGTTGAAGTGCAGGGTTGAAACTTTTGACGTTGAAGTTGATCGGCCGCTGCTTTTAAATTTGACGCCGCGACCTTAAAAGGGTCTTTTGCTTGCTGCTCTGCTCGTCCAAGGTGAATTACCCCAAACATCGCCACTTCGCCCAAGATCATGATTACTACCGAGCAGATCACCTCAATGACGGTTACCCCACCATGGGAAAAACGCTCTCGCCTCTTCGGCTCGTAGATCTTATTAAGTCTCTCATTCATCGTTGGGCGCTCACCTCAGAAAGTTACGGGTTTGGGGTTAGTTGACCACTCCTCCGCAACAGGTTGGAGGGCCTGCCATGGTGATGATTTTGCCTTTAGATAAGGTGCTGGGAGCGATTGCACCGCTGGCATAACTTGGGGTTGAGGTCAAAACCATACCTACAACGAAGGCAATTGCTACTGCTGCGACTTTACCGGCCATTTTTTCATCCCCTCAGATGGTGGTTCAAATCGGGCTGACTCCCGGTTTATTTCCACAAGTAAAGAAATATCTTGTCAATTTTCTTTACAGGATCAGTAAAGCATTGTCATGTGCTACTGTCAATCTATGCAGAAGGAAAATTTTGGCGATCGCCTTCGTCGCCTGAGGGTTAGTGCAAAGCTCACCCAACCGGAGCTTGCCCAGGGCATCACCAGTGTCAGCCATATCTCCCTCATCGAATCCAACAAGCGCAAGCCATCCGATGAAGTTGCCACGAAACTGGCCAACCGACTCGGAGTGCCCCTCGAGTTTCTCCGCTTTGGGCCTGAGTCAGAGTCAAACCAGAGCCGCCGCAAGGATTTCCTCTTCGCCGAGATCTCCTTTAAGAATGGCGAGGTAGCTTTTGCAAAATCCCTTCTAGAAAAGATTCTGAGAGAGCCTTTCTTTCCCACAGACAATGAATTTGAGGCAAAGGCCCAGTTTCTATTGGCGCAAATTTTTGAAAAATCTGGTGATCTAACGCGGGCATCTCAAGAACTAAGGAGCGCCATTGCATTAGCTCAAAGTGCCGGCCTTGCACTCCAGGTCATCGAGATGACCCTCTTCCTCTCCCAATATGCCAAAGAGTCTGGAGATTTTGTCACGGCTCTTGAGCTCTTAGAGCAGGCAGAGAAATCAGTACCCGCGGCGCTACAGCGAAGCGCCACCTACGCACGGCTGCTCTCGAGCAAAATTGCTATTCACTTCCTGCGCGGAGATTACATACGTGCAAACGATATTTCTCAGGCGGCAATGACGATCTTCGACGATCAGACTGATCCGATCGCGCGGGCGTCCATCTACTGGAATGCCAGTCTGGCAGCTGATGCAGTTCAGGACACCTCCCAAGCGCTGCTTCTTGCTCAAAGAGCTGCTGGGCTCTTCTCTGAATCTGACGATGTCCGTGAAGAGGGGAGTCTGCGGGTAGCTATTGCCTGGCTGTTTACTCGCCAAACTCCGCCAGATGTTGCTGGAGCCAGAGCACAATTGCAACGGGCTGGAG